>CALSRE010000001.1:497500-734467 GCA_943788675.1 uncultured bacterium
GGTTTATATATAGATAATAAAGTACTAAAACTTTCCTCATCGAAAATAAATGATACTGCCAATGCATTACCTTTGTTAACTAAACAAATTCTTAAAAATAGTTCTTTAAAGCATACTGATTTAGATGCAGTTTGCATATCTACTGGACCTGGATCATTTACTAGTTTAAGAATAGGAATGAGTTATGCTAAAGGGTTGTCAATATCTCTAGATATTCCAATAATACCTATTTCAACTTTCGAAACATTGATACATAATTTTACTGACGATAATATTCATATTCTGATTTATTCTCATGGTAAAACATTTTATTTATGTGATTATAAACTGCAAAGATAATGTTTTGATGCAAAAGTCAAAACCTTCAACAGTAACAATTAACGATGTATTTAAATTGAAAGAAAAAATTATTTATAATGGTCCAGATAATTATTTTAACGAACTAAAAATGAGCAACTTTAATATTGAGCATATTGATTTGAATATTGATAATCTAGTTGAAATTGCTGTTAGTAATTTTAAGTTGTTAAAAACAAAATCTTTAGACAACTTAGTTCCAAATTATGTTGGTAACTTTGAAATAAAATAAAATGAACTGGTTCACTCGAAAAAAACAAAATATTGAACAAAATACTAAGAAAAATCTCCCTAGCGATTTATGGAGAAAATGTTCATGCGGAGAAATTCTATATAATCCTGAATTAGAAGCATCTTTTTCTATTTGTAATCACTGTAATTTTCATTTCCCTATTACAAGTAAAAAATATCAAGAAATCTTACTAGATGAAGAGGCGCAGGTATTATTCTCTAATATATCTTCCATTGATATGTTAGCTTTTAAAGCAAATAAATCTTATGAAGAAATTTTGAATAAAGTTCCTAAAAATAAAGAAGCTGTTGACTGTTTTTATGGAAAAATAGATAAAAGAAATATTGTACTTTGTATTATGAATTTTAAATTTATTGGTGGCAGTATGGGTAGTGCAGTTGGAGAAAAAATATCGAGCGCTATTAATTTTGCTAGTGAAAAAAATTGTCCTTTAATTATTTTATGTCAATCTGGAGGTGCTCGTATGCAAGAAGGAGCACTTTCTTTGATGCAGTTATCAAAGATTAGTACACATCTTGCAAAATTTTCAAAGAAGGGTGGATTATATATATCAATTTTAACTTATCCAACCACAGGAGGTGTTACAGCAAGTTTTGGAATGCAAGCAGATATTACTATTGCGGAACCTAAAGCTTTGATTGGTTTTGCTGGACAGCGGGTCATTAAACAAACAACTAACCAAGATCTTCCAGATCATTTTCAAACTTCAGAATTTTTAAAAGAAAAAGGGTTCATTGATTTTGTAGTAGATCGCAAAAATCTAAAAACAAAAATATCGAATGTATTGGATGTGCTTCAATGAAAAAGAAAGATAGAATTATAATTATAGATTTTGGTTCTCAGTATACTCAGTTGATAGCTCGTAGAGTAAGAGAGATTGGTGTATATTCTGAAGTTATCTCTCCTTCTTTATCTTTAGATAGAATTATAGAAATGAATCCTTTAGGTGTAATTTTATCTGGTGGACCTGAAACAGTTACAAGCAATACAGCCTCAAAAGTTGATAATAATTTATTTAGCTTAGGTATTCCAATTTTAGGGATCTGTTATGGAATGCAAACATCAGCAAAAGAATTAGGTGGAGATGTAGTTACATCAGATATCAGAGAATTTGGACATGCTTCAATATCCCTAGTTAATAGTTCAATGTTGTTTGAAGGAGTTAATCTAAATAAAGGTTTGCTTGATGTATGGATGAGCCATGGAGATAAGGTCGCAGATATACCTAAAGGTTTTGAGGTAATTGCTTCATCAATAAATTGTTCTATTTCAGGCTTTCAAAATATTAGTCAAAATATCTATGGTCTTCAGTTTCATCCAGAGGTGACTCATACAAATCAAGGTAAAAAAATATTATCTAATTTTCTTTTCAAGATATGTGGGTGTTCAAAAAATTGGTCTACATCAGACATTATTAAATCGATGGTATCAAATGTTCAATCAGAGGTCAAAAATGAGAAGGTTTTATTAGGCTTATCTGGAGGTGTAGACTCTTCAGTTGTAGCAATGTTGCTGCATAAATCAATTAAGAATAATCTAATTTGTATTTTTGTTGATCATGGACTTTTAAGAATCGGAGAGGTTGAGGAGGTTATGTCAACTTTTGAGGCCTTAGGTATTGATATCAGAATGGTAGATGCTTCAGAACTATTTTTATCAAAGCTTGCAGGAGTGATTGATCCAGAAAAAAAGAGAAAGATAATTGGAAATACTTTTATAGATGTATTTGAAAGGGAAGCAAATAAGATTCAGGGTGTAAAATGGTTAGCACAAGGAACTATTTATCCTGATGTCATAGAATCTTCTTCAGAAAATCATAGCTCCAGCGTGATTAAGTCACATCATAATGTTGGCGGGCTTCCCGAGAAAATGAATTTAAAATTACTTGAACCTATTAGAGAGTTATTTAAAGATGAGGTTAAAAAAATTGGAGCTGAATTAGATACACCAAATCATATTCTTTCTAGACATCCTTTCCCTGGCCCAGGTCTTGGAATTAGAATTATGGGAGAGGTAAATGAAACTAGAATAACTATTTTACAAAAAGCTGACAAAATCTTTATTGATGAATTAAAGAAACATAACCTGTATAATAACCTTAGCCAGGCCTTTGTGGTTTATCTTCCTGTAAAATCTGTTGGCGTGGTTGGCGACGGAAGAAGGTATGAAGATGTGCTAGCTTTAAGGGCTGTAGAAACAGTAGATTTCATGACTGCTACATGGGCACACTTGCCTTATGAATTTATCGGAAAAGTATCAAATAGAATTGTAAATGAATTGTCTTCAATTAGCAGAGTAGTTTATGATTGCACTGGAAAGCCTCCTGCAACTATTGAGTGGGAATGAAAAATATATTAGTAACTGACTTCCAAAGTCAGTATGCCAGTAAATTTTATCAGCTTAATAGAGTATGGATAGAAGAATCATGGGTATTAGAAGATTCTGATAAAAAAGATCTACTAAATCCTGAAAAAATTGTTCAAAATGGTGGTCAGATATTTTTTGCAATTAGTAACCGTGAAGTAATTGGCACGGTTGCTATGATCAGAAATTCAGAAAAAATTTATGAGCTTGCCAAGATGACTGTTCAGGTTTCTTATAGAGGAAGGGGGATTGCAAATTTATTAATGGACAAGTGCATTAAATTTGCTTTAAAGCAAAATGCCATTGAAATTTTTCTTATTTCGAATGATTCTCTTATTGTAGCTAAGAGCCTTTATGATAAATACGGCTTTAAAGAAGTGGTATTAGATTCTCAAAAATACGAAAGAGGGAATGTAAAAATGGTACTTCAAATAACAACTTAAATTTTAAAGAATTAAATGTATATTTTAACATGTGTGGTATAGTAGCATATAAAGGATATAAAAACTGTTATCCAATTCTATTAAATGGACTGCATCGTCTAGAATATAGAGGGTATGATTCTGCTGGTGTGGCTTGCTTGACCAAGCACGGTAAATTGTCTATCACAAAAAAAAGCGGAAAAGTAAAGCATTTAGAACAGCTTTTAAAAAACAAAGACATTATCCAAGATTGTAGAGGTTCAGGAATCGCTCATACTAGATGGGCAACTCACGGTAAGCCTAATCAAATTAATTCTCATCCGCATAAAGATCAATCGGGCGATATTGTTCTAGTTCATAATGGAATTATTGAAAATTATGATCCTATAAAAAAGTTTTTACAATCTAAAAAAGTAAAATTTAAATCTGAAACCGATACTGAAGTTTTAGTTCAGTTAATCGGATATTTTTTTCAAAACGTAAAGCTAGATTTTCAACAATCTGTAAGAGCAGCGCTTCAGCGTGTTGATGGCGCTTATGGTATTGTTGTATTAAATAAAAAATCTCCTGATATGATGATTGCAGCTAGAAAAGGAAGTCCTTTAGTTTTAGGTATTAAGGATAAAGAATTTTTTGTTGGAAGTGATATTTCGCCTATAGTTAAACATACTCAAAATATAATATACCTTGAAGATGCTCAAATGGCAATTATTGATGGCAATGACTACAAAATTACTTCAATTGATAAAGATGTAAGTTTGCCTAAAAAAGTTGAAAAAATTGATTATAAAATAGACGACTATGACAAGGGAAAATTCAAATTTTTTATGCACAAAGAAATCCATGAACAAATTGAAACAATAAATAATACAATCAAAGGAAGAGTTAATAAAGATGGCATTCTCTTACAAGGCTTGTTTAAATATTGGCCAGCAATTAAGAGAGCTGATAAAATTTTTATTACAGCATGTGGAACTTCATGGCATGCTGGATTGATTGGAAAAAATTTAATTGAAAGATTTGCTGAGGTCCCAGTGCATGTAGAATATGCTTCAGAATTTAGGTATAACAAAACATTGGTAGATAATAATAGTGTAGTAATCGCTATATCTCAATCTGGAGAAACCGCTGACACTCTTGCAGCTATTCATAAAGCAAATGAAGCAGGAGCTATTACAGTTGGAATATGTAATGTTCCAGGTAGTTCTGTTTCTAGAGAAACAAATTGCGGAGTTTTTACAAGGTGTGGTCATGAAGTGGGAGTTGCTTCTACTAAAGCTTTCACAGCTCAAATAACCGTTTTGTATTTATTAGCGCTTAAATTAGGTCGCTCTAGAAATTTATTGACTAAAAATTCTGTTAAAGCACACCTAGATTACAAAAATGCTATCAAAAAAGTAAAGTTAGTTTTAAGAAAAGAGTTAGATATCAAAAAAATTGCATTGAAGTATAAAAATGCATCTGACTTTTTGTATTTAGGTAGAGGGTTGAACTTCCCCGTTGCTCTTGAAGGTGCTTTAAAGTTAAAAGAAATATCATATATACATGCCGAAGGGTATCCAGCTGCAGAAATGAAGCATGGACCAATTGCCTTGGTTGATGAAGATATGCCAAATGTATTTATTGTACCAAAAGATAAAACTTATGATAAAATTATATCTAATATTGAAGAGATAAAATCCAGAAAAGGAAAAATTATTATTATTACAGACTCTAGAGATAAGATATTGAAAAATCTCGCAAATGATTTGATTCTAATTCCTAAAACAAATCATTATATGTTTGTCGTTTTAGCAACAATAGTACTCCAATTATTTGCATATTATATAGCAGTTAGTAAAAAAATTAATGTTGATCAACCTCGAAATTTGGCAAAATCTGTAACCGTCGAATAACACTTTTCCTGTCGACAAATTCAAAAAAATCAATAGATAGAACGTAACCTTTCGTAAATTGTAGGGTGAAAAAACTATTACCCATACTTATATTAATCTTGATAGGGTGTTCTGGAGATGAAGAAAAATGGATTGGTAAATCCGGAGACTTAGTTGAACGAAATGGAAAAGTATATGAAAAAGATTATGGTATAACCAAACAATCTTTTGTTCTTAAACCTTATTCCGGGAAATATAAAAAAGAAATATTTGAGTACCTTGAAAAAGGAACTATAGTAAATAGTACCAAAACTGGAAAGTTCATTCATTTATATCCCGATGGTAGTCTTAAAATGGAAGGGTTTTATAATAGTCTTGGTATGAAACATGGTTATTTTACTTTTTACTACAAGACAGGTGAAATTGAAATGGAAGGTTTGTTCGAGAATGATTTAGAACAGGGATTTTGGGGACTCTTTTATAGAAATGGACAAAAAAAAGGTGAACTAATTTTTGAAGACGGAGTTGAACAACAGAATAAAATTCTAAACTCACAATACTAATCACTCAAACCCCAACCGAAATCCTTTATAGTCCCAATTGATTAATTCTTCATTAAATTCATATGTGTTTGGATTAAAACTATACGAAACATTTAACTCGAAGAACAAGAAGGGTTTATTTTCACCCTCCAATAATGTGTCTGTGACAGTCGAATAACACTTTTCTCGTCGACAAATCCAAAAAAATCAATAGATAGAACGTAACCTTTCGTAAATTGGAGGGTGAGTTACAATCAAAAATTTATTGTTGGAAATTTATATTCAAGAAAATCAATTTTAGGTCTAATTGATGAATCAACTTTTTCTTCAAGTAGAGAAGGGATATTTTATTGTCTAAACTCTTCAACAACTATCTTATTTACTGATTTGGACAAGTCTCAAAAGAAAGAACAATTTATTTATAATGATTATTTCGAAAATGACTTCTTTCATTGGGATAGTCAAAATAAACAACATTTAAACACACCAAGAATTCAAGAGATTGTTAATAAAGAAGTAGAAGTGATACTTTTTTGTAGAATAAAAAAATCAATTAAAGGTAATACTCAACCATATATTTACTGTGGAAGATTGGAATTTTTTCAACACGAAGAAGGAACAAAGAATCCAGTTCATATAATTTTTAATAATATTGATTATAATGATGAGTTGTTATTAGATAATCAAAATTATAGAAATATTATCGAATGGAAATCGGAAAGTAAGATAACAGAGGTAGATTTATCAAAAAAATTATCAGATAAAAGAAAAAAGAACTATAAAAAACCTTCTAAAACTGAACGAAAAGGAATGGTTACAAACCGTGTTGGTCAGGGTTGGTATAGAACAGAGATACTAAAAAAATGGGACTACAAATGTTCTGTGACAGGTTGTGAAATTCAAAAGATTTTAATTTCATCACATATTGTACCATGGAGAGATTCAAATGAAGAGGAAAAACTTGATGTTGACAACGGTTTATTACTGTCCCCTGATCTTGATGGTTTGTTTGATAAGTATCTTATATCATTTAATGATGATGGTTCTATGTTAGTTTCTGATAAAATAAATATTATTGAATTATCAGAACTAGGAATCAATATCAATATGAAACTTAGATTTGTAAATGATGGTATGAAAAAATATTTAAAAAGACATAGAGAAAAACTTCTTTAGTAATCAAACCCCAACCGAAATCCTTTATAGTCCCAATTGATTAATTCTTCATTAAATTCATATGTGTTTGGATTAAAACAATACGAAGTGTGTAACTCAAAAAATAGGAAGGGTTTCTTTCTGTTCTCACCCTCCATAGAGTATAGTGTGACCGTAGAATAAGTTATGGAGGGTGGATAGTCATCCTCAATAAAACACCTTTTTCTTACTTAAATTTTTCCTACATTTAATCAAATGAAAAAATTACTAATAATACTATTACTTGGGATTTCTTTTAGTCAAGAAGTTCTCCAAACATATCCAGATGGTTCACCAAAAGTTGTTGGAACCGTAACAGAAACAGGACTTAATGGACTCATTCAACAATTTTATGAAGATGGTACACTTGGATTTGAAGGAATATTTAAAGATAATGTAGGTAATGGTTTTAGTAAAACATATTATCCAAATGGACAAATAAGTGAAGAGAGTATTTTTAAAAATGGGAAGAGAGATGGAAAATCTCAAACCTTTCATAATAATGGTCAATTAAGAGAATCTGGAACATATAAAAATGGTTTAAAGGTTCAAAAGTGGTTTAGTTATAGTAAAAATGGTCAAATTTCTGGTGAGTCTTCATACAACGGTGACTATGGTTATCCAGAAGGTCCATATACTCAATATTATAATGATGGAAAGATAAAAAGAAAAGGTACTTCAAAATACCGTCCACCTGGTTGTGAAGATTGTAAGGGTAACCTTTTTTCTGTTGGTCTAAATCAAGAATATTATTCCAATGGACAGTTGAGGGTAGAAGGTAGATTTAAAGATGATGAAGAAGAGAATACTGGAGTTTGGAAATATTTTTATGAAAATGGACAACTTAGATACTTAAGTGATTATACTAATAATGTATACAAAAAATTTTATGAAAATGGACAAATTAAAGAAGAAGGTTTAATGGATGATTTTACAAATAAACCTATTAAATCTTTTTTTGAAAATGGAAATATAGAATCAGAAAGAAAGTATAGTAATGATAGAAGTCCTCAAGGACTTTGGAAATACTACTCTGAAAACGGACAACTCAAAAAAGAAGAAACCTATAAAGACGGTGAACTCATCGATTCCAAAGAATACTAATCACTCAAACCCCAACAGAAATCCTTTATAGTCCCAATTCATTAATTCTTTCTTAAATTATATCGTTATGATAAAAAAACTACTACCATTACTCTTATTAATCTTGATTGGGTGTTCAAGTCCTGAACCTGAACCAATAAATGTTGATACAATGTTAATTGAAAGAAATAATGTTTATTATACCAAGGATACTAATCAACCTTACTCTGGTCCTGTATTTTCTTTATTTGAAAATGGTCAACTCCAATATGAAGTAGTCTTAAAAGATGGTATACAAGATGGACTTTGGAAAGTCTATTACGAAAACGGTCAACTCCGACTTGAATCATTCTTCAAAGACGGTAAACAAGATGGACCTTCAAAACACTACTCTGAAAACGGTCAAATCAATGATGAAATAACATACAAAGATGGTAAACAAGATGGAACTACAAAAGTCTACTACGAAAACGGTCTACTCAAAATAGAAGGAACCTACAAAGATGGTGAACTAAATGGACCTAACAAACTCTACCATGAAAACGGACAACTCAGTTCAGAAGGAATCTACAAAGATGGAATACAAGATGGACTTTGGAAAGTCTATTACGAAAACGGTGTACTCAAAACAGAAGGAACCTACAAAGATGGTGAAGTAAATGGACTTTGGAAACACTACAACGAAAACAGACAAATCGTTCGAGAAGATACTTATAAGAATGGTAAACTAAATGGACCATACAAAATTTACTATGACAACGGACAACTCATTTCAGAAGGAATCATCAAAGATGGTGAACAAAATGGATTTTGGAAATATTACTCTGAAAACGGAACAATCTTGTTTGAAGAAACCTTCAAAGATGGTGAACTCATTGATTCCCAAGAATATTAATCAATCTGTCCTAAACAAAAATAACATTGTTGAATAGATTATGAATACTTATTTAGTATTATTTTTGGCAATAGCTTTTGAAGTAGCTGGAACGATGCTTCTTCCAACGACCAAAGAGTTTTCGAAATTAGTGCCTTCTAGCTTTGTTTCTATTTTTTACTTTCTTTCCTTTTATTTTCTATCCATTACTGTTACAAAGCTACCATTATCTATTGTTTATGCTTCATGGGCAGGTCTAGGTGTGTTTTCTGTAGCAATTTTAAGTTATGTTTTTTATAAGCAAACATTAAATGTTCCTAGAATCATAGGATTATTCCTAATTGTAATAGGTGTCATACTTGTAAATATGTTTAAAACTGACTAAATAACCTTATATTTCAACTATAATGAAATTACTAGTATATATAACATTGATAGGAAGTCTTTTTGCTCAATCTATAGATGATGAAATAAATGAGAAGTTTATTAAATCTCTGGTAGATGACATTAATAGACAAAGAAATAATGCTGTTATCAAAAGAATAGATGATAGTGAAATTTTAAATACGAACTATTCAAGTCACGCAGAAGTCATAAGAATTAAAGCTCTGTACAATCTTGGCGAATTAGATTTGGCGCTTATAAGAGCAAAGGCAATTAATCCTATTAATTTACCTGTAAACTTAAGAACATCATTTTATTTGACTATGGGAGATATTTATTCGGTCAAAGGATATTACGATTTTGCATTTCAAAACTACATTGATGCAAGGAGAGTTAATATAGACTCAAGATCAAAGAAAACAATTAATAGAAGAATAGCCAAATTATTACCTCTTAATCTAAAATATGATACTCTGGAATTGCTTTTATTGCTTGAAGAAAACGAAAGAAATAAAAATATTATTCTTTTAGCGCAAACATTTACTTTAGCTTTTGATGGTTCGTCAAATACTGCTGAAAAGTTCCAAAAAATAAATCTAAGCATGCTTGATAGAGAGTTTAGAAGTAATTATAATTTTTTAAATAGAAATATTGATTCTGAAACAACTTTTTCCAAAAAAGTCGGAGTTATTCTTCCTCTTACAAATGAAAATTCAACAATCTCAAATGCTTTCCTGAAAGGTCTTTTGGAGGCAAATCAAACATCCCAACAAAGACAAAAGATTCAATTTATTGTTATTGATAACTATAGTGATCCAATTTTAACTGTGGAAGCGTTTAAAGAACTGGTTTATAAACATAATGTAAGCGCAATTATCGGTCCTTTTTCTGATGAAAATCTCATTGCGGGCGCTAGTTCTGTTTCTAATATAAATGTTCCAATTTTTTCTCCATTTAGCGCTCTATCAGATTTATCAAAAATTAATAAAAATGTATATCTACTTAAGCCATCTATCGATTATAAAAATCAATTATTAGCAAATCACGTTTTAGGAGATTCAGATTTAAATAATGTAGCGATTATTGCTCCTAGAACAGATTTGGGCATTAAAGAGGTAGATTCATTTCTTTTGGCTATGGATAAGCTCAACAAAGAACCTGTTTACATTGGATGGTATGATGAGAATAGCGCAATTGATTTGCGTCCAAATTTCAAGGAGTTGAGAAATATTGCATGGGATCTTGAAACAAAAAATGAATATCAAGAATTTTTGGGAGTTGATATTGATGTTTTAGATTCAATGTTTGAGGTTGATAATAATGAAGTCTATGATATGTTTAATATAGAAGAAGAAGATTCCATTGACTCAACTAGGGTAGTATTAGAAACCATTGATGGAATATTTTATCCAGTAAGTGGTAATTCTCTAGAATTCATTGCTTCTCAGGTGTCTTTATCAAATCTTGATGCGCAATTGATGGGAAATGAACATTGGCTTGACCTTGACTTGTTAAAAGAGGAAACTATTTCTCCACATATTTCTGATATGCTCTTTGTATCTAGTTATATGCCGAAATACATTAAGGAAAATGAATTTAATTATGACAGCTCTTTAAACAATGCATTTCACTTTGGATTAGATTTTTCAAATTATCTGTTGAATAATAGTTTTAAAAATGGACAATTTATTTTTAATGCAAATGGTAATTTTGAAGGAGTAACAAGAAGTTTTAATTTTTCTTCATCAAATTCTAATATTTCTCCAAAAATTATAAGATTTTCTAATAGAAAAATTTATAATGCCAATTGATATATGATTTTTGAATTTTCTAAAAAAGTTAAATCAAAAAAAGTCAAAATAATTTTTTCAAACGCACAAATTGATAATATTAATCCAAACAAGCTTCAAGCATCTATGCACCAAACACACTCAACTAACGTCAAAATAGTAGACAAAAGTAATCTTGTAAGTATAGATACTGATGGTATATTTACAAAGAATAAGGATATTAGTTTAAAAATTAAAACTGCTGATTGCCTTCCAATTTTTTTTTATAATGAATTGCCTTTTTTTATAGGAGTAGTACATGCGGGATGGAAAGGGTTAAAAGAAGGAATAATTGAAAATGCTTGCGCGGTATTAAGAAGTAACATAAAAGATATTTCCACTGTTCAAGTTTTAATAGGTCCATCTATTTCACAGAAGAATTATGAGGTTCAAAATGAATTTATTGATTATTTTGGAAGTAAATTTATTGTCAATAAGAACGGTAAACTTTTTTTGGATTTACAGTCTATTGCTTCATCGCAATTAAAGAGTTTAGGAGTTGCATATGTTAGGGATGTTGAAGAGTGTACTTATGAAAATGAGTTTTATCATTCTTATAGAAGAGATAAAACATCAAGAAGATTAAGGGGTTGGATTTATTATGAATGAATTGATTAATTTTATCATATTAGGAATGATACAGGGGCTAACGGAGTTTTTTCCTGTAAGTAGTTCAGGTCACCTGGTATTATTCCAAGATATTTTGAGTATTAATAACGAGGGAGCTTCGGCTGAAATTATAGCACATTTTGGAACGCTTTTTAGCATACTCTTGTTTTATAAAGCATCATTTTTTTCATCAAAAAATGAAAGTGATTTTTTTCATATTAATACGTTAAAATTTTTAGTTATTTCAACTATTCCTGCAGTGATATGTGGATTAATTTTTGATTTTGAACAATTCTTTAATTACCAATTTGTACAATATTCATTGTTAGCAAATGGATGTTTAATAATAGTGATGAGTCTGTTAAAAAACTCTTTTTCACTAAAGCTAGATCTTAAAAGTGCATTGCTTTTAGGATTATTTCAATCAATAGCTATTCTGCCTGGTATTTCAAGGTCTGGAATGGTCATTAGCTCTGCGTTAATGATGGGCCTTGATAAAGAGAAATCAATACAATATTGTTTTTTTATGGTTATACCTGTTATTGTGCTTTCAATATTTTATGAATTATTATTTGCACAAGGATTCGAAACAATCAGTTTCATTAATGCGCTTGGACTTTTTATATCTTCATTTATGTTTGGATATTTTAGTTTATTTTTTCTCGTTCAATTTCTTAAAAAGTTTAATTTCTGGTGGTTTGGTATTTATTGTATTTTGGTGAGCCTAATTTCATGATTGAAGCAATTTTTATAATATATCTCCTGCTAATAATTTTAGTAGGTATAATGTCTAATAAATTTGTTTCTTCTCAACTAGATTTCTTGCTAGCCGGTAGAAAGCTTGGTCCTTGGGTTACTGCATTTTCAGAAAGAGCTTCTGGAGAATCAGCCTGGCTTCTTTTAGGACTTCCCGGAGCAGCAATTGCTATTGGTTACGGAGAAGTTTGGGCAGTTATTGGTATTACTATTGGTATTATTTCTTCTTGGTTTTTAATCGCAGAAAAGTTAAGAGAGGAAACTGAAAAATTTGATTCATTAACTATTCCAGATTTTCTTGAAAAAAAATTCAAAGATACATCGGGAGTAATTAAAATTATATCAGCATTAATCATTGGGATATTTTTTACTTTTTATGTATCAGCTCAATTTCATGGCTCTGGAAAGATTTTAAATACTATTTTTGGTATTGAACCATTATACGGAATTACTCTTAGTGCCATTATTATAATCATATATACAATTCTTGGTGGCTTACTAGCTGTCGCTTGGACTGATTTAATTCAGGGTATTCTTATGATTGGAACATTAGTAATTTTGCCGTTAGTCGGCTTAGTAGAGCTATCATCTTTTGATCAAGGTATAGCTGAATTATTGGTATTTGATGATGTAAATAAAAATTCATTATTTGCAGGATTAACAGGACTAAGCGCATTATCAGTTGCTCTTGGAGGAATGAGTTGGGGGTTGGGATATTTTGGTCAACCTCATTTACTGATAAGATATATGGCTATTAAATCTGTTTCTGATATTAAAAAAGCAAAGTGGATTGCAGCGCTTTGGGCTATCCCAGGTATCTCAGGAGCATTTATGGTTGGAATCATTGCTGCTGGATATTTTGGAGAAGAATTTTTTATTGGCAAAGATACTGAGATAGCAATGCCATTACTTGCTGAAACACTACTTCCAGCATGGGTTGCTGGATTGCTAATTTCAGGAGCTGTAGCTGCAATGATGTCTACCGCAGACTCACAGCTGCTAGTTTCTACATCGGCTATTAGTGAAGACTTGGGTTTAAATAAAATTATTAAAACTGCACAATCAGACAAGTTGATGAACACGAGATATATAACTATCATTTTAGGTTTATTTGCATATGTTACAGCCATGTATTCAGAGTATTCCGGTGATACAATTTTTGGAATAGTTAGTTTTGCATGGAGCGGTTTAGGATCTTCATTCGGACCAGCTATTATTTTATCTTTATGGTGGGATAAAACTACAAGACAGGGAATTATTGCTGGGTTATTAACTGGATCATTAGTAACTGTAATTTGGGGAAGTAATGACTATCTACAATCTCTAGTTACTGAAAGATTGATTAGCTTTATTCTTGCATTTTTTGCAGTAATTATTGTTAGTAAAATAACAAAAAAAGACAAGGTCGTTAAAATTGAGCTAGAAACTAAAACACCTATTCAGTCTGGAAGTTATGGTATTTCTTATACCTCAGATCACAAAGAGAATTAATGTAAATGATAAAAGCATTAAAAATATTAGGACAAAAATCATTAGACCTCAGTAAAAATTATTTACTAGCTGGGGATAGCGACTTTCTTTATTTGTATATTAAAGACCAAATTGTAGAAAAGCTCAACAATGACACTGAATTATTTCTATTCGATTGTTCAGATAAAGCAGATAAAATTGAATTCCTAGTCAACTCACTTGGATCACAGGATTTGTTTTCAGGTAGCAAGTTTGTAATAATCAAAAATATTAATAAGCTTTCAAAAAAAGATAAAGATACTATAATAGCATTAATTGATTCAGATAATACACATCACATTTTATGCGTTGACCACAGTTTTTTAATATTCGACTATAAAAGTAAATCAAATATTGTTAAGAATGCTAATACGAGAGAGTTTCAAAAATGTTTGGAAACTATAGATATATCCACACCTTTTGAAAGTGAAATGACACAATGGATTAAAATATTTGCCGAGGAATTAAATCTAAATATAAATAATACATACTCTTCAAAGCTGATTGAAACTTTTGGGAATAATTTTTCAGCAATTTATAATGAAATGAGTAAATCAAGTTTATCAATTGAAAAAGAAGATGATCTCATACACTTACTCAACCAATCAAGTAGCGTTAATAAAGATAAGCAGTTATGGGAGTTGAATTATGCTATATGTGATAGAAGAGTGGATGCAATTTTTGAAAATGGTTTATCTATTTTAAATCAATATGGCCTATCATATTTAATCAATTCAATGTTCACTATTATGGAAGCCATATTTCTGACCAAAAAAAACAATGGAACATTATTAGAATCAACAAGTAGAAATATAAGAGGAAAAGTTATAAATAGAATAAGTGCAGCTTCAAGCAACTACTCATTAAAAGAGCTTGAAAATGCCATTGTAATTTTTTCAGAAATTGATATTAAGTTAAAAACAAAGAAAGTAATTGATGAGGCAGAATTTACAAATATTATCAACGGAGTATTCAAAAGTGAAGGATAAGTTTAAGCTATCAGATGAAAAACTTATTCTAAGATTTCAAGAAGGCGATATTAATGCTTACAATGAGCTTGTAAAAAGATATAAAGATCGACTACTTAATTTTGTTTTTAGATATTTCAATAATAGAGAGCAAGCAGAAGATGTAGTCCAAGAGACTTTGATTAAGCTTTATACTCATGCAAGTTATTATAAGAATATAGCAAAATTTTCTACATGGATTTTTACCATAGCTAAAAATAATGCTTTGACTGAGCTAAGAAAAAATAAAAGAAAACAAACTGATTCATTATGGACAGATGATGGTAAGGTAATTGATATTAATTCTAATGATCAAACATTAGATAGAAGAGTGCAAAATGAAATTGCAGTTGATCAATTAAATAAATTTTTAGAGGAGATTCCTGAGAACTTTAGAATGGCAGTCGTGCTAAGAGATTTTCAGGAACTTTCATATGATGAAATTAGTAAGATACTAGAAATACCGATTGGTACGATAAAATCTAGAATTAATAGAGGTCGAATACAGTTGGCGGAAAAAATGAAACATTTTAAGGAGAATTAATGGATTATAATAAATTTGAAGATAGAATTTCTGATTGGATTGAAAATTCGATGGACATAAAAGAGCGTAGAGAATTTGAAAAATTCCTTAAGGACAATCCTCAATATCAAAGTAAAATAGATTTAGTGCGAGATGCAATTATTTCAATGAATAACACCCCTTCTCTAAAGGTTTCAGAAAATTTTGATAAAAATCTAAATAGTAAAATAAAAGCTTTAGATAAAACTAATAAAGCAAGTACTGTAATATTTGGTTTTTCAAGACAAAACTTTGCTTATCTCACCTTTTCAGTAATGTGTATCTTTTTGCTATCTGCTTATTTACTTCAGCCATCTAATTCTGCATATCTGGTTGCTGATGAAGATATATCAATTGAAGAAGTTGAATCAGAAGATCAAAATACTCTTGAAATTAAAGACGTTGATATTTTAAATGACGTGAATGGGTCATTTGTAAGCGATAAAGATTAATTTTTCATAAAATTGTAAATATCCTTGTCCAGATGTAATTTGCATAGTTATGCGAGCAAATTTATTTTTAATGACCAATTTAATTTTTTTAGCCTCTTGTGCTACGAATATCCCTGAAGTTGTAGATAATTACATCGATAGTTCTAATACTGAACTAGAAAGTACGGTTTTAAAAAATGATAGCTTTGCTGGTGTTCAATTCTTTATGGATGGAATGCTTTTCTTTGAGCATGGAGATTACGCAAGAGCAATAATTGAATTTCAAGATTCTATAGAAGCTGGATCAAATTCCCCTGAAGTTTACTTTAATATGTCCGAAGCTTATTGGATGCTGCAAAAGTATGATAAAAGTATTTCATTAGCTAAAAAAGCAATTTTGCTTGACGATAGTGCTGTTGATTATAAAATATCATTAGGTAAAAAATATATAGCGCTTAATAATTACGAATTATCATTAGATATTTTTAACGGCATTGCGCTAAAAAATCCTAAAAATGCTGATGTTCTATTTATTATTGGTGATTTAAAAGCTGAACTAAATGATGTCGATGGCGCGCTACTTTATTATCAAGAAGCTTATAATGTAGATAATGAGCTAATACTAGCGCTCGAAGTAGCAGCTCAATTAGCTTATAATTCTAATCATAGGGATCTACCAAAAATTTTTAAAAAATTATTATTAGCAGATCCATCAAATTCAGAATATATGAGAGGTTTTTTAGAATCAAAAAATGGTGGTAATGTTGATGAACTTATTAATCTATTAGAACTGGAAGAGTTAAAAGCAAATCCATTTTATAATAATCTATTTAATCAAATTGCTCTTGAATTTATCAGACAGGGTAGATTTCAAACAGCTGAAGAATATCTGAATAAATCATTGTCCAAAAAAGATAATGATAGATTTGCTTTATATTACTTGTCAGTAGTTTACAGAGAAATTGCTAGAAATGATTTATCTTTAGAGGTTTCTAGAAAGCATTCATCCTATTATCCTAATGAAAAAGAAGGGTATATCAATTCATCTTTAGCTTTAATTAGCTTGCAAAGATTTGATGAAGCAATAGATGAATTAAATATAGCCGCTGCATTATTCCCTGAAGATTTTGAAGTAAATTATTTTTTAGGTCTCGCAAATTATTCAATTCAGAACTTTGTAAATGCTGAAAAATATTACTTGAAGTCATTTACAATAGATAGTAATTCAGTAGCAGCTATGCATGGGCTTGCTATGACCTATGATCAAAATCAAGAATGGGATAAGTCAGACGATTTATATACTAAGCTTATAGCTTTAAATGATCAGGATGCTCAAGCTTATAACAATTTTGCATATAGCCTAGTTGAAAGAGGAGAAGATTTAGATTATGCATTAAGTCTATCAAGTAAGGCAATTGAAATAAGCCCTCAAACGTCTGCATATCTCGATACTATTGGTTGGATATATTATAAATTATCTGAACTCGATAAAGCTAAAGAATTTATTAGCAAGGCAATTTTATATGATGATACTAGCGCAGTAATTTTTGAACATTATGGTGATATTCTCATTGAGCTTAATGAAGTCAGCGAAGCATTAATTTTTTATCGAAAAGCATTGTTGTTAGATGAAAACAATGAAGATTTAATTTCAAAAATATCTTCAAATGAAAATCAGTAATAAAATATTTTTAATAGCTTCTTTATGTACTATTTTTTCCTGTTCAGCTAATAACGATTTCCAGATAGTTGATTCTCAAAAAAATGTTCAGATAGAAGATTTAGAAAAAAATTTTCAAAGAGTTATAGGTTCTGGTACTTTAAATGGACTTGGAAAGTCCAATTTTACATCATCATTTATTTTTGAATCAGATAATAAATCTTCAATGATAGTATTTAAAGATTTTTTAGGTAGAAGAAATTATATGATTGAAGCAAATGATGAGGAAATTCGCTACCTAAATGTTCGAAAAAAAATTGAGATTTCAGAAAACGAATTTAACAATTTTTTTCCTCTTTCAAGCTCCATAGACTCCAGTTTTTATAAATATATTTTATGGGGTGATCCTAAAATTTTAAACCAAATGAACATCACATTAGAAAATGCATACATTGTATCAACTAAGCTGATTTCAATTGATGGTAGTAATTATTTGAATGAGATTGTATTTTCACTAAATAATGAAAAACAAACTTATAGTATGAAGTTTAATAAACGAAATTTTAAATAATGAAAAGCTTATCAATTATAATACCGATTTTTAATGAAGCTGAATCTCTTCCATCTCTTTTTAAGGAACTCAAAAGTGAATTTGGAAATAGCTCCTCGGTTGAAATTGTATTTGTAAACGATGGATCTACAGATAGTTCTCAACAAAGTATTGAACGCGCTATTTTAGATAATTCTACATGGAAGATGATTAACTTATATAGAAATTATGGAAAATCAGTTGCTTTGCAAGCTGGTATAGAATGTTCATTAGGTGAGATTATAGGAACGCTTGATGCAGATTTGCAAGACGATCCAAAAGAGATAGCTAAATTAATTGATTTGTCTTATAAGTTTGATCTTGTTATAGGTTGGAAAAAAAATAGATTAGATCCGCTTGAAAAAAGAATAGCATCAAAAATCTTCAATTTTTTTATTAGAGTCTTTAGCGGATTAAAAATTAAAGATTCAAATACAGGAATTAAAATTTTTAAAAGAGAAGTTGCTGAGTCATTAAATCTTTACGGAGGAAGACATAGATATATTCCTCTGCTTGCTCATCAAAAAAATTTTAGCGTCGGTGAAGTTGCAGTCAATCATAGAAAAAGAAAATTTGGTGATTCAAAGTATGGATCTGAACGATATAAACACGGATTCTTTGATTTTTTAACGATTTTATTTTTAGGTAAGTATATGGATAGGCCTCTTCATTTTTTCGGAATGATTGGTTTTATAACAATTTTATCAGGCATATCAGCAGAATTTTATGTTTTATATTTAAAGTACTTTTTACAGCACTCATTTCAGCAGCATATTGCTATGATAATTTTTGGAAGTTTATTAATAATTACCGGTGTCCAGCTTTTTACTTTTGGTTTAGTAGGAGAAATAATTGTTAATAAAAATCAAAAAACAAAAAATTTCATTAAAGAAATAATTGAATAAACCATTAAAAATAGCTTCGATTGGTCCATATTTACCTTTTAGAGGAGGTATTTCTGATTTTCACAACGATCTTATAAAACAACTAAAAATTTCTAACGATGTTGAAGTGATTAATTTTAAAAAACTTTATCCCAATTTCTTATTTCCAGGCAAATCCCAGACAATTGACAAAAAGCTAAATAGCAATCATAAATCTAGAAGAATACTAAATCCATTAAATATTTTTTCTTGGATCAGTGCAGTGCAGTTTATAAACAAGTTTAATGCTGATATTGTTATCATTTCATATTGGCACCCATTTTTTGCCTTTATGTATTCTTTTATAGCAAAAAAAATTAAATGCAAAAAAAAATATTTTATAATACACAATGCTGAATCCCATGATCATTTTCCGCTTGAAAAAGTTTTAGTTAAAAATATGTTAAAGCAAGCTACTCATATAGTAACAATGAATGATAAAGAGAAAAATAAGCTTGAAAGCTTTAATCCTAAGGGAAAGATTTTAAATTCATTTCATCCTATTTATTTAAAAAAATTTAATGATCATGATCGTATTAATTACAAAAATGATTTTGGATTTAACGAGCATCCTGTAATACTTTTTTTTGGTCTTATAAGACTCTATAAAGGTTTAGATATTTTAATAAACACTGTTAATCTACTTAAAGATTCTATCCCAGAATTAAAAGTGCTTGTTGTAGGAGAATCATATATGAGCATGAAACAATATCATTTGCAAATTGAAAAATATAATCTTCAAGATTACTTTATTTTTAACAATACTTTTGTAAGTGAAGATAAACTAAAAAAATACTTCTTATCATCAGATTTAGTAGTTTTACCGTACAAGAAATCTACACAAAGTGGCGTATTATCATTATCAATGAACTTTAATATCCCCGCATTAGTTTCATCAAATGGAGGTCTAAAAGATTATATTATTAATAATAAGACTGGCTTTATTTCATCACTTAATCCCTATGACTTCTCAGCTATTATCGAAAAATATTTTAATGATAACTTATATAAATCAATGAGTGAGAATATTAAAAATCATAAAAAGAACTTTAATTGGAATAAATTTGAAGAAAGCTTACGATTGAATGATAATTAATAAAGAGAAAATATCGGTTCATTTAATAATTTTAACTTGGAATAATTCTAAAATTCTTGAAATATGTTTAGACTCCATTGAAAAAATTGATAGAAATGATTTTAAAGTATCAATAGTTGACAATTCTTCTTCAGATAATACTATTGAGATGGTTTCTGAAAAATTTCCACACTATTCATTAATTAGAAATAGCGAAAATCTTAAGTATGCTGGAGGATATAATTCAGCATTGAAGCAAATAGCTTTTGCTGATGATGAGTATGTTATTTTACTAAATGATGATACTATTGTAAGCAGAGATTTTATTGATGAACTTGTGTCACCATTATTAAATGAACAAAAAACAATTATTTCAGTGCCTAAGATACTTTATGCATCAAATATAAATAAAATTTGGTATGCTGGAGGAAATGTGAATCTTTGGAAAGGAATAATTAGTCATGTAGGCATCCGAGATTTTGATAGCCCTAAATATTCATTTAAAAACGAAACTGATTATGCGACAGGATGCTGCTTTTGTATTAAGTACAGTGATTTGAAAAAACTGAATTATTTTGATTTAAGTTTTGACATGTATTGCGAAGATGTAGACTTATCTTTGAGAGCAAAAGCTTTAAATAGAACAATAATATATAATCCTAAATCAGTTATTTTACATAGAGTATCTCAGTCAATCGGAGAACATTCATTTAAAAAAAATAAATTAAAACTTCAGAGTCAGTTAAGGTTGTTTTGGAAACACGCAACAGGCGTTCAATTATTATCAATCAGTTTCTACTGGATATTAATTCACCTACCTTATCAATTTGTAAGATGGTTATATTTAAGAAACAAATGATAGAAAAAGAATCAAATCAAAAAACTATTCTTAGCGAAGCGTTCCTTTCTTTCTCTGGAATGTCTTTAGGTTCTGTTTTTAGGTACATGTTTTCAATCATAATGGCAAGATTTCTGGGAGCGCAAATGCTTGGATTATATTCTCTTGGAAATGCTATTACTAGAATTGCAGAGATATTTGCATTGATGGGATTAGATAATGGCGTTTTGCGTTTTGTTAGCAGAGATTCAGAAGACAAAGAAAATGTTGATCGATCAATATATAGCTCATTAAAAATTGGATTAATATCTAGCCTTTTAATATCTACTACATTGTTTATTAGTGCAGAAATGATAGTTAATGATATTCTCAAAGAAGATTTATTTTTAATTACAGTCATTAAAGTTTTTGCAATAAGTCTTCCATTTACAGTTCTTACTTTAATTTCTTCATTTGCAACACAAGCATTCAAAGTTTTAAAATATAAAATATTTGTTAATCAAATTGTAAATCCTTCAACACTGTTGATTGCATTTATTGCTTCATATTTTTTTCTTGGTACAAATCTCTCAATCTTATTGCCAACAATAATTTCATCAATAGTTGGGTTTATATTTATATTAAAATTTTTGAAGAATTTTTCTTCAATTAGCTTGAGAAAGATTATAAATACAACTGTAGATAATGATATTTTAAGATTTTCAGTTCCATTGATGTTTGTATCTGCTATTGGAATTATAATGCATTGGATAGATATTATAATGTTGGGGATTTTATCAAATGCTATGGAAGTGGGCATGTACCACCCTATTGAGAGAACAGCTGGCTTAGTAAGAATGATACTTTTTGCATTTGCAGGAATATTTGCTCCTATTTTTTCAGAACACTATTTCAAAAAAAATACTGATGGAATGAAAGAGTCTTACCAATCTTCTTCTAAATACATTTTAGCATTTTCTCTTCCAGTATTTATTTTCTTATTTATTTTTTCTAAACCAATGCTTTTTGTCTTTGGCGTAGAGTTTCAAAATTATTTTGCATTAAAAGTATTATTGTTGGGAATATTTATTCAAACAATTTTTGGACTAGGATCATCAACTTTAACAATGAGCGGATATACAAAGTATAATCTTTTAAATGTATCGATAGCATTAGTTTTAAATATTATTTCTAATTCAATTCTAATTCCGCTCTACGGGCTTACTGGAGCTGCTGTTGCAACATCGTTTGCTTTAATTGTGCTTAGCACCTTAAGATATTTTGAAAACCTAATATTGATAAATTTGAATTTATTTTCATCCAAATTAATAAAGCCTATCATTTCAGGTGTTATAACATTTATCATAATACAGTATTTAAGTTTACTTTTTAGTGATTATTTCGAACTAAGTAATGTTTTGACTTTATTGATATACTTATTAATACATTTATTTTTAGTTATATCATCATATTTTACTATTTATTATTTGTTAGGATTTGACAAAGAAGATATAATCTTGATTGATTCTTTAAAGTCAAAATTAATATAATGCAATTTGTAATATTTATATCTATCTATATTTTTTCTGTAATATTTTTATTTTTTGATGTGATTGTTCTCAATCAAACCTTTGCTTCGGGAGATACATTTAATCCGTATGCTATACACCATATTCTTGATCAGGCAAGACAACAATTATCTGAATGGCCACAATGGCAACCCTGGATATTTTCTGGAATGCCTTCTATAGAAGCATTTACCTATGTTAATCTATTATATCTACCAAGTTATTTATTAGACTTGATTGGAGTAGCTGACTTAAATATTCAGTTTATACATTTAATTTTTTCTGGAGTTGGAATGCTCCTTTTGGTTAACAAATTAATCTCTAATAAGAAAATTTCATTTATTATTGGTCTTTTATGGATGTTTAATCCATTTTTAGTAACTATGATTGTTTATGGGCATGGAAGTCAAATGATGACAGCCGCATATCTGCCTTGGACGTTGTATTTTTTACATAATCTCAAATCAGATCAATCTATATTTAATTTATTAATTTTTTCTTTATTTTTTGGTTTCCAGTTACAAAGAGCGCATGTACAAATTGCCTATTATGCATGCATGTTACTTGGATCATATTTCATATTTTCTTTTTTTAAAAATAGAAATAAAAAATACCTCTTCTTTTTTATTGCAGGTTGTTTTGTTGCATTTATGCTCGCTGCGCACATTTATTTACCATCTTTAGATTATAGGTCAGTTTCAATTCGATCTAGCGCTATTGGAAGTTTTGACTATGCTACAAACTGGTCAATGCACCCAAGAGAGCTTATTACTTATGTTTTACCGCATTTTTATGGTTTTGGAGGATCAACGTATACTGGGTATATGCCATTTACAGACTACCCAAATTATGTAGGTTTAATGGTACTTATAGTTGCTTTTTTTTCATTAAAGAAGTTTAAAAATGAAAGAGTATTTTTTTGGATTATATTGCTTTTTAGCATTCTATTATCGTTTGGCAAATACTTTGAAGATTTTTATAAAATCTTTTATAATTATTTACCTTTTTTCAGCAGTTTCAGAGTACCAAGTATGATACTAATTATTTCAAATTTCTGCTTATACATTTTATGTGCATTTGGCCTAAAAGATTTATTGAATATTTTTAAAAATAAATTTTCAAACATTAATACTGAATTGGTGATGAATATTTTTCTAATAATCTCTTTAATAGATATTTATAGAATAGATTCACAAATTATTGATCCACAGCCTGCTTCTGGTAGACAAACTCAAATTATTAGTAATTATGATTTTGATAGAATTTTTGAAGAGGATGAAACTATTATATTTCTACAAGAAAACTTAGGGTTAAATCGTATTTATCCTGCTGGATCTATTTTTACTGATCCAAAATTTAAATATTATGGAATTGAATCTGTTGGAGGGTACCATCCAGCTAAATTTGGTCATTACACAGATTTGATGAAAAATTCTAACAATCTTTTGTCAATTCCAGTTATGCAAATGTTGAATGTTAAATATATCATAAGCCCAATTGAGATTAACCACTCAATGTTAAAATTTGTAAAAAGTACTGCGTTTAATTCTGTTAATGGAAATATGAATGTATTTATATATAGTCTTGATAATAGCGCACCTAGAGCCTGGTTTGTTAGAGATGTTATTAGTGAGGACAATAACATTTATAATTATCTAAATGCAAATGCTTTTAATCCTTTAAAAACTGCAGTTGTTAAAGATATTGAATCAAAAAGGTATCAAATTGGAAAAGTAATAAATACTGAATGGAGTATGCATGAGATTATGGTAGAATATGAGTCTACGGATAGCGGAATATTAATTCTAAGTGAAATTTTCTATCCAAGTAGATGGAAAGCTTATATAGATAATAAAGAAGTAAAAATTTTTAAGGCAAACGGTGTTTTAAGAGCAGTAAATATTGAAGCTGGAAATAATAAAGTGATTTTTAAATATGATAATTCTTTATTTGAAATATTATTAAAAATATCAAATATGTTTATGGTATTAATATCATTATATATTTTCAAACCTTATCTTATGGGCTTGTTAAAGAACTTGAGATAAACTAATTTAAATCTATGTATAAAAACGTAATATTACTCCAGCAAAGCGAAGCATCATTTATGGATATTTTTCTTTCACAATTGCCAATATTTCTAATTTTTCTTGTTGTGTATTATTTTATTCTAAGACCTAATACTCAAAAGCAAGAATCAATTAAATCAATGCAAGAAAATCTATCTAAAGGAGATAAGGTTATTACAGTTGGCGGAATTCATGGAAAAGTCACTGCGCTTAAAAGCAATAGAGTGGTTATAAAAGTTTCTAATGATAGCGAACTAACTGTTGATAAAGTAGCTATAGCTAAAGTAAAAAATTCACCTGCAGCATAACTTATGGCAGTTAAAAAAGTAGTCACTTTTGGACATCCAGCGTTGCGCACTCAATCAAAAAATATTGATAATTTTAATGATATAAGAGTGTTGATTGATGACATGTTTGATACAATGTATGAGTTTGACGGTATTGGTTTAGCTGCAAATCAAATAGGTTTAAATAAACGTATTTTTGTGGTTGATATTTCTCATACTGAAGAATGTGATTCTCCTATGGTTTTTATAAATGGGCATATTATTAAAGGGGAAGGGTCATGCGTTGATTCTGAAGGATGTTTATCACTTCCTGAGATAAGAATTAATGTTGAACGATATGAATCAATAACCTATGAATATCTTGATCATAATCTCAAGTCTCACATAAAGGAGTTTAATGGGTTTCTTGCTACAGTAATTCAACATGAAAATGATCATCTTGATGGAAAACTTATTACTGATTACGCAACACCTGCAGATTTGCTAAAATATGATAAAGCATTAAGGTTGATGAAATCAAGTAATGTCAAATAATTCCATTAACATTATTTTTTTTGGAAATACGGATTTTTCTAATCCTACTTTATTAGAATGTAATAATCATTTTAATCTAAAAGCTGTGGTAACTAATCCTTCAAAAAAAATGGGCAGAGGTCAAAAAATACTTGATACGCCCGTAATGCAACTAGCTAAAGAAAAAAATTTTAATATAATTGAGGGTGATGATTTAAAAGATCAAAAATTTATTAAACAATTGAAGGAAATGAATCCTGATTTTTTTGTAGTTGTTGCATATAGAATTTTACCCAAAGCATTATTAGAGATTCCAAAATATGGATCAATTAATATACATTCTTCACTTCTACCGAAGTATAGGGGAGCAGCGCCCATTCAACATGCAATTTTAAATCAAGATAAATTTTCAGGTATATCAACATTTCTTATAGAGCCGAAAGTAGATACTGGAAAAATTATTAACCAAAAGAAAGTAAAAATAGAGTTAAATGATAATTTTGGATTATTATCAGAAAAATTAAGTAAAATTGGAGCAAGATTGATTAAATCTTCAGTATTAAAATGTTTAGATAATCAATTAGATTTAACGATTCAAGATGAAAGCAAAGTAACCCTTGCACCAAAAATAAAAAAAGAAGATTTAATACTAGATTGGACAAAAGAAGCCAATACAATATTAGCAAAGGTAAAGGCTTTTAGCCCTAAGCCAGGAGCCTACACAATTTTAAATAAAAAAAGATTAAAAATATTTGAGGCTCAAGTTGTAAATGATAAAATAAATCAAAAAGTTGGATATATATATAATGTAGAAAAAGATTTTTTTGATATCAAATGTAGTAAAGGGTCTCTTAGAGTGACTAAGGTGCAAATGGAAGGTAAAAAAGTAATGAATTGCAAGGATTTCATCGTAGGTTATCAAAACTTAAAATCAAACATTTTAGTATGAGTAAATTATTAAAAAATTTATCAATATTTTTTGCAACAGGTCTCATTGTTCTCTTGATATTTAATTTCATCTTAATGCCACTATATGTGAATGCTAGAAATATAGTAGTTATTCCTGATTTGGAAGGTTTAACTCTGAATGAGGCTAACCAACTTTCAAAATCGGAAGGAATTGAAGTGGTGGTTGCAGATACAATTTTTACTAATGATTTAAATCCTGATATAGTTCTTGAGCAATTTCCAGCATCTGGGAAAGAGGTTAAGCTTGGAAGATCTATCAAGGTAAAAATAACTCAATTTAATCAAAAAATTGCTGTTCCTTCCTTAATCGGTAAAACATTAAGAGCAGCAGAAATTGAACTAGATCAGAATAGTATAGAGTTAGATTCAATATATTTCTCATTTAGCTCTAAATATCCAAAAGGTATAGTATCTTGGCAGAGTCCATCAGAAAATGATAGTATAAGAAAAGGATTTGGCGTAAGAGTTGAAGTTAGTAATGGTCTTGCACCTAATGATTTAGTTGCAGTTCCAGATTTCCAAGGCATTTTTCTTAATGAAGCATTAACAATCATTGACAAAAAAGGCTTTAAAGAGGGAAAGATTCAGTATGTTGAGAACAACAAATTTTTACCAAATACTATTATCAGCCAAAGCCCTAATGAAGGAACAAAGGTTTCTCAAGGATCAAAGATTAACCTAGTTGTTGTCAAATGACAAAAAAGTACTTAGCCATATTATTATCATTATATTTTTTTTCTTGCGTAGATGATTCTATACAAGAAAACAATCAAACTAAAGTTTCTGAAATGAGTATTAATTTTTTTGCGAATGATTTCTCATTAATCAATTCTGATTCATTGTTAATAAATTTTAATTTTGATAACCCAGATAGCAGTTCAGTTAAAGCAAGTTGGTACACTAAATCAGAATTGAGTGGTGAATTCAATTTTGAAATTGATTCATTGAATAATGTTTACAAAAAAATACCTGTAAGCCAAGAAGCAGATTCGGTATTTATTAAACTTTCGCAAAATGACTTAGTTATTAATTATTTCGATATAGATATTCCAAAAAGAGAAGAAAAAAATGTAATTATTATTTCTGATAAAAAAAGTATTTTTAATGAATTAATAGAATATAATAGGCTATTTAATAGTGAGGTAATTAAAACAGAAAAATTTAAAAAGTATAATTTCAGTAATTCTGATATACTTATAATTGAGAATGTTGATGACTTTTCTAATAATCTAATTAGAGAAATTCAAAAATTTATGCTTTTGCAAAAACCAATTTTATTTATGATGTCAAATCATGAAACTGATAAATTATTTTTATCTCAAACATTAGATTACCCAGATGTAAAAGCAATAAGGGGATCCTCAAAAAACCAGTTTTTTAATTTAAAGAATGAATATTCAAAAAAGTATTTATCTACCAACAAAGATGAATTTCAAATTTATAGATTTTTTGAAATCAAAAATTTTAAAGATGAAGAAGTATATTTTTCACTTTCTACAAACGATCCTCTTGTAATTAAGAAAAATATTTTTGGATCTGATATCTTGTTTGTTGCTACTCAGTTAGATGGTAGTTGGACTAATAAATTTTTTAATGAATTTGTATACGATCTTTTTTTAGAGCTCGTTTATGAGCAAGTAATTGTGAATGAATCCTAAAAAAGAAAAGGCATTAGTAGTTGCTCCAAGAATTTGGAAAAGCAGTAAAAATTATCACAATAGCGTTGAAGAAATATCTTTGCTTATTTCAACGTTAGGTATTCAAGTAAAAAATGTAATTGAGCAAAAAATTAACAATATCAATCCTGCATATTTTATTGGAAGCGGAAAAGCTAAGCAGGTTATTGAACAGGCAAAAATGCTTGGAGTTAATTACATTATATTTGATGAAGATCTTAGTCCTGTGCAAACAAAGAATTTTCAAAAGCTTAATAAAGACATAAAGCTACTTGATAGGCCAGGAGTAATCCTTGAAATATTTTTTAGAAACGCAAAATCAAAAGAATCCAAAACACAAGTAGAGCTAGCAAGACTTCAATATCAATTACCTCGTCTAACTAGATTATGGACTCACCTTGAAAGACAAATGGGTGGCTTTGGTACTAGAGCTGGTGCCGGAGAAACTCAAATTGAGGTTGATCGAAGAATCATCAGAAAAAAAATATCATTATTAAAGAAAAAATTAAAAAGTATCGATTCTGAAAGACGCGTTCAAAGTAAAAAAAGAAAATCGTTTTTTAGAGCGTCTTTTGTAGGATATACAAATGTTGGAAAATCATCACTGATGAAATCTGTTACTAAAAGCGATGTATTAATAAGGAATCAATTATTTGCAACCTTGGACACAACTGTAAGAAGACTTTATATTGGAAATAATAATCATATTTTATTAAGCGACACAGTCGGATTTATTAGAAACTTACCTGATAATCTAATCGCTAGTTTTAAATCTACACTTCAAGAGGTGATAGACTCAGATTTACTGTTAATTGTTTTAGATGCTAACTCAAAAGATTTATTCAATGAAATTGAAACTATCAAGAGTGTATTAAAAGAAATACACGCTGATCAAATTGATTATCAGTACGTTTTTAATAAGATTGATTTAGTGGATCAAGATAAGATTTCATATTTAAAACAAACTTTTCCTGACAGTATAATGGTTTCAGCGACAAGGTCTTTGCAGATATCTGATATTAAGGATACTATTACTAAAAAATACAAAGAATGGATTAGCGCTCTAAAGAATCCATCACACTAGCAACAGTAGCATCACCAGTAACATTCGTTGCAGTACGAATCATATCAAGAATTCTATCAACACCAAGTATCAAAGCTATACCTTCACTTGGAACATTAATTGCTTCAAGAATGATGATAAGCATAATTATTCCTGCGCCAGGTACGGCCGCAGTTCCAATTGAAGCCAATACAGCGGTAGCAACAATGGTAAATTGATTAGCTAGCGTTAGATCCATACCAACAGCTTGAGCAATAAATACAGCAGCAACTCCTTGATAAAGAGCAGTACCATCCATATTGATAGTTGCACCTAAGGGAAGAACAAAAGACGAAATTTCTTCTGTGATTCCCAAATCTTTTTCACATCTTTTCATTGTGACTGGTAGAGTAGCTCCACTAGAACTAGTTGAAAATCCTAATAGCTGAACTGGTGCCATTGATTTTAAAAAATGTTTGATATCGATGGATGTAAACATTTTAAGTAAAGTCATATAGGTTATTCCCATATGAACAAAAAGACCTAAAATAACAACACCCATATAGAAAACTAGCGCAGATAAAATTTCACTAATTTGTGAAATATCACCAGATACAGAACTAATAGTTTTTGCTATTAATGCAAATACTCCGAATGGAGCAAAATACATTATCATCTCAACCAATTTTATAATCATTTGATTGATTCCCTCTAAAAATTCAAGAACTGGTTTTGAATATTTACGATCGATTCCTATTAATGCAATTCCAAAAATTAACGATACAAAAACAACTTGTAACATATTTCTGTTATTAGATGCAGCAGAAAAAATATTTCCAGGAACCATGTCCACTAGAGGTTGTAACGGACCTCTATTTTGTTGAATGCTTGCTGCAGCTTCTTGCTTGTCAGCTGCTTTATTAAAATATTCGCTTGAAAGGCTTTCCTGATAACTATCAGGTATTGCATTTCCAGGTTCTAAAACATTTACCAATATCAAGCCTATGCTTACCGCTACAGCGGTTGTAGAGATATATAATGCAATTGTTTTCCACCCAATTCTTGAAAGTTTTCTTGTGTCAGATAAGGAGGCTACTCCAGTAATTAAAGAAGAAACAACAAGTGGAACTGCAATTAATTTAAGCAAGTTTAAGAAAATAGATCCGAAAGGTGATATAAAGTTAGATGTAAAACCATTCCATCCATTTACAGCGCTTGCAATTCCATAAATTGTCCCAAGTACTAAGCCAATAATTATTTTCCAATGTAATTGCATTTATGAAAATAATATATGTATTATGTGGAAACTAAAAAAATGATTTATTACCTAATTATATCAATATATCTCATTACTCTTCTTTGGATAGGCTTTAGTAAAGCAGATTCAATAAAAAATCAGGAAGATTTTGCTGTAGCAGGAAGATCGCTCTCTCCTTGGATTTTAGTTGGAACGATGGCAGCTACTTGGATGGGTACTGGATCTGTTCTTGGTAATGCAGGAAAGACTTTTGAAATAGGTGCTGCAGGGTTTCTTTTGCCTATTGGTGGTATGTTAGGAGTGTTAGCTCTTACAAAAATCGCTGGAAAAGCAAGAGCATCAGAGAAATTAACTGTTCCAGAAATTATAGGTTCTCGCTTTGGGGATGCGGCGATGATTTTATCAGTTATTGCACTACTAACTGCCTACTTAGTGATTGTAAGCTATCAGTTTAATGCAGGCGGTGCAGTGATTTATACTATTTTTCATGATAATTTAGGCTCCACTTTATCATTGGATCAAGCAACCATCATTGCGGCATTATTTATTGTTGCTTATACAGTATTAGCTGGATTATTGAGCGTTGCTTATACCGATGTTGCAAACGGCATTTTAATGATTACTTGCTTTATCATTGCATTGCCGATTCTATTTTTTCAAGCTGGAGGCTTCGAGGGAATGGCAACAAATTTTGAGAACAAAGGTATGACTAATAATATGTCAATCTTTGGAGTTCTATCTTTTAGAGACGTAATTAATTTTACCTTACCTTCATTTTTGCTTATTCTTGGTGATGCGAACATGTATCAAAGATTTTTTGCAAGCGAATCAGTAAAGTCTGCAAAGAAAGCAACATTCTACTTATTTTTTGCAATAGTTATTTTAGAGTCTTTAATTATTGCAAATGCATGGATTAGCTCTAGTATGATCACTGATATTGCAAAAGAATCACATGTATTGATTTATGCAGCTTATAATTTTTTACCACCAATAGTAGGAGCGGTCATGCTTGCTACAATTATTGGAATTATTATTTCTACAGCTGATTCATTTCTACTTGTTCCTACAACAATTCTAATTAATGATATTTATTTAAAATATTCTAAGAAGCAATATTCTGATAAAATGATTGTTACGCTCAGTAGATTGCTAGTATTGTTACTTGGCTTTTTTTCCTATTGGGTTTCAAGAATGTTTGCAGCTGATACTACTATATTTGAAAAGGCGCTTTATGCGTTTACAATTTATGGTACAGCAATCACCCCTACATTATTAGCAGCATTCTTTTGGGATAAAGCAACAAAGTATGGAGCCATATGCTCAATTATTTTAGGAATAGTTGCTACAGTTTATTTTGGAAACCAATGGAGTCTCGATGAAGCGGTAATTCCAGCTTTAGCTATTTCATCAGCTGCATTAGTTTTAATAAGTTACATACCTAAATCTGATTAAGGTAATTCAAACAAATCTTCTACAGAGCACTTAAGTGTTCGAGCAATTTTTAATGCCAGAACAGTTGAAGGAATATAGATTCCATTTTCAATGGCATTGATACTCTTTCTTGATACTTCAGCACTTTCAGACAATTCTTGCTGAGTTAATCCAGATTTTTTTCTTAAAACCTCTAAGTTGTTATGAAGTTTTTGATGATTTCTACCCAATTTTATTACCTATTTCTTTTCAAATTCTTCAACAGCTTTTGTAATTCCAGCGCTATCATCTGGATAAAAATATCCAGCAAGCATAAGACCAACTCCAATTGAACCAACTAAAAGACCTACACCTTTTAATACATGTACAAACTCAACACCGAAGAGATAAAGACCAACACCTACAAAAAAAGTTATCATTCCATCTCTTTTATAATCAATTGGTTCTCTTTTTTTATCTTCAACATTAAGCGTATCTAAAAATTCTTGCACTCTTTCTGGATCGTTGGCAGTTTTTGCGATTGCAATAACGGCTGCTCTTTTATTTTTAGCATCTTTGTATAGCCAAAAAAATACTCCTAGAGGAATTATAAATCCTGACATTATTCCTAGCGCACCTAATATTAATTCTGTTATATCAAACATATTGTATTATTTCCTTTTTTTATTAAAATATAACGTAAGCTTAACATCGTAAAAATGAGAAGTAAAGGTTACATTTAAAATTTTTTTGACTAGTCTACAATTATTTCAAACGGCGGACTGAAGATAGAGCTCTCAACACCTTCATCAAAAGATCTTCTATAGTATTCAAAAGACTTCCCAGTACCTTGCCAATTTTCTTCAAAAGATATTATCTTTATGCTATTATCCTTTGTATCAGCAGTGCCAGATAAAACATGACCAGTAATATATCTTATTCTATCTCTTTTTTGTGCCCAGCTTAAATAGACTCTTTTTAACATTTTAGCATATCCATTAGACTTATATTTTTCCATTATAACAAAAGCATAAGTATACAAGGTGTTATGCTTTCCATAATTTTCATCATTCAATGCCCAAGGTTCCATGGTTAGCTCTTCTAACGGAATCCCAATAATGTAGCCAATAATTTCGTTTTGATATCTTGCAATGAAAGGAAGAGATTTTTCAGTATTAAAGTATTTTCCAATTGAAGCTTTTGTGAAAACTGCCTGTTTGCCGTATTCTTTAGCAAGGTGCAATGATATTTCAATTAGTTTTGGATAATCAGCTCTACCAATCTTTTCAATTTTTTCTATTTGGAAAACATTTGTTGAAGCAATAATTCTAGTTTCTGACTGTCCTGTAGATGTTTCCATATTGCAATATTAAAAATTTTTAATTCTAGTATGAAGCCATTTGTTTGCTAAGTCAGAATAGTTTAAATTTTCACGTGATTTCATTCATTGATAAACTTAAAACAAGCATTTCAGAAAAAAATTCAAACCTATGCGTTGGAATTGATATCGATAAAAAATATTTTAATAAAAACGTATCTGTTGATGAATTGATGGATTATTCTTTCATGGTTGTTGATGCTACTAAAGATTTAGCAGTAGCATATAAACCAAATTTAGCTTTTTTTGAAGAATGGGGATCTAAAGGATTTTATTGGTTGGAGCAGTTAATTAAAGAGATTGGCAATAAACACATTATTATTGCTGATGCAAAAAGAGGAGATATAGGAAATACCGGTCTTCACTATGCCAATGCTTTTTTCAATCATTTAAATTGTGATGCAATCACAATTAGTCCTTATATGGGAGAGGAGTCTATTCAGCCGTTTATTACCGATTTATCAAAAGGCGCATATGTCCTTTGTAGAACTTCCAACAAATCTTCTTCTTATATCCAAGAAGACATTTTTTCAAAAGTTATTTCTTTGTGTGATAACTTAAATTCCAAAGAAAATATAGGTCTTGTAGTTGGAGCTACTAATGATCAAGCTTTAGAAGCTGTTAGATCAAAAACTGATTTACCATTTTTAATTCCTGGGATTGGCGCCCAGGGTGGAGATTTGGAGAGTGTAATTGCAATTAATGAAAATTATATGAGTTCTACTCTTATCAATATTTCTCGAGGCATTATTTTTGCTGACTCAAAAGATTATAGCTCTGTAAAAACTTCAGCTAAAAACTATTTAAATCAAATGAGGGCAGTTAATGGATAAAGATTATTTGAAAATATTTGAAGATACTAAAGCATTAATGTACGGACATTTTGTTTTGTCATCAGGATTGCACAGCGATACATATTTTCAATGTGCAAAAGTTCTTCAGTACCCAAAATATCTATCTTTATTTGGAGAAATTTTGGCAAAGCATTTTTCTTCTGAAGATATTGATAAAGTTATTTCACCAGCTATTGGAGGAATTGTTTTAGGAACTGAAGTTGGAAGAAGATTGAATAAGAAGACTATTTTTTCAGAACGCTCAGATGGAAATATGAAATTGAGAAGAGGCTTCAATATAAAGAAAGGCGAAAAAATTATTATCATTGAAGATGTTTTGAGTACAGGGGGTTCTATCAAAGAGGTTATTGAATTAATTGACAAATATGGAGGAAATCTTGTTGGTGTTGGTGTAATTGTTGATAGAAGTCTTGCACCTGTTTTTATTCATGATAACTACTTTTCTGTGACAACACAAAAAGCACAAATTTTTGACAAAGATAATATTCCTGAAAATTTAAAAAATGTGCTCGCAATTAAACCTGGAAGCAATAAAATTATTTCTGATGCTATAGAGCTTGGTTAATGTATAAGGATTTAAAAATTGGACTCGCTTTAGGGGGTGGTGGAGCTAGAGGAGCTTGCCATATTGGTGTTTTAAAAATTTTAGAAGCTCACGGCATTGTTCCAGATATTGTTGCAGGCACAAGTGCGGGATCAATGATTGGAGCTATGTATGCAACTCATCATAATGCTAACCTTGTAGAATCAAAATATATTAAACATGTCCAAAGTGAAAATTTTTCTGATTTAGGATTTAGATATATAGCAAATTCAGAAAAAGATGATTCTATTTTTTCTCAAATTGTCAAACAAATCAAAAATCAATATGTATTGGCAGTTAGTTCAAATAGAAAATCTATTGTTAAAAACGAAAGGTTAGCCAAAGCTGCAGAAATTCTCTTTGGCAACAAGCAATTTAAGGATTTAAAGATACCGCTAATGGTCACTGCTACAGACTTAGTTTCTGGAAAATCAATTATTTATAGTTCTGGAAATTTAATTGATGCTGTAGTGCAAAGTTCATCTATTCCTGGATTTGTTGAGCCTACTCAGATAGAAGAAAGAATGCTTATTGATGGAGGGGTGGCTTTGCCAACTCCGGTAACTCCACTTATAGATAATTGTGATTTTATAATTGCAGTTAATATTACTAGAGGAGTTGAAAATCAGCCTGATCCATCAAATATTTTTGAAATCTCAAACAGATCGCGAGATATATCAGTATCTCATTTAAATAATTTTTTATTAAATAAAGCAGATTTTGTTATTAAACCAGAGCATAACAATTTGCACTGGTCTGCATTTGATAAAACAGAAAAATTTATTGATTCGGGAGAGCTAGCTGCAAATAATTCTATTAAAAATTTGATTAATCAATTAGATAAAAAATTACAAAGGCCTGAAAAGAAAGTCAGAGAAACCTTTTGGACAAAATTAAAGAAAAGATTATTTTAAAACTTCCTATGAAAAATTTTTTAACAATATTATCATTTTTTGGAATTGTATCTGCGCAGTTTAATGATCCTGCAGAGTTTATAGTAAAAGTTGAAGATGTTAATAAAGGAGAAGTAGCATTAGTTGAAGTTCAATCTCAGCTTGATTTTTCCTGGAGAATATATGCCGTCTATGATGTTCCTGATGGTCCTTCACCAACAAAATTTATTGTTAATTCGGATATAATTAACAAGGTAGGTGAAGTTATCGAGCCAGAACCAACTGAAAAATTTGATGAAGGGTTTGGAAATGTAACAAAATACCATGAAGGGTCTCCAAATTTTATTATACCTATTAAATTGAACGATGATTTACCAAGCGGTAATTATAATATAGATATTATTATTGATTACCAGGTTTGCAATAACAGTTTATGTTATCCTCCTAATCAAGTTACCAGATCGGCTTCATTTAACATTACAGATGAAGAGGTAAGGAGTGAACTAACAAGTAATAATTTTGATTTTAACGACTCTTTATTTGCCCGATTGGGATTTGATGAAAATGATTTTTTTAATCTTTTATTAACCTCCTTATTTGCTGGTTTTGCTGCATTGCTAACTCCATGCGTTTTTCCAATGATACCAATAACTATTTCATTCTTTTTGAAGCGCTCAGAAAATGAAAATACTTCTCCTATCAAAGATGCCTCAGTTTACATGTTAGGTATAGTTCTAACCTTTACATTTCTGGGTTTATTATTAGCGATACTTTTAGGTGCATCAGGAGCAACCCAATTAGCATCAAATCCTATTGTAAACTTATTTATTGCCTTTCTTTTTGTTTATTTTGCATTCTCATTATTTGGTTATTATGAAATTGAAATACCTCAATTTTTAAAACGTTTTTCCCTTCAAAGAGAAAGCTCTGATGGGTATGCTGGAATATTGTTTATGGCTTTAACATTTACATTAACTTCATTTACATGTACAGTTGCATTTATGGGAACTGTCTTGGTGGTAGCTTCGCAAGGAGACTGGTTTTGGCCAATAATTGGTATGTTAATTTTTAGCTTAGCTTTTGCCTCACCATTCTTTTTGTTGGCTTTATTTCCACACTATTTATCGAGACTACCTCAGTCTGGTGGCTGGTTAAATTCTGTTAAAATCATTATGGGATTTTTAGAATTAGCCGCTGCATTCAAATTTATAAGCAATACTGATTTAGTTTGGAATTGGAATATATTTACTTACGAAGTCGTACTTTACTCATGGGCTTTAATAATGTTTTTATCTGGATTGTACATTTTTGGCTTATTGAAATTTAAAAATGATTCTCCAGTAACTTTTTCAATTCAAAGATCTATAGTTGGATTAACTTTTATAATCTTTGCAACCTATTTAGGAGCTGGTAATCATGGTTATGATATAAATGGAACAATAAAATCATATTTACCTCCAAAAAAATATCAATCAAATCTTAATTGGAATAATAATTTAGAAGATGCTTTTCAGATAGCTCAAACACAAAATAAAAATATTTTTATAGATTTTACTGGAGTCACATGTACAAACTGCAGATGGATGGAGACAAATATTTTTGATATTTCTTCTGTTGAAAACTTAATGTCAGAGTATATACTTGTTAGTTTATATACAGACGCAGGTGAAGATTATCTAGAAAAAAGAGCATATCAAATTAATCGATTTGAAACTGCTGCTTTGCCTTACTATGTTATTCTAAGTCCGAATGATAAAGTATTAGGAGAATTTCCAGGATTAACAAGAGATGTTGAAAGGTTTAAAGAGTTTTTAAGAATTGGTATAAATAATGAAGGAACTTTTTAAAAGATAAACCATTTTATAAGTATGATAAAAAAAATTACCATTATAGTCTTATTTGTAACAAGTATTTTTGCCCAGTCAAATTTATTTGAACAATTCAGCAACTCTTTTGCAGATATTGCTGAAAATGTAAATGAATCTGTTGTCACAATTACTACTACCAACACTGTTCAAATGGATAAGGACGTTCAAAATTTTTATCGATATTGGGGTAGAGATATACCAGATGAATATGAAAGTAAATCATTAGGCTCTGGAGTAATTGTTGATGAAAAAAATGCATACATCGTCACTAATCATCATGTTATTTTTGATGAACGATCACAAAAACCTGTTACAGAAATTAAGGTACAGCTACTAGATAAAAGAATTTTTGAAGCAACGGTTGTAGGGCTAGATAAAGCTACTGACTTAGCTGTGCTTCAAATAGAAGCAAGTGATATTAAAGCTGTTGAATTAGGGGACTCTGAAAAAGTAAGAGTTGGTGAATGGGTGCTTGCTATAGGTAGTCCTTTTTCTACTTCTTTGAGCCATACTGTTACCGCTGGTATTGTTAGTGCGCTTGGAAGAAATGATGTAATGAATAATTTGAATACTTATCAAAACTTTATTCAAACAGATGCGGCAATAAATCCGGGAAATAGTGGTGGAGCTCTTTTAAATATGAAAGGTCAATTAATAGGGATTAATGCAGCTATCGCCTCGGGCGGTGGCAGAGCAAATGCTGGAATTGGTTTTGCTATTCCTTCTGTAATGGTTAAAAAAGTAATGAATGATCTCATTGATAAAGGTTATGTAGTAAGATCTTTCTTAGGTATTTATATGCAAGATATTAATGAAGATTTATATGAAACATTAGAACTCAAAACAAGAAATGGAGCTATTGTAAGTGATATTGTTGAAGATAGTCCAGCCGCAAAATCTGGATTAGAAGAAGGAGATGTAATTGTTACCTTTGAAGGAAAGGAAATCAGTAATGGATCTGAGCTTAAAAATCTCGTATCAAGCACTGACCCAGGTTCAAGAGTCAAGCTTGGAATTTTCAGAGATAATAAACAAAAAAATATTTATGTCACTCTCGAAGAAAGAGAGGACGAAGTAGTTTCTATACCAAATGTGAACTATGAATTTGGTTTATTGTTAGAAAATCCATCTTCCGAGCTTATTGAAAGGTTTAATTTAAAACAGAAAGATCCCTCAAATATCCAAGGAGTTGTTGTTGTAAGTGTAGAGGAAAATAGCCCTGCTGATAAAGCTGGTCTTGAAGAAGGTGATATAATTTCTAGAGTTGGAAGAAAGAAAATATTCAATACAAAAGATTTCAAAAATGAGATAAAAAAGTATGATAATGAATCTAAAGTTTTATTTCTAGTTAAGCGCGGTTCATCCTCAAGATTTTTAACTATTTCAAGATAATTTCTATACAATTGCAATAATTGCACATTTCTTATAAGTTCATAGTTAATTATGAGTATAAATAAAGAAAATCCAAAAATCGATTTTGTAAAAAATGAACATGAAATACTTGATTATTGGGCTAAAGAAAACACTTTCAAAAAATTAGTTTCTAAAAACCAAAAAGGTCCAAAATGGAGTTTCTTAGACGGTCCTATTACAGCCAATAATCCTATGGGAGTTCACCATGCTTGGGGTAGGACTCTAAAAGATTTATATCAACGTTATAAGTCAATGAATGGATTTCAGCAAAGATATCAAAATGGTTTTGATTGTCAGGGTTTATGGGTTGAAATTGAAGTTGAAAAAGAACTCGGAATCAAATCAAAAAAAGAAGTTGAAGAGCTTGGCATAGAAAAGTTTGTAAATCTTTGCAAAGAAAGAGTTGAGAAATTTTCTGAAATTCAAAAAAACCAATCTATTAGGTTAGGATATTGGATGGATTGGGAAAATTCTTATTATACAATGTCTGAAGAAAATAATTATGCAATCTGGGCATTTCTAAAAAAATTATTTGAAGATGATAAGATTTATAGAGGAACTGATGTTGTTCCATGGTCAGGAAGGTCAGGGACTTCCTATTCTCAAATGGAGATTATTGAGGGAAGAAAATTAACAGTACATAAAGGTGTATTTGTAAAGTTTGCTATAAATGAAAGAAGCAATGAACACATTTTAATATGGACAACCACTCCTTGGACATTGTCGTCGAATATAGCAGTAGCAGTTAATAGAAAAATCAATTACGCAAAAGTCCAAATTCAAGATGGAACTATTTTTTATGTCGCTGAAACTAATCTAAAATATCAAAGATTAAATAAAGAATTTTCAGAGAAAAAAAATTGGGTTGAGGGTGTACCAAAATTGAAAACACTTGACCAAATTTTTAAAGAACGTGGTGGGTATGAAGTTCTTGAAGTATTAAAGGGCGAAGATCTAGTTGGCCTAACTTATAAAGGACCTTTTGATCATTTAGAACCTCAAAATACTGTAGGCGGTTTTCCTATTCATGATACCAGTAATTTGAAAAAGCAGTCTGCTGTTGATTGTCATATTGTTATTGATGGAGGCAAGGATTCAGAAGGTAATGATATGGTTGTAGAAGGAGAAGGTACTGGATTTGTTCATATAGCAGGTGGATGTGGTGCCATTGATAATAAAATTTGTAAAAAAGAAGGCTTTGTAGAAATCTCACCTATTGATAATCAAGCAAATTTTATTGATGGATTTGATTTTATGTCTGGTTTAAGTGTAACTGATCCTGATACGGCGCAAAAAATTATAGATGACTTAAAAGATAGAAATCTTCTTCTTTACGTAGAAGACTACCCACACATATATCCTCATTGTTGGAGATCGGGGGATGAGCTGGTCTTTAAACAAGTTGATGAATGGTACATTAACATGGATTGGAGAAAAAAAATAAAAGCGGTAGTAGATGATATCAATTGGATTCCAGCATGGGGAAAAGATCGTGAACATGATTGGCTTGATAATATGGGTGATTGGATGATTTCTAAGAAAAGATTTTGGGGTTTAGCTCTCCCTATCTGGACATTTGAAGATGGAAGTTTTCATGTTGTTGGATCTAAAGAAGAATTAAAAGAGCTTGCAGTGGAAGGATGGGAAAAATTTGAAGGAAATTCTCCACATAGACCTTGGGTTGATTATGTAAAAATAAAACATCCCAAAACAGGATTAGTTGGCAAAAGAATAAAAGATGTAGGAAATCCTTGGCTCGACGCAGGAATTGTTCCTTTTTCTACCATGAAATATTTTGATGATAAAAGTTATTGGGAAGAGTGGTTCCCTGCTGATTTTATCACAGAGTGTTTTCCTGGACAATTTAGAAATTGGTTTTATTCTTTACTTGCGATGTCATCATTTTTAGAAGGAAAATCTCCATTCAAAACTTTACTTGGGCACGCTTTAGTAAAAGATGAATCAGGCGCAGAAATGCATAAATCTGCTGGAAATGCAATCTGGTTTGACGACGCAGCTGAAAAAATGGGCGTAGATGTAATGAGATGGATGTATTCCAAACAAAATGTTGAGAATAACCTTTTATTCGGGTACGACAAAGCCGACGAGGTAAGAAAAAAATTAATTAGTCTTTGGAATGTATATTCTTTCTTCTGTACCTATGCAAATCTTGACAATTTTAAACCTCATTCTCATGATATAAGTGATAAAGATTTATCATTGCTCGACAGATGGATTATATCAAAATCTCATCAGCTTACCGCCGATGCTAAATTAAGCTATGAAAATTTTGAAGTAGATAAGTTGTTAAAAAATGTAGAATCATTTCTCGATGATTTATCCAATTGGTATATAAGAAGAAATCGTAGAAGATTTTGGAAGAGTGAAAATGATGCTGATAAATTTGTAGCGTACCAAACACTTTATGAGGTGTTACTTGACTTGATAAAGATTCTTTCTCCTATTATACCGTTTGTAGCTGAAAGAATGTATCTCAATATCACAAAAGATGATGATAATGAAAATAATAACAGTATTCATCTTTCCTCTTTTCCGCAAAGCAATCATAGTAGAATTGATAATGCATTAATTGAAAAAGTTGATTCTTTAAAAAGAGTAATTGAGTCTGGAAGAGCTGTTAGAAAAAAAGCAAACATAAAGGTAAGACAGCCTTTAAATAGCTTGAAAGTTTATACGGCAAATAAAGAAGTAAAATCATTCATTCAGAAGCAAGCAGACATTGTTATCGATGAACTAAATATTAAAGAAGTAGTCTTTTCGGATAATATCGATGAATTTGGAAAGTTGTTCCTAAAGCCTAACTTTAAAAATTTAAAAATGAAGTTTGGCGATGAAATGCAGGAACCTATGAAGTCAATTAGCACAATAAATGCTAAAACAGTTTTAGGGAATCTATTGCATGGCAATTCCTTTCCAGAAAATAGTTTTGAATTAAATAAAGATGATGTTTTGATTACGTTGAAAGCAGAAAAAGGAAGTGAATCTTTTTTAGCGAAGGATTTAATTGTTTGTTTAGATACAACCATAAGTGAGCAATTGAGACTTGAAGGAGTATTAAGAGATTTGATCAGACAGATTCAATTAATGAGAAAAGAAGCAAATTTTAATATTGATGATAGAATTATCATTTCAGGTTCATTTAAAAATGAATTAAAAGATGTTATTAGTGAGAATAAAGATTATTTCATGAACGAAGTGCTTTGTACGGATATAGTGGAAAATATGGAAAATTCTGACTATAATGCTTCTTTCATGCATAATAATGAAAAAATTGAAATATATATCAAGAAAGTAGAAAGAGGATAATGTGGCTAAAAAAGCATATACCAAATCAGAATTAAAAAAATTCGAAAAAAATATTTTAGAAAAAATCGGTGAAATTAATGAGAGTATTGAAGGGGTAAGATCTACTACTCAGCCAAATAATTCAGTATTTATTGAAGAAAGGTCAGAGGATTTTAATGAAGGAACTGAGGCTCACGAGGTTGAAAAAAATTTTCTTTTAATGTCAAGAGAGTCAGATTACATATTAAATCTAAATAAAGCACTTCAAAGAATTAAAGATGGTAATTATGGTATTTGTGAAGTCTATCAAAAAGATGCTGAAAAGTGTGAATGTCCTGATTCTCCATTAATTACTAAAGAAAGATTAATGGAAGTTCCAAATGCAACAAAAGGTGTTTTTTGTAAAGAAAAGAAAAAATTAAACCTTCTATGATTAAATATTTGTCAGTGTTGATTGTAGTTTTAGATCAGCTTACAAAATTTATAGTACATTCAACAATGAATCTATACGATTCAATCCAAGTTGTTCCTTATTTACTAAATTTTACTTATATCAGAAATGAAGGAATTGCTTTCGGAATTTATTTTCAAGGAGCTGAAACAATATTCATTGTTTTACCAATTTTGATTACAATTTATTTATTTTATTTACTAAAAAGCGAAGAGTTTCAAGATAAGTTTTCTCAAATTGCTTTATTTCTTATTATAGCAGGAGCTGTTGGAAATATTATTGATAGAATTTTTAGAGGATATGTAGTTGATTTCATTGATTTTCACTTAAATGGTATGCATTGGTACGTATTTAATATAGCAGACTCATCTGTTACAATAGGATTGATATTCTTATTGTATAGCTCTATAATTATAAATAAATAATATTATGAGAATATCCGTTTCATCATCTGATGAGTTAATTAGGTTAGATAATTTTTTATCTTCAAGATTAATTCAATTTTCAAGAAGTAAAATTCAAAAACTAATTTTGAATGGTAGTATTACTGTTAATAATAAAGCTGCGAAAAAAAATTTGAAACTTTCATATGGTGATACGATTGAAATTGATAAAAATTCACTTGAAATAAATGAAATCTCTAAAACTCTAAAAAAATGGGATTACCCTCTTGAGGTAATTTATAAAGATAATAATTTTGCAATTATCAATAAGCCTTTAGGTGTTATTTCTCATCCAACTGCCAACAACAAAGAAAAAACATTAGTAAATATAATTTTAAATAAATTTGAAAAAGAATTAAGTGGTCATCCTGATCCACTTAGACCAGGTATTGTTCATAGGCTTGACAGAGATACAACTGGTGTGATGATTATTCCATTCAATGAATATGCTCATTGGAAAATTGCTGATCAATTCAAAAATAGGAAAGTTCAAAAAGAATATATTGCATTAACATGGGGTGAATGGATAAAGGATGAAGGAGAAATTGATAATATCTTAGCAAGAAGTAAAAGAAATCCGTTAAAATTTCAATCATCTCTTAAAGGAAAAAATGCAAAATCCAAATTTAAGCTTTTAAAAAATGGAAGATATTTTTCAGCTATTACATTTTATCCCAAAACAGGTAGGACGCATCAGATTAGAGTTCATTGCAGCGAAGAGGGATTTCCAATAATTGGTGATGATTTATATGGAGGTGGAATTAGTAAGCTAAATGAATATTTGCCAGAAGTGCAAAAAAAGATGAAAAAATTAATTGCGCAAAATAATGGACATTATCTTCATGCTGCTAGAATAGCTTTCAAGCACCCAGAAACCAATGAGAAAATAACATTTGAAGCAAATCCGAATGAATATTTTAATAATCTATTAAATCTTATTGTAGATAATGAAATTTAAAGAAGTAAAAAAAGAGTTTTTAGAATTCCTTGAGTTTGAGAAAGGATATTCTGCAAAAACTATAGAAGCATATCAAAGAGATATTTTAAAATTCGAAATTTATTTGACGGAATTTTCAATTGATTATAAAAAAATCAAGAAAGAAATAATTTTTGATTTTCACAGTGACCTAAGCCAATCAATAGGTCCAAGGTCATTTTCAAGAACATTATCATCATTGAGAACATTTTATAGATTTTTATTTTATCAGGAATTGATTAGTGATTTAACATTAAATAGCGTTTTAACATATCCTTCACCAAAATTTAAGAAATCAATCCCTTCATTTCTTTCAGAGAAAAAAATTTATGAAGTATTAGATAAAATCGATCAAACTGATAAGATTGCAATTTACAAATTAAGAGACAAGGCTATTATTATGCTCTTCTTTACTTCTGGTTTGAGGTTGGAAGAAATGACAAACCTAACTTTAAGAGATATAGACTTTAATGAAAAATCTATTAAGGTCTTAGGGAAAGGTGATAAAGAAAGATATGCTAACTTTGATGATAAAACTAAAAAACTATTAGTTGAATATTTGAAATTAATAAAAAAATATCCTTTGTTAAAATCAAACTTAGATAATAATTTGTTCGTCGATAAAGAAGAAAAATCTTTATCAAGAAATAAAATTCAATACATAGTTATGAATAATTTAAAAGGTTTATCAGTTAGCTCATTTGGGCCACATACTTTGAGGCATTCATTTGCAACACATTTAATAAATGAAGGTGTCAGTATTAGCGCTATTCAGTCCCTTCTAGGTCATTCAAAGCTATCATCAACTCAAATATACACCCATGTAAGTCTTGATAAGCTTCAAAGTACTATAAACAAGGCTCATCCTAGAGGAAAAAAATAAAATGATTAAAAATTCTAACTTTAAAAGAAATTCACACGTTGATGACTTAGTAAGTGATGCTGTAATTCAAAATGAGGGCGTGATTGGTTTAAACGGTTCTTTAATGGTAGATACTGGAGAGTTTTCTGGTAGATTACCAAATGACAAGTTTATTGTTAACGAAGAGTCTACATCTGAGAATATATGGTGGGGGGAAGTAAATCAAAAAATTTCTGAAGAGAATTTTGATTATTTGCTAGATAAAGTTTTAAATACATATGAAAATCTTTCATCGAGCTACTATGTTTTTGATGGATTTGCAGGAGACGATGTTGATAATTCTCTTAATATAAGAATGATAACTAAAAAAGCATGGCAATCTCTTTTTGTTAATAATATGTTTATAAGACCTACAGAAGAACAACTGCAAGATTTCGATCCTGATTTTACAATCATTAATGCATATGATGTTAAAGAGGAGAATTGGAAGAAATACGGACTTAATTCTGAAAATTTTATAGTTTTTAATATTAAAAGAAAAATTGCAATTATCGGTGGAACTGAATATGCAGGTGAAATGAAAAAAGGTATCTTTTCAATGATGCATTATTATTTACCTTTAAAAAATGTTTTGTCTATGCATTGTTCAGCAAACACTTCTGAGTCTCAAGATCAATCAACTGTGTTTTTTGGTTTATCAGGAACTGGAAAAACTACGCTAAGCACAAATGCTAATAGGCCACTGATTGGAGATGACGAACATGGTTGGTCTGATGATGGTATATTTAATTTTGAAGGGGGTTGTTATGCCAAGGCAATCAACTTGGATGAAACAAAGGAGCCTGAAATTTATAATGCTATCCAACATGGTACTTTGCTGGAAAACGTAGTTTACGATATTGAAACAAAGAAAGTTGATTTTGATGATAATACAAAAAGTGAAAACTCTCGAATTTGTTATCCAATAAATTTTGTTGAAAATTCTTTAGGATCTAAAAATCTAAAAAGCGCAGGACCTCATCCTGAATCGATAATTTTTTTAACCTGTGATGCCTATGGTATTATGCCTCCTTTAGCAAGATTAAATAAAAAGCAGGCCATGTATCATTTTATAAGTGGCTATACTGCAAAGATGGCTGGAACAGAAACTGGAGTAAAAGAGCCAGTTGCAACATTTTCTCCGTGCTACGGCGGTCCTTTTTTAACACTGCATCCACTTAAATATGCTGAGCTTTTAGAAAAAAAATTAAATGAATTTAATTCTCAAGTCTATTTGGTTAATACTGGATGGTCTGGTTCTAGTTTAACAAGAGGTTCAAAGAGAATTGATTTAAAACTAACAAAACACATTATTGATTTAACCACCAAAAACAAATTAGATTTTTCTGAAACTAGTAAAGATAAATTTTTTAACCTTGAAATTCCTCTTAATGTTGAAGGTCTAGATAATGATTTTCTAGTTCCTCATAAAAGTTGGTCCAATTTAGAGGAGTATCAATCTTTAGGTAATATGCTCACAAGACTTTTTAACTCAAATTTTGAAAAGTATGATATATCTGATATAGAGATTCTTAGTGCTGGACCTAAATCTGAATTTAGTATATAGGATATTAATCTTTACTAATTGATTACTTTATTAACAGAGCGTAAATTAATTTTTTTAATATAAATAGGATAAAAAATGGCAACTTTAATACTTCAGAATACTCATCTAGCTATGGAAGAAGAGATAAAATCTTTAGAGAAACTTAAACGAGAAACTTCTGAAAAAATTGGTGAAGCAGCAGATCATGGTGATTTGAAAGAAAATGCAGAATATCACGCAGCTAGAGAGAAACAAAGCTTAATTGTATATAAGATTCAATTAATGCAGTCATATGCACCTTTTAGAATTATAGAAGATAATCAAATAACCACAGACCAAGCAGGTTTTGGAAATAAAGTATCAATTCATGAAGAAGGAAAAGATAAGCCTGAGGATTACTATATTTTAGGACCTGTTGAAGAAGAGCTTGATTTATTTCCATTTATAGTAACGTATCATTCTCCCTTCGGCAGAGAAGTAGCAGGTAAAAAAGAAGGCGAATACTTCACACTTGATATAAAAGGCGTGGAAACAAAATTTACAGTTACTTCGATTGAAAAGATTTCTTCAACATAAAAATATTATCTTCTAGAAATCTAGCTCTCCTTAGCTGTAAATACATTTTTCCCCTCAAACAATTTTGTACCATTTACATAGCTATAATATTTCCGACATTCACAAGATTGATATTCTATATCAATAGGCTGAAATGTCCTTTTAGCTTCCGGCCAATATTTTTTTTGTAATTGAATCATTTTTTCGCATGTTTCTTGATGGCTTGATAGTCCAAGATATTTTTGTAATCTATCAAGGTATGCCACTGCACCAATACCTGTAGGAACTTGACTATTAGGATTAATGATATCCTGTCTAAACCATGCTAAATCAATAACAGCCATAAAAATAGGAAAATCATTTTCCATCTTAAAAAGAGAATTAATAGAACTAGTAGCTTTAATTACATCGCCATTTGATTCAATAATAATTTTGGCTAGTTTACCCTTAATGATTCCAAATAATTTTACTGCTGAGTTTAGTCTTGAATATTTTAACCCTTTCCAATTTATTGGTTCAACAGGATAGGCTGAACGATTGCACCAATTATTAAATGAATTAAGTTTTATTAGTAATTTTTTAGGTTGAAGTAGAATATCTGAAGATATTTCATCTATAACCTCTTGTTTGTTGCACCAGCGAGCAAAAAAAAGCGCTTGAATAAGTGTAGGTAAATCATCTTCTAAACCCTTCGCAAACGATATGATAGATTTGCTGCAGCGATCATCTTCACGAAATACATTTAAAAATCTACCTTTCTGCAAAATCTTATCATTTGTCCATGGATATGGAGTTTTTCTTTCTCTTAATAGCCTAATTTTTTCTCGTTCACGACAATAATCAAAAAAAGCTGTTACAGGATCACTTAGATGTAATCCATCTAAAGCGTTTGCATATGGATTATTTTCTCGCATTAATCATCAAATAAATTCCAACACTAATAAAAATGATATTTGACATCCAAGCACCGAAGAAAGGCGATAGTACACCCCCATATGCCAGTGATTGTCCAAATTTTAAAAGTATTACATAAGCAAAAATTGTTGCTAAACTTAATCCTCCACCAAAAGCTAAAGTGGTATTAGATCTGTATACAGACAGTGGAATTCCGCAAAAAATTACTATAATAGATATAAAAGAGTATGCTATTTTGTAATTTAAATCAACTTTCCGTCTTAGTGTGTTAACTCCATTTTTTTCTAAAGAAATAATTTGATTTTTCAGTTCGTTAAATGACACCTCTTCTGATTTACTTGCTGTTTGAATAATATCATCTGGTTTAAATTTTAAAGCCAATAAAGAGTCATTTTTTGAAATGATTACATTTTTTTCTAATCCATTTTCTTCAAATTCCCTTATTGAATAATCTTTAAGATTCCACATAGAAATAGTATCATTCCAAATGGCCTTTTTAGAATCAATTCTTCTTAAAAGCACTCCATTGTCAATTTCTATAAAGCTCAAATTGACAGCTACATTATTATTGCTATTAAATTTTTCTACTGCTGCTAAATCTTTCTCGTTTATTTGAAAGTATACATTTTCAAAAACGCTTTTATCTCTACTTTTGTTTTTATTTTTTGACATATAAGTGTTTTTGATTTCATTTTTTTTCTTATTATTTTCTATTACTACGCTATTATCAAAAAAGAAAAATCCTATACTTAATATTAAACCTAAAAGCAGAACTGGAAAAGATAGTCTGTACAGACTCAAGCCAGAAGATTTAAAAACTAACCATTCTTTTCTCTGAATCATCATACCGTATGTAAAAACAGATGATACCAAGCACGAAACAGGAATTGTAACACTTACCATGGAGGGTAAAGAAGCCTTATAGTAGCTAATAAGAATATTTAACGTAACCTGATTATCGATAAAACGGTTTAAATTTTCAAAAATATCAACAATCAAAGATATTAGAGTAAAAAATAATGATACAATTAAAAAAGTGGTTGAAAATTCTCTCAGAATATAATAGTCAATTTTTTTCATTATATTGTAACTTACTTAATCATGGATATAATTAATAATTTTTTTGCACAGTTATCTAATTTCCTTTGGGGAAATTTTGGTGTTGCCAATCTTGTAATTGGTGGAGGAGTCTTTTTCTTAGCCTATTCTAGGCTAACTCCTTTTAGGTATTTTAAGCATGCTTTTGAAATATTATTAGGAAAGCATGATGATCCAGACGATGAAGGGCAAATCTCTCATTTTCAAGCTTTATCTACTGCATTATCTAGTACAGTAGGAATTGGAAATATTGCAGGTGTAGCTGTTGCCATTTCTCTGGGAGGGCCAGGCGCTTTATTTTGGATGTGGATTAGTGCTATAGTTGGAATGGCTACAAAGTTTTTTACATGTTCATTAGGTATTATGTACAGAGGTTACGATTCTGAGAATGTTCTCCAAGGAGGCCCAATGTATGTCATTGAATATGGCATGGGAAAAAAATTTAAATTCCTTTCTTATTGGTTTAGTATTGCTGGTCTTGTTGGTTGTCTATCATTACTTCAGGCTAATCAGTTAACTCAAATTATGTCTGATTATTTATCAACCAATACCAGCTTAGTGCAATCTTTTAATCTTAACTTATCAATAGGGATAGTAATTGCACTGCTTGTATCTATTGTAATTTTTGGTGGATTAAGTAGAATTGCAGAAGTTGCATCTAGAATTGTTCCATTTATGGTAGTTATTTATTTAATGGCAGGATTGTATATAGTTCTAGTAAATATATCTTTAGTTCCTTCAATTATTTCAAATATTATTTCTAGCGCATTTAATGGAAGTTCTGTTGCAGGAGGTTTTGCTGGAACTGCAATAGTAATTAGTCAAGGGTTTAGAAGGGCAGCATTTTCCAATGAAGCTGGAATGGGAACTGAGGTAATGGCAATTGGAGCTTCAAAAAATAATCAACCAATTAAATCTGGACTAGTAGCAATGATTGGTCCACTTATAGATACTTTAATAGTTTGTACCATTACAGGAATTGTTATTTTGCTATCTACTGATTGGATAGAGGGTACTGTTACAGGAGTATCATTGACACAAAAATCTTTCTCAAATCATTTAGGAATATTAGGGGATTATGTACTTATTTTCTCAGTAGCAACATTTACATTATCTACTATGTTTGGATATTCATATTATGGATGTAAGTGCGCATCATACTTATTTGGAGCTAGCTCCAAATTTTATTATAGAATTTTCTATGTTTTAACTTTAATTCTTGGTTCTATTCTTTCACTTGACTTGGCAGTTAATATCGTTGATGCAATGTTTGCCTTAATGGCTTTTCCAACAATGATTTCAGCATTATATTTAGCACCTAGAATTAAAAAAGAATCAGCAAAATATTTCGCAACAATAAAGAATTAAAGAATGAAAAAAATTTATATATTTGATATGGATGGAACTTTAACTCCATCTCGAAGAGAAATGACCCCAGATTTTGAAGAATTTTATAGTAGATGGGCTAAACATCACACTTTTTTTCTTGTTAGTGGAAGTAATTTAGAAAAAATCAAAGAGCAAGTTCCTCAATATATTCTTGATATGTCCGAAGGCGTTTTTACTTGTGGCGGAAATCAGCTGTGGTTGGGTGGAAAACTCTCTTATAATCATAAATTTAAACCGGAAGAAGATTTAATAAATTTCTTAAAAGAAAAGCTTAGCAATAGTCCTTATCCTGTTAGAGCTGGTAATCATATTGAAGATAGAGGCTCAATGTTAAACTTTAGTATTGTTGGAAGAGATTGCTCATTAGAGGAAAGATTAGAATATTTTGAATATGATGTTCAATCAAATGAAAGATCAATTATTTCTGATGAAATAATTAATAAATGGGACAATCTAGATGCTGTTATTGGTGGCCAAATTTCAATTGATATTACTCCTAAAGGAATGAATAAATCACAAGTATTAGCAGAGGTAAAAAAGTTTTATTCTGATAATAGATATATTTTTATCGGTGACAGAACCATGAAAGGCGGAAATGACTATCCTTTGGCAAAAATCATGAATGAGCAGGAAAATTGTACTGTGTTTCAAGCTGGTGCTCCTTCAGCTGAGGATGGATATAAAGACACAAAAATTATTTTGGAAAAATTAGATATAGATGAAGAAATTTGAAAATTATAGATCTGTTTTTATAGAAGAATTTTCAAAAATTCAAGATATTATAGGACCAAGCTATCTCTATGATCCAATAAAATATTTTGTCAATTCTCCTGGAAAAAGATTAAGACCAATTATAGTTCTTTTTTTAGGTGATCTTTTTAATAATAATGTAAAAGATTCAAAGAATGGTGCCTTAGGTGTAGAATTATTACATAGCTTTACATTGGTTCATGATGATATTATGGATGAAGATGACTTAAGGCATAATGTTACAACAATTCATAAAAAATGGGATAATGCTCATGCAGTTTTATCTGGAGACGGCTTAGGTGCGCTAGGCCCTTTATACATTGGAAAAATTCAAAAAAATACTTTAAAAATTTTGATTAGATATAATGAGGTTATACTTGAAATATGTGAAGGTCAAGCATATGACATGGAGTTCGAAAATAGAAATGATATTACTGTAAAAGATTATCTTAAAATGAGTCAAAAGAAAACTGGATCATTGTTTGAACTTTGCTTCGAAATACCTTCGCTTATAAGTGAAAAGTATAGCAATTATGTTAATGAGTTAAAAAATCTTGGTAGAAATCTAGGCGTAATTTTTCAAATTCAAGATGATGTGTTAGAGCTTTTATTAGATGATAATCAAATGGGGAAAGGAACACTTTCTGATATAACTAGACATAAAAAAACAATCTTAAATTGTATAGCATATGAAAAAGATTCAAAAGCATGGCATGTATTCAGAAAATCAATTTCTAATCTAGATAACAATAAAAAAAAGAGAGCAATATTAGAATTTTTTGAAAAAAATAGCATTAAATTTGAAGCTATCAATATATTGAATAAACATGTTTCGAAATGTGATAAGATTGTATTAAATCTTCCAAAAGAAATCCAAAAAGGATTGAATGAGTTAATTGATTATATTGTCAAGAGAAAAAAATGAAAAAAAATATAGAAAATTTTTACAAACATGTTCAAGATTCTTGCAGAGATTTTGATAGAAAGAAGTTGGATTTAGGCAATGTGAGTAAGGTTGTATTTGCTGGTATGGGTGGTTCTGCCATAGCGGGATCAATTTTAAAAGATTTATTTCCTGATTTAGATATAATAGTAGAAAGAAATTATTTTCCTAATACCCCAATTGATGAATCTACCTTTGTGATAATGTGTTCATACTCAGGAAATACTGAAGAAACGTTATCTTATTATGATTATGCTTCAAGATTAACAGATAACTCATTGGTAATCACTACTGGTGGTAAGCTATTAGAAAAAGCAAAATCTGATAAAGTAAAATTTCAATTATTGCCTAAAGGATTTCCGCCAAGATCAGCTTTAGGATTTTCTCTAGCAATTCTTATTACCATTTTTGATGAAGAAGGAATTAAAAATATCGATTATGATTGCCTTAAAAAATTTGCAGAAGAGTCTTCTTCAGAAAAATCTGAAGTCTATGCATTAGCTAAAAAAATACATAAAACTATTCCTATTATTGTAACAGAAGAAGACCTATCATCTATTGGGTTTCGATTAAAATGTCAATTAAATGAAAATAGTAAAATGTTATCTTATAATGTTACTATCCCAGAGATGAATCATAATGAAATAGTAGGATGGGAAAATACAAAAATTGATAAAAAACTTTTTTCTATGATTTGGGTACATATAGGATGGCCAAAAAATATTCATAGAATGAAAATAACTAATGAAATTTTGTCAGATAAAGTGTCCTATGCGGTCCATCTAACAGTGCCTGACAATGTGCCTAAAAATCTTACAGCTCTTTTTTTCTTGATAAATTATATTGATTGGTTGAGTTATTGGTGCGGAATATTGAATAATGTTGATATCGATGCTATAAAGTCTCTTGATTTAATTAAGAAGAAAATTTCTTAAGAATTATCACTGAGTTATGACCTCCAAACCCAAATGAATTGCTCATAGCAATTTCTACTTTCCTATCAATAGCAATATTTGGAGTATAATTCAAACTACATTCAGGGTCAGGAGTCTTATAATTAACTGTAGGAGGGACTTTATTATAATTTATAGCATTTATACAAGCTATTGCTTCAATAGCGCCAGCAGCTCCTAGTAAATGTCCTGTCATAGATTTTGTTGAGCTAATAGAAACATCTTTAGCATGATTGCCAAAAACATTTTTAATTGCTTGGGTTTCAAGCATGTCGTTGAAATAGGTAGATGTACCGTGTGCATTGATATAATCAATATCTTCAACCTTTATGTCTGCTTCATTAATAGCCATTTCTATTGCACTAATAGCTCCAATACTATCATTATGAGGCTGCGTTATGTGATATGCGTCATTTGTAATACCATAACCAATAATTTCTCCTAAAATTTCAGCTCCTCTATTAAGCGCTGATTCTAAATTTTCCAGAAAAAGCATTCCAGCACCTTCGGATAAAATAAATCCATCTCTTTCTTTATCGAATGGTTTTGAAGCTTCAGTAGGATTATCATTATTTTTAGACAAAGCTTTCATATTAGCAAATCCAGATAGGGTTAAAGGAGTGATGCTTCCTTCAGCTCCTCCGCAAATCATAGCGCTTATGTGTCCATCTGAAATTAGTCTATATGCCATTCCAATTGCATCTGTTGCAGAAGAGCAAGCAGTTGACATAGAAAAGTTTAAACCAGTAAGATTATTTTTGATTGCAATTTGACCACCTGCAATATTTGGAATCATTTTTGGAACATAAAAAGGAGAAACTCCTCGTTGACCTTTGTTGATATATTTACTGTGTTCTTCCTCAAGTGTATGCATTCCACCAACGCCAGTACCAACAATAACTCCAGCATCAGATGATAAATAGTTTGATTTTTCTATAGCATGTTTAGCTGCAATTAAACCAAACATGGTAAAACGATCTAACCTTTTAACATCTTTGCTATCAAAAAAGTCATTTGGGTCAAAATCCTTAACCTCTCCAGCTATTTTAACTGAAAAATTCTCTGTATCAAATTGTTGGATATAGTCTATACCAGATTGACCATTTATAAGATTTTTCCAAAGCGATTTTGAATTAAAGCCAAGCGGAGAGATAGATCCGTCTCCAGTAATAACTACTCTATTTTTCAAAATTATTTTGCGTGATTGTTGATATATTCTAGAGCAGCACCAACAGTAGTAATTTTTTCTGCATCTTCGTCAGGAATTTCTAAATCAAATTCTTCTTCAAATTCCATAATGAGTTCAACAGTATCTAAAGAATCTGCTCCAAGATCATCAAGAAAGCTTGCTTCTGGTACTACTCTGGATTCTTCTACACTTAGTTTGTCTACTATAATATTTGTTACTTTTTCATTTAATGACATAATCAATATCTCCTAATTAATTTAATGACATTCCGCCGTCAATATAAAATGTTTGCCCTGTAATATAACTGGCTTCATCGGAACATAAAAATAAAATCATTTGTCCAATATCTTTTGGTTTTCCTAGTCTTTTTAAAGGTATTCTATCTAAATATCCTTTTTTAACAGTCTCTGAAAGGTGAGAAGTCATATCTGTTTCAATTAGACCTGGAGCTATACAATTAACTGTAATATTTCTTCTTCCAACTTCTTTTGCTAAAGATTTTGTCAAAGCCAAAAGGCCACCTTTCGATGCAGCATAATTTCCTTGTCCTTTATTACCGTCAGTTCCAGAAATCGATGAAATATTGATTATCCTACCACATTTATTTTTAACCATATCTTTTAAGACCGTTTTTGTTAAATGAAATGGTCCATTTAAATTAACATCCATTACTTTTGACCATTCTTCATTCTTCATTCTTAATAATATATTATCCATATGAATTCCTGCGTTGTTAACAAGTACATCAGCATATCCAAAAGTATCAGACACAAAATCATATAATTTTTCAATAGATTGTTGATCAGAAATATTGCAACAAAAAGGATGTATATTTTTTTTATCTCTGATTGAATCTAATGACTGTTCGCTAGTTGCAACCGCAATTACATTAAAATTATTTGCAGCAAGGATTTCAGAGATTTCTTTTCCAATTCCTCTAGATCCTCCGGTTACAATAGCTGTTTTAGTTGTAAAGTTTAGCATAAATCTTTTTTATAGGTCGCTATAATAATTATAATTTGTAATTATTAATGAATCATCAATTTTTTTAATAATATTTCCTAAAACTTTTTTTGGCCCAATTTCTATAAAGTTTAAACTTATTTCTTTTAAAGTATTAACGCTTTTTAGCCATAGAACTGGATTGTCGATTTGCTGAATAAGAGCATTCTTAATTTTATCTTCATCTATTCTAGCAATTCCATCATAGTTTGAAACAATTGGGCAAACAGGTTTATTAAAAGTAGAGGTATTAATAACATTAAAAAGAGCTGGTTTAGCTTCTGACATTAGCTTTGAATGAAATGCTCCACTTACTTTTAATGGAATAACTTTTGAGCCAAGTTCTTTTAACATTTGCGTAGCAAGAAAAATAGAATTATCACTTCCTGATATTACAATTTGTGATTCAGAATTAATATTTGCTATCTGACAATCTGTTTTTTTACATATCTTTTCAATGAGCGCGTGAGATGAACCAATAACAGCACTCATTTTTCCTATGTTTTGTTTTTCACAATTAGCCATAGCCTTTGCTCTTACAGATACAATTTTTAATCCAGTTTCAAAATCGTAGGATTTATTTGCATAAAGAGCAGAAAATTCACCAAGACTGTGTCCTGCAACGATTGAAGGATTAAATTTATTGTTCAGAATATCAAAAATTATAGTAGAATGAATGAAAATAGCTACTTGAGCATATTGAGTTTTTCTTAATTTATCTTCATCAGAAGAGAACATAATATCTGAAATACTGTAGCCTAATATTTTATTAGAAAGTTCTATTCTTTCTTTGGCTAAATTAGAATTTTGGTAAAGATTTGCACTCATTCCAGGTCGGTGAGATCCCTGCCCTGAGAAAATGAAACAATTCTTCATTAGTTTTGATCTACTGGTTTTCCTTTATAGTAAAGAATACCATCATGATAGTATGCATGATGAGGAAGATGCTCAACGCCCGTATTCTTGCACTTTACTGTGTGTACAAGGGAAGACTTGTAATGAGTTCTTCTTTTCTTCGATCTTGTTTTTGACTGTCTTCTTTTTGGTAACATATTTTTCCTTAACTAGCAGGCAATATAATCAAATTAATCTTTCTTGTGAAATATTTTTTATAATTCATTTTTATCTATCCAGCATTCATAACCAAGGGTGCTACTGATATTTTCAGCTATTGTTTTTGCATCCTCTCTTTTAGAAAAGTTGCCATATCTTACTCTATATTTAAATTCTGAGCTAGCATCATTTTTTTGAATAAATGCATCAATATCATTTTCATTAAGCTGTTTCAAAACCTCCATTGCTTCAGCAAACGATTTTTTTACTGCTATTTGAATAGTATAATAAAATTCAATATCATCTACTGAAGAAACTTGTTCAAGAGATTTTATGTTTGAATCATTAATTGTATAGTTTAGCCAGTTGTTCGATGCGTTCTGCAAAAACAGAGGAAATGGCATCATTAATAAGATAAAAATTCTATTCATTTTAATCATTTGTTTTAAAAAAGAAATTGATTTCTTTTTCAGCATTTTCATTACTGTCAGAACCATGAGTTGCATTCATAGAAATGTCAGTGCCATATTTAGCTCTTATAGTTCCAGGTTTTGCTTTTCTTGAATCAGTTGCTCCCATTAAATCTCTCCATTCTGAAACTGCATTATCTTTTTCAAGTTTCATGATATGTGATTTGAAAGAAGTCATAAATTCTACTAACTCTCCAAAGAAAGGTTTGTCTTTATGAATATCATAAAATCCTTGAGCTTGTTGTTCTGACATATGAATTGTCTTTTCTTCAACAATTTTAAAGCCATTATCCATTATGTCTTTTCTAATATCTTCTTTTGAGCCTTTTTGCATCGCATCAGGTTTAATTATAGCAAGTGTATTTTTCATTATTCCCCTACAAGTTTTATCATTGTTTCTCCGATTTCAGATACTGTTTTAGCAACTGAAATCCCACATTCTTTTAAGATTTCTATTTTGGCTTCAGCTGTTTCAGAGCCTTCAGATATAATTGCACCTGCATGACCCATTCTTTTTCCTTTTGGAGCAGTTTGTCCAGCAATGAAAGAAACCACTGGTTTATCAAAATTTTCTTTGATCCATCTAGCAGCTTCATTTTCCATATTTCCACCTATTTCTCCAATCATAACTACGCCCTTAGTATTCTCATCTTGCGCAAAATGCTTAAGTATATCAATCATACTTGAACCAATTATTGGATCTCCTCCAATTCCAATAGCAGTTGTCATTCCTAGGCCAACATTCACAATTTGATCAATTGCTTCGTACGTCAATGTTCCTGATCTAGATAAAATTCCAATAGATCCTTTTTTGCAAATAAACCCTGGAGTAATTCCAATTTTAGATTCTTCAGCAGTTATTAGTCCTGGACAATTAGGCCCAATCAAAATACTATCAGATTTATCCAGAGCATTTTTGACTTTTTTCATATCACTAATTGGTATTCCTTCTGAAATACATACAATCAATTTAATTTTTTCTTCTATTGCTTCAAGAATTGCATTTGCTGCAAATCTAGGAGGAACAAAAATTGCACTTGCATCAATTTCAAATTTTTCTCTTGCTTCTGCAATGCTATTAAAAACAGGAATATTGTTATCTGTTACAGTTTCACCGCCTTTTCCTGGGGTTACTCCACAAATAATATTTGATCCATAATCCAGCATTTGAATAGAATGAAACAAGCCTTCAGATCCAGTAATACCTTGTACCAAGATTTTTGTTTCTTTATTTAATAGTATTGACATCTATAAAACCATCCCAACAGCTTTTTTAGCAGCATCATCTATTGTTTCAGCGCTAACAAGATCGATATCAGATTTATCTAATATCTCCTTAGCCAATTTTGCATTTGTACCTTGAAGTCTAACAACTACACCTACATTTAAATTAAGTTCTTTAACAGCTTGAATTACACCATTTGCAACTCTGTCACAACGTACAATTCCACCAAAAATATTAATTAATATTGATTTTACATTTGGATCTGATAAAATTATTTTAAATCCATTTTTAATAGTGTCAACGTTAGCTGCGCCTCCAACATCAAGGAAATTGGCAGGTTCACCGCCATGATGTTTAACAATGTCCATAGTAGCCATAGCCAATCCAGCGCCGTTCACCATACATCCAACATTGCCATCTAGCTTAATATAGTTTAATCCATATTCTGAAGCTTTCAGTTCAAGAGGATCTTCTTCTGATTTATCATGGTAGGATGCAATTATTTCTTGTCTAAAAAGAGCATTTGAGTCAATATCGACTTTTGCATCCAATGCAATTATTTTATTATCTTCTGTTAGAACCAGCGGATTAATTTCTAAAAGATTGCAGTCTGATTTAGAGTAGCATTCGTAAATATTTGAAAATATTTCAAATGCATCATCATAGGAAGAAAGATCTAAAGTATTTATTACTGAATTTATTGCATCTGCAAGGGGATAAGTATCTTCTTTAACCCATGCTTTTATAATTTTTTCGGGACTTTTTTCTGCAACTTCCTCAATATCAACTCCACCTTCAGTTGAAACAATAAAAACATCTGCATTTTTTGCTCTATCATACATCAATGCAAAATAAAACTCTTTTTTGATATCAAGAGCCTCCGTGATTAAAATTTGATTTACAAGCTTTCCTTTTGCTCCAGTCTGATGTGTTACTAGATTCATTCCTAAGATTTCGTTAGCAGCTTCACTAGCTTTTTCTGAAGTAGAACAAAATTTAACTCCACCACCTTTTCCTCGACCTCCAGCATGAATTTGCGCTTTTACTACTACTGCATCAGAATCAAAATCAGATTGAACTTTACTGATAGTATGTTCTATATGGTTTGCATCACTTACAATATATCCTCTTTGAATGGGTACATTGTAATTTGCTAATATTTCTTTTGCTTGAAATTCGTGTATTTTCATTTACTCTTCATCCATATAAGGATATTTATAGCTTTGCGGAGGTTCAAATGTTTCTTTGATAGTTCTTGGCGAAGTCCATCTTAATAAATTAAGCATTGAACCGCCTTTGTCATTTGTTCCTGAAGCGCGACTACCGCCAAAAGGTTGTTGGCCAACAACTGCACCTGTAGGCTTATCATTAACATAGAAATTTCCAGCTGCAAATCTTAATTTTGATCTAACTTCATTTACTATGTCTCTATTTTCTGAAAAAACACATCCTGTTAAAGCATATGGTGATGTATTATCGATTAATTCTAAGGTTTCATTCCATTTTTCATTTTCATATACATAGATTGTTAGAACTGGACCAAAAATTTCCTCTTCAAGTGTTTTGAAGTGAGGGTCTTTAGCAAGAATGATGGTTGGCTCAACAAAATAACCATTTGATTTATCATATCCGCCACCACATAAAACTTCACAATCATCACTCTGATTAGCGAAATCAAGGTAGGATGATATTCTATCAAATGCTGGTTCATCAATAACAGCATTTACAAAGTTTTTGAAATCTTCAGGAGGACCTACAGCAATTGTTGAAACTTCATTTAAAAGTTTTTCTTTAATTTCTGACCATTTTGATTGAGGTAAATAAGCTCTAGACATCGCAGAGCACTTTTGTCCTTGATATTCAAATGCTCCTCTAACCATAGCAATAACTAAGCCTTGAATATTTGCTGATTCATGTGCAATGCAAAAATCTTTACCACCTGTTTCACCTACAACTTTAGGATAGCTTCTATAAGTATCTAAGTTATCAGATACTTTTTTCCAAAGATGTTTAAAAGTTTTAGTTGAGCCCGTAAAGTGAACACCTGCTAAATCTCTATGACTTAATACTTGATCTCCAATTTTAGGACCATCACCGGGTATAAAATTAATTACACCATCAGGAAGTCCCGCTTCTCTGTAAAGCTCCATTATGATATATGAAGAATAAACTGCGCTAGGAGCAGGTTTCCAAAGGACTGTATTTCCGACTATTGCTGGTGAAATTGCTAAATTTCCTCCAATGCTAAAAAAGTTGAATGGAGCAATTGCAAAAACAAATCCCTCTAAAGGCCTAAACTCTAATTCATTTTTCATGCCATCTGGAGATATAGGAGTAAAAGACTCCTGCATTTTGTATGAGAATTCAATATTAAAATTTAGAAAGTCAACTAATTCACAAGATGCATCAACTTCAGCTTGAAAGACACTTTTTCCAATATCAAGCATTGCAGCAGCATTAATTTTATATCTGTATTTACCAGCAACTAAATCAGCAACTTTTTTAAATATTTGTGCTCTATATTCTAAAGGACTATTTGACCAGGATTTCCATGCTTCTAAGGATGAATCAATAGCCATTTGAATTTCTTTTGGACCAGCTTCGTGATAATGACCTAGAATGTGAACATGATTATGAGGTTTTGTGCATGGTTTGGTATTGCCGGTTCTAATCTCTTTACCGTGAATAATAATTGGAATATCTTTTTGTCTGCTTGACTGTCTTTCAATTTCTTTGATAAGTAATTCTCTATGTTTTGATCCTGGCTCAAAATCTATGATTGGTTCGTTGATTGCTTTAAAATTTTTATCCATTATATTTCCTTTATTTTTTAGTGCCATATATTATATAAAAAATCTTTCATTTCAGAATAATTCTTTGCTAAAACAAATTTTTTTCTTAAAAATGAAGCTCCTTTAAATCCTTTAAAATACCATGCAAAATGTTTTTTCATATTGTTTGAACCCACAACTTCTCCATGAATCTGAACTAGCAACTCTAAATGTTTTTGACATATTTGAAGTCTTTCTTCAAGGCTTATCTCATTAAAGTCTTCATTATTAATATATTTTTTAATTTGTGTAAAGAACCATGGGTTGCCCAAAGCGGCTCTTCCTATCATAATACCATCACAATTAGTTTGAGTAAACATTTTATTTATGTCATCAATACTTTTAATATCTCCGTTACCAATAACTGGTATATTTACGCTATCTTTCAATTCTTTTATTAAATCCCAGTTTGCATGTCCTTTATACATTTGAACAGTTGTTCTTGGGTGTAGAGTTATAGCTTTTATTCCAATTTTTTCTAAATTTATACCCGCTTTAGTGCTTACAATATTTTCTGAATTCCATCCAGCGCGCATTTTAACAGTAACTGGAATATCAACTGCTTTAACAACTGCTTCAGTAATATCTTCCATAAGACAAAGATCTTTTAACGCAGCAGATCCTGCCCCTTTTTTTGTGACTTTGGGTACGGGGCAACCGTAATTTATATCTATTAGGTCTGGCTTAAATTTTTCATAAACAAGTCTGGCGGCACTTTCCATCACTTCAGGCGTATCTCCAAAAATTTGTATTCCAATAGGTCTTTCAAATTCAGAAAATTTAATCATATTTAATGTTTTTTCATTTTTCCTGATAATTCCGTGGGCAGATACAAATTCTGAATAAACAACTCCAGCTCCAAATTCTTTTGCAATAACTCTAAATGCATAATCTGTTACTCCTGCCATTGGAGCTAAAAAGAAAGGAAAGTCTAATTTTAAGTTTCCAATTTTGATTTTTTTATTTATGTCAAACATATACTTTTTGTTTGTTCGGTTCGATTATTGGTTTAAATTTCCCCAGTTCAATTTGAACTTAAACATAAAAGGTTAAAAAATGTCAAGAGTTTGTGAAGTAACAGGTAAAAAAGTAATGTATGGCAACAATGTTAGTCATGCACATAATAAAACTAGAAGAAGATTTGATATAAATCTTCAGAAAAAAACTTTCTGGGTAGAAAGTTTAAATAAAAAAGTTACGCTTAAAGTTTCTGCTAAGGGTTTAAAGATTATTGATAAAAAAGGAATTGATTCAGTAATTAAAAACCTTATTGCAGAAGGTAGAAAATTTTAATTATTTAGTTTTTTCTTAAGTTCGTCAATAATTATTTTATGACTGATTTTACCTTTGGTCTTTCTGTTTATCTGACCAATGAAAAATCCCATTAACTTTTCTTCTCCATTTTTAAATCTTGACACCTCATCGCTGCATTCAGATAAAATTTCACTGATAATTGAACCAATATCTAAGTTAGATGTATCAAAATTTCCACTATTTAATATTTCATCTATATCTTTACCATTTTCAAAGATCTTTCTTAAAATTTCTTTTCCGGAGTTTTGTGTTATCTTATCCTCGTCAACGAGTTTGATAATTTTAAAAAGACTTTCTGATGGAATTTTTTCAGAGTTGAATTCAAGATTCTTTTCATTAAACAGTCTAAAAAGTTCAGTAGAAATCCATGCACTTGCTTTTTTTGCACTTATACCTGAATCAACTATACTCTCAAAATATTTTGCTATCTTTTTTGTAGTTGAAAGAATAGAGGCCTCATTTAGGGTTAAATTATATTCTTCAATAAATTTATTTTCATAGTCATATGGAAGTATTGTTGTTTCAGACATTATGTTATCAATAATAGAATCATCTAAGTCAACAGGAGGAAGATCGGGATCGTTAAAATATCTATAATCATCTGCATTTTCTTTTAAGCGCATTATTTCTGCAGTATTTTTATCATTATTCCAAGTTAGAGTTGCTTGCTCAACTTTGTTGCCATTATTTAATAAATTATTTTGCCTAATAATTTCTGATTCAATTGCTTTTTGAACATTTCTAAAAGAGTTTATATTTTTTATTTCAGTTTTAACTCCAAATTTTCCACTCCCTTTTTTAGATAAAGATATATTTGCATCACATCTTAATTTGCCTTTTTCCATCTCCGCATTAGAAATATTGATGAAATTGACAATTTGTTTTACTCTTTGCATAAAAATCTTTGCTTGTTCGGGGTGAATTAAAACCGGTTCAGTGACAATCTCTATTAAAGCTGCACCGCTTCTATTGTAATCCAAATTGCTAGTATTGTTTTTGGTGTTATGAAAAGACTTTCCTGCATCTTCTTCAAGGTGCACTCGAGTTAGTTCTATGTTATATTTTTTTCCATTCCACCAAATTGGAACAAATCCACCAGTAATAATTGGTTGATCAAATTGAGAGATTTGATAGCCCTTAGGTAAATCCGGATAAAAATAATGTTTTCTTGCAAAAGTGAATTTTTTACTAATTTTTCCTTTAACCGCTTTACCAAACTTAATCGCAGATTCAATTGCAGATTGATTTATGTTAGGAAGCGCTCCAGGTAATCCAATTGAAGTTGGACAGGTTAAAGTATTAGGAGTCTGATCATAATCATAAGAGCATTCGCTAAAAATTTTTGATTTAGTTTCAAGTTGAACATGGATTTCTAGTCCAATTATAAAATCCCAATTTTTATTTATTTCATTAATATTCAATGTGATTTTTTAGCAATTAAGTTTAATGCTGACCCAGCCTTAAACCACCCAACTTGGTTTTTTGAGAAAGTATGAATGGTTTCAATAACAAATGATGATCCATCAGGTTTATTCAAGCTTAATTTTAAATTTGTTTCGCTATCAAATTCTGTAAGGTTTAAAGTAGAAATTGTATCATTTGCTTCTATTTTTTCATAATCATTTTTATTCTTAAAAATAACTGGAATAATACCTTGCTTTTTTAAATTTGTTTGAGCGATTCTTGCAAAACTTTTAGCTAAAACAATTTTACAACCCATAAATCTAGGTTCCATTGCTGCATGCTCTCTGCTAGAGCCTTCTCCATAATTTTCATCAGCTACTGCAACCCAGTTTATTTTATTTTCTTTATAGGTTTTTGATACTTCATAAATATTTTCAATATTTCCTGAAATTAGATTAATTGCCTCTCCATTAGATTCAGTGAATGCATTAAGAGCACCTGAATACATATTTTGCGAAATATTTTCTAGGTGACCCCTATATTTGAGCCATGGACCGGCTGGAGAAACATGATCTGTTGTACATTTTCCTTTTGCTTTAAGTAAGATTTTCAATTCTTCCATTTCATTTTTATCCCAAGCGGAGAAAGGTTCAAGAACTTGAAGTCTGTCACTTTCAGGGTTGATAACAATTTGAGTATCTGGTCTTAGTTCAGCTTTTAAAAAATCATCGCTACCGATATCTTCAAATCCCATATCAGGTAACTCAGATCCACTTGGTGAGGAGAAGCTAAAACTGCTCCCATCATTTAATGAAATTTTATCTGTTGTTGGATTGAAGCTTAATTTTCCAGCAATTGCTAAAGCAGTGACAATTTCTGGACTAGCAACAAATGATTCAGTTGCAGCATTTCCGTCATTTCTTTTTGCAAAATTTCTATTAAAAGAGGTAATAATTGTATTTTTTTCTCCTTCGTCTATATCAGATCTTTTCCATTGACCAATACAAGGACCGCAAGCATTTGCTAAAACTTTTCCACCAAGCTCCTCAAAGATTTTAGTATATCCATCTCTTTCCATTGTTGCTTTAATTTGATTTGAACCTGGGGTTATGTAGAATTCTGATTTTGCTTTTAATCCTACACTGAGAGCTTGTTTAGCTACGTGAGCTGCTTTTTCAATATCTTCGTAGGATGAATTAGTGCAGCTACCTATTAACCCAACCTTAAGATTATCATCATAATTGTTATCATCTATAGCTGAAGGAATTTCAGAAATTTTTCTTGAAAGATCTGGGCTGTATGGGCCAACAATATGTGGTTCTAATTCAGATAAATTAATTTCTATTACTTCATCATAATATTTTTCTGGATTAGAATGAACGTCATCATCTGCTTTTAAATGTTCTTTAATGTTTTCTGCTAGATCTGCAATATCTTTTCTATCAGTAGCTGATAAATATTCATACATTTTTCTATCATAAGGGAATAAAGATGTTGTTGCGCCTACTTCAGCTCCCATATTAGTGATAGTCGCTTTTCCTGTGCAACTAATGCTTTCAGTTCCTTTTCCAAAATATTCAATTATTTTTCCTGTACCACCTTTTACTGTTAATATACCTGCAAGTTTAAGAATTATATCTTTTGGAGATGCCCAATCGCTTAGTTCTCCTGTTAATTTAACACCAATTATACCAGGCCAATTTACTTCCCATAGAGAATCAGTCATTACGTCCACTGCGTCTGCGCCTCCTACACCTATTGCTATCATGCCTAAGCCGCCAGCATTTGGTGTATGAGAATCAGTTCCTATCATCATTGCTCCAGGAACTGCATAGTTTTCTAGAATTGTCTGATGTATAATACCAGCTCCAGGTTTCCAAAAACCTATTCCGTACTTAGCGCAAACAGACATTAAAAAATCATAAACTTCTTTATTTGTAATTAACGCATTGCTTAAGTCATCATCTGCCCCAGTAATAGCAGTAATCAAATGATCGCAGTGCACAGTAGTCGGGACTGCTGTTGTTTGCATACCAGAATTAATAAATTGAAGTAAAGCCATTTGAGCAGTTGCATCTTGCATGGCTACTCTATCAGGTTTTAATGTACAGAATGTTTTTGTTCTGTTAGGAACTGAATTAAGATTTTCAGATAAATGAGAAAAAAGTATTTTCTCAGTGTAGGTTAAAGGTCTATCAAAAAATGTTCTTGCTTCATCAATTTTTTGAAGATAATTGCCATAAATTTTTTTAATTAGATCTGTCTGATTCATTTTTACTCTTTATTGTTTAAATTTAGTCAAAAATTAACGATTTTATGAATATTATATTAGCATCTAGTTCACCAAGACGAAAGAAAATTTTACAAAAGTTAGGATACAATTTTAAAATTGAAGTCCCTAATATTGATGAGAATAATATTAACGATTTGAATCCTGTAGATTATGTTATAGATGTTTCAATGAGAAAGGGTTTGAAAATTCATCAAAGTTTTCCCAGTGATTATATACTTTCAGGAGATACTATTATAGAATTCCAAAATCAAATTATTGGAAAACCCAAATCAAATGCTGATGCAGTAAATACACTAAGATTGCTTTCTGAGAAAGATCATTTTGTTATAAGCGCACTATCTTTAACCTATCCAGAGAATCAAATCACTATCTTTGATAGTACTAAAGTTTCATTTAAATCTTTAACAGATGATAATATAAAAAGTTATGTTAAAAATTTTAATGTCCTTGATAAAGCTGGTTCTTATAACGTTGAAGATGCCGAAGAATACTTCATTAAAAATATTGACGGATGTTATAATAATATTGTAGGTTTCCCTGAGCAAAAATTTTTAAGAAGTAAAATGAAAAGCATACTTGATAAAATATGATTTTTTACAATAAATACAAAAAATTTAGAATCGATAATAATATTGATTTAAAAGAAGTTTCCAAGAGAACTAAAATTGATATTAAATATCTTCAATTTATTGAGAAAGGAAAGTTTGCTGAAATACCTGGAGTGTATGTAAAATTATTTTTTAAAGCTTATATTAATGAAATTGGGGTAGATATCGAAGAAGCTACACATGAGCTCAATAGTTTTTTAAATCAAAAAACAACTTCCAAAAATTTAAAATTTGTTCCAGAACCTGGTGAAAAAAGATTCACATTGTTTAAAAATATAAATAATGAAAATTTATTCAATTCAAGCGTTTTAATGGGAATAGGATTTTTTGCACTAGTTTTGTTATTAAGTTTTTCTCTGAATTCAAATAATGAGTTATCTCAAACTGATTTGGAGAACGAGTTAAGAATTACTAAATCTGATTTAATTGAATATTACACCGAAAGAAGTGAAGAGATAATTTCAGTTAATAATATAGATGTTCCAATTACAATTCGTTTTCAATCAAATCAAGAAAATTATATCAATTATTTTGATGATTTTTCAGGAAAAGAATTTTTTATTTTTGAGGATACAATGAATAGTCAATCAAATTCATTTACAGAAATATGGAACGGAGAGAAAAAATCTTTTTTAATTGCTAATACTGTAGATTTTGAATTAATCTTTTTTTCTGACGATGTTTATGAAGATTTTTCCCAAAAAATTATAAATGATTTTCCTGTAGAGGTCGTTTTAGATACCAATCCTTACACTTTAACAGTTATAAAATACTTGCCTAAAAACTAGATCTTAAAATTTATTTCAATTTATTGTACTATTTTATTGACATAAACTTGTACTATATCGTAACATAAGTGGTTAATAGTGGGTTAAAATCCCTTATTTTGTTATGAGTAGCCAATATACATTTACAGGACAGTATTCGTTTAATATTGATTCTAAAAATAGAATCAATATTCCTGCGCCCCTAAGAAAGCAATTTTCAAACAAAGATAAAAAGACATTTGTTGTGACAAGAGGAATTGATAGCTGTGCTTGGATTTACCCAATTACTGAATGGAAAAAAATACAAAGTGAACTGCAGCAGCTTTCTTCTTTATCAAAGACAAATAGAATTTTTTTAAGAAATCATTTACGCCATGCAAATATTTTGAAGTATGATAGTCAAGGAAGATTTGTTTTGCCTCAGTCCCTAATTGAATATGCTTCAATTAAAAAAGACATAACTATTATTGGTGTTTTAAACAAAATTGAAATATGGAACACCAAGTTATTAAACGAAATAGATAAATCTGATAACGTTAACGATCAATCTTACGATCAACTATCTGAAAGAGTAAATATCTGATGATTTTTCAACCATCAACAGACAGCAGACATATACCTGTAATGTTGATGGAGTCATTAGAAAATTTAAATATTAAAAATAGTGGAATTTATGTTGATGGAACTTTAGGTCTCGGAGGTCACTCTGAAGAAATTCTCAAAAAAATTGATTCTGGATTATTGCTTGGAATAGATAGAGATAACGGATCAATAGAATTAGCAAAAAAAAGACTGTCTAATTATAAAAACTTTAAATTATTTCATGACAGTTATAAAAATTTAAAAAATATACTCTTTAAATTAGATATTACAGGCGTAGATGGAATATTGTTAGATCTAGGACTTTCATCTTATCAATTAGAAGATAATCAAAGAGGTTTTTCCCATAAACATAGTTCTGAGCTTGATATGAGATTTGATAATAATATTGATAGCAATAAGGCTGATGATATCATTAAAAAATATGATTTGAAAAGTTTGACAAAGATTTTTAGAGATTTTGGTGAAGAAAGAAACGCATATAGAATCGCTAAAATGATAAAAGAGTCAGATTCTGATATTAATGTTTTATCAATCACTTCAATGATTGATAGGGTAACTCCTTATAGATTCCGAGTTAAAACCTACTCAAGAATTTTTCAAGCACTAAGAATTGAAACAAATAAAGAGCTTGAGCATTTAGAAAATTTTTTAAGCGACTTTACCGATTTACTCAATCCTGGCGGACGTTTAGTTGTTATTAGCTATCATTCAATTGAGGATAGAATTGTTAAACATAAAATGAAAGACCTAAAGAAAGAAAAATCAATTGAATTAATTTTTAAAAAACCATTAATACCCTCTGAAAATGAAGTACAAATTAATAAAAGGTCTAGAAGTGCGAAAATGAGAGTAGGGGAAAAAATTGGCTAAAAAGAGAAGGCTTAGTAAGGCTGAAAAGCAAAAGAGAGAGAATTTTAAATGGGTATTTATGTTTACTGTGATTGTTATCACTATCACAGTGTATTTAGCATCTTTTGTTGAAGTGGATAAAACACAGTCCAGTATTGATTTCAATAAAAAGACATTAACTAAGCTTGATGAAGAATTAAAAATTAAAAAAAATGCCGTTGAAAGATTAAAAAGGGCTGATATAATATCAAAAAAAGGAAAAGAAATTGGACTTGTTCCAAGTAGGCCCGAAACAATAATTGTAAAAGTAAATGACTAAAAATTACATAAAATTTAAAAATAGAATTATCTTCCTCCATATTTTTATAATGGTAGTTTGGATTGGATTTGGAGTTAGGCTCTTTAATATTCAAATCATTAATAAAATGAACAATCCACAAGGAATTAAATTAGAATCCGTAAAGGGTTTTAGGGGTAATTTTTATGATACAAATGGAAAAAGTCTAACTCAAAACCTCACATTTTATCGTATAGGAATACATCCAAAAAAAGTTTTTAATGTAGATAGTCTACTTAAAGATCTTTCAAATTGTACAGGAAGTTCAATTGATAATTATTCTAAAAAATATAATCCTAATAGAGACTATATAGAGCTAGAAAAAAAGACAAATAGAAATTGCGAAAAACTTCAACAGAAATATCCTAATGAAATTGTCATATCCAAAAGCTATAAGAGATTTTACCCTGAAGACAATCTATTCTCACAGCTAGTAGGTTTTACAAATGTAGATGACTATGGAATTTCAGGCCTAGAATCTAAGTATAATAAATATCTTGAGCCTGTAAGTGGTTCTAAACTTTCAAAAAGAAATGGACTAGGTTTGCGAATATCAGATCCAACTCTTCCAAGCGAGGATGCAAAAAATGGAGCAGACATTATCTTGTCAATAAACAAGGAATATCAAGCAATTTTACGAGATGAGCTCATAATCCAAATGGAAAATACAGGATCTTCAGCTGCAATGGGTCTTATCATAAATCCTCAAAATGGAGCAGTTTTATCAATGGTAAATCTTCCAGATTATAATCCTAATTCACCTAGTGATTTTGAAATAGAATTACAAAAAAATAAACTTGTAACTGATTTGATAGAGCCTGGTTCAACTTTCAAAATTGTAACTATGGCTGCAGCATTAGAAAACAATATAGATTTAATGGATGAATACAATGTTGAAGGACCATATAATTTTCATAATATTAAAATGATTGAAGATTCTGAACCACATAATGTATTAAATGTTAAAGAGATTCTTGCATTTTCAAGTAATATAGGTACTATAAAAATTGCTGAAAGCTTAGGAAAGAAAAGTATTTACAATCAGGCTCGAGAATTTGGGTTCGGTATTAAAACAGGATTTGATACGAGCACAGAAGCTTCAGGAATTTTTAGAGATCCTTCTAAATGGAGCTTGTCATCAATGCATAGTATTCCAATTGGTTATGAGATTTCTACTACGCCTATTCAAATAGCAATGGCATATGCAGCAATAGCAAATGGTGGATTTTTGCTTAAACCTTATGTTGTTGAAAAAATTGAAAAGCATGATGATACTATTATCAAGAATCAAAGAAGTACAAAAAAAAGAGTTCTTTCACAATCAAATGCTGAAAAATTAAAAATAATGCTTTCGCATACTGTTAATAAAGGTAGTGGAAAAAAAGCAGAAATAAAGGGGTGGGATGTTGCTGGAAAAACTGGAACATCTAAAAAGCTAGTAAACGGTCAATATTCTGATAAAGATTTCATATCAAGTTTCGTAGGATTTTTTCCTTCTGAAAATCCTCAACTTTTATGTCTAATTGTTCTAGATAGTCCTGATGCCTCTAGAAATTTACACTGGGGTTCAATGTCAGCTGCGCCTGTTTTTAAATCTGTAATGGATAGAGTCATCAATATTGATAAATCAATAACAATTTCAAGGTCAAAATCTCAAACTAAAAAAAATGAACCGCTATTGATTCAGAAAAATTTACAAACAAAAATTGAATATGTTGAAATGCCAGACTTATATGGAAAAACAGTAAGAGATGCATTTTCAGCACTTAAAAAAATTGGTATAAAGCCACAAATTAGTGGTAGAGGTTTAATTGTTAGCCAGAGCATAGCTGCTGGTCAAAAGGTAGAAAAAAAATCAATCTGTATTTTAAAAGCAGAGCTTAAAGAGTAAGGAGAAAGTATATGTTATTTGAATTTGACGAATTTGCAGCACAGAAGGCAAGAATTAAGGTTTTAGGGATTGGAGGTGCCGGAGGAAATGCAATCAATAGAATGATTACATCTGGAATGGATGGAGTAGAGTTTATTGCTATAAATACTGATGCTCAAGATCTTGATAGTAATCCAGCCGAAACAAAAATCCAAATTGGGAAAGATTTAACAAAAGGACTTGGTGCCGGTGCTAAGCCTGAAGTTGGGAGAAAGGCAATTATGCATGACAAGGAAGCAGTTTCATCTATTGTTGCTGGATCAGATCTTGTTTTTGTAACTGCTGGTATGGGAGGAGGAACTGGAACAGGAGCTGCTCCGGTTGTAGCAAAAATTTGCAAAGAATTAGGAATTTTAACTGTATGTATCGTAACTCTTCCATTTAATTTTGAAGGTCCTAAAAAGATGTCTGCAGCACTTAAAGGTATTAGCACAATGAGGAACTTTTGCGACACTTTAATTGTAATACCTAATGAAAAGCTATTATCGGTAATCGATTACAATACAACACTTGAAGAAGGATTTTCGGAATCAGACTCGGTATTACTACAAGCAGCCCAGAGTATTTCTGACTTAATTAATAAGCAAGGAAATGTAAATATTGATTTTGCAGATGTTGAAACAGTTATGAGTGGGATGGGAGATGCCGTAATGGGAACAGGTACTGCCAGAGGAGAAGAAAGAGCTGTTTTGGCTGCTCAGCAGGCTATTTGTAGCCCATTATTAGATAATCAATCAATAAAAGGCGCAAAAGCTGCACTAGTAAATGTTACTGGAAATAAAAAAATGACAATGCGAGAAGTTGACGCAGCAACAAAATTGATTTATGAGGAAGCTGGACAAGATGTCCATCTTATTTTTGGATGTGTTATTGATGAAAATATGGATGACGAACTTAAAGTAACAGTAATTGCGACTGGATTTAATAGAAGACCTATTGAGGAAATTGAGATTAAAAAAGAAGTAGAGAAAAAAAGATTCCATAACGATACAAACGATTTGATGGATTCGAGAAATACAACGCTATATAATCAAAAAAATGATAACGGCATTCAATCAGAAGAATATTATGAAGAAGAAAATGATGGGCCAACTCTAGTTTTTGACGATTTTGATCAAAGCGCTGATTTAGAAGTACCTGCATATATAAGAAAACAAAATCGATGAACTTCAAGGATAAATATATTGGAATTATTGGTTTAGGTAAAAGTGGATATTGGTCTGCAAAATTAGCTAAAAGCCTTGATTGTAATGTATTTATATCTGATAAAAATATAGAGCCTAATCATCCATATGTTCAAGACCTTGAGCAATTGAATGTGGAAGTAGAAGTTGGAAAGCATTCAGATAAAATTTTAGATTGTGACGTAATTATAAAATCGCCAGGAATATCAAATAAAATAAATCTTTTTAAAAAGATTTCTAATCATAATATTCCTGTAATTAGTGAAATAGAATTTGCCTCACTTCTTTCAAATGTCGACAATATTTGTGTTACTGGTACAAACGGTAAAACAACTACTGTTTCATTAATCTTTGATATTATTAGCAGTGAGCTGAATATATTGAAATCGGGCAATATTGGTATTCCATTTTCAAGAGTAGTTCTAGAAAATAAGCTGTATAAAAAAAATAAATATGATTATTGTGTTTTAGAACTATCAAGCTTTCAACTTGAACACTCTTATTATTTAAAAAAAGAAATTTCTGCAATATTGAATATTTCAGTAGATCATATGGATAGATACGATTCTTTTAAACAGTATTTAGATACTAAAATGAAAATTTTTGAAAACTCAAACTTTTGTATTTATAATTTTGATGACAAGCAAATTAAAGAAAGATTCCTTTCTCACAATCAAAACTGTTTTGCATTTTCATTAAATAAGAGTCATGGAAATTTCTACCTTGATAATAACAAAATAAGGTCTAAAAATTCAAATTATTCTTTAGATATTCACCGCTGCAAACTTAAAGGGGTACATAACATATCAAATTTTTTAGCTGCTGCTACAATAGCAAAGAAAGTAAATATATCTGAAAAAAATATATTTAAGGCAATTAAAAACTTTGAAGGACTTACTCACAGATTTGAGCATTTTCTAACTAAAGATGGCATAGATTTTATAAACGACTCAAAGTCAACAAATATTGATTCAGCAATTATGGCTTTAAAATCAATTGACAGTAATGTTATTTTAATTATGGGCGGTATTCCGAAAGAGGAAGATTTTTCAAGCATCCTCCAGTTTAAAAATAATATTGAGACTATTATAGCTTATGGCAAGGCTGCTAAATCAATTTATGATTCATTGTCAAAAGAAATTAATGTTATAGTGATTGAAGGCTTTAAAGAGGCGGTTAATATGTCTCTCAAATGCGCTAACACTGGAAGTACAGTTTTACTTTCTCCCGCATGTTCAAGTTTTGATCAATTCAAAAATTTTGAAGAAAGAGGAATATCTTTTAAAAATATAGTAGAAAGGTTTTATGCATGAATATAAAAGAACAAAAACAAGATAGATTTTTATTTTTTACAATTATTGCAATGATTTCTTTCGGGTTATTTATGCTTTTTAGTGCAAGTTGGGTAAAGTCATTGGAAATGACTGGCGGAGAATCAAGAACTTACTTTCTGACAAGTCAAATGATAAAACTTATACCTGCTTTTTTTATTTTTATTTTTCTAACAAAAATAAATTATAGAAAGTTACAGTTTCTTTCGCCTTATTTGCTTTTTATATCTTTTTTGTTATTGGTTTATACGAAGTTTCAAGGCTGTGCAGGAGATTCATGTAGATGGTTGTCTTTAGGTCCGATATCATTTCAAACGTCAGATGTTGCACGATTCTCAATGATTATATTTCTAGCTAGCTATATTGATAATAATTATAAATACATGCAGCAATTCTTTAAAGGTATATTAGTTCCTCTTGCAGCTATAGCTCCAATTGCATTAATGATAATCATTCAACCTGATAACTCAACAACTTTGATAATGTTGATGATTGCTTTTATAATGTTGTTTATCGGAGGAGCATCTCTAATACAGTTAGCAACAATTGGAGCTCTTTCAATTGGAGCAATAGGAATTTTTATTTTAAACGAAAAAAACTATGCATTAGGAAGAATTTTATCTTTTCTTGATCCATCTAGCTCAGCAACTGTTGGGTATCAATCTAGCCAGGCAATGATAGGTTTGAAACAGGGAGGATTATCTGGAATGGGTATTGGAGAGAGTATTCAAAAATATTCTTATCTACCAGAAACTCACACAGATTTTATTTTTGCAATTATTGGAGAAGAGATGGGTTTTATTACAGGGGTAATTTTAATGATTGCGTACTATATAATTTTTTATAGAGCTGTGCAGATCTCTAAAAAATCAAATGATATTTTTGGGATATTACTATCAATTGGTTTTGGCCTAAGTATTACTATTTACGCTTTCATTAATATCGGAGTTGTAATTGGAGTAATTCCAGTAACGGGGGTACCACTTCCTTTTATTAGTTACGGCGGCTCCTCCTTAATAACTAACCTTATGATGATAGCAGTGCTTTTAAATATAAGTAAGGCGCAAAGAAAAATTAATGTCAAAAGATGGAGACCTAGAGTAAATGCATAATACAAATGTATTATTATGTGGAGGAGGAACAGGAGGACATTATTATCCTCTTATGGCTATAAAAAAAGATTTAGAATTAAAATCTAGCCACAAATTTTGTTACGTTGGAGCAAAAAAAGGTATAGAAAATTCTAGAATACAAAATGAAAAAATTGACTACAAGCTAATTTCAATATCAGGCATTAAAAGATCAGTATTTCCTAAAGCAATTTTTAGCAATATTAAAACATTGATTGAGATTTTTTTTGGATTCTTTATAGTAATGAACTTTTTTTTAAAACATAAACCTAACCTAGTTATATCAACAGGAGGGTATTCATCATTTTTACCATTACAGATTGCAAAAATTTTAAGAATACCATATGTTTTACATGAGCAAAATTCATATCCTGGCATTGTAACAAAAATGTTTAGCAGTAATGCAAAAGTAACTTTTCTGGGATTTGAAAATGCAAAAAATTATTTGCAAAAAACAAAGACGATATTTTCAGGTAATCCTATTTTATTATCTGAAACAGAAGATATCGAACTTAAAAAAAACCTTGAGTTAGCAACTATTTTAATTTTTGGAGGAAGTCAAGGTTCTAAATTCTTGAATGATAAAATCAAAATTCTAGCAGAAGATAAAAAGCTTAATTTTGCAAATATAGTTTGGATTGTAGGAGAAAAAAATTATGATTCATTAAAACATTTAGATGGTAAAAATATTACAATAATGGATTATTGTAACAAGATGTCATCTTTATACAAAAAAGTTGATTTAGTTGTTTCTAGGTCGGGAGCTATGACAATAGCAGAATTAATTCATTTTAAAAAACCTTCAATTTTAGTGCCTTTCAAGTTTTCAGCTGAAAACCATCAATATCATAACGCTAAATATCTTCAAGATAAGTTATGTTCAAGTTTGATTGAAGAAGATTCATTTGATATACAGAAATTTTTGGAAAAATTAGAAAACTTATCTTCAAATGAGAGAATAATAAATTCAATGATTAAAAATTTTCAAAAAATCTCAACACCTAATACTTTAGATATTATTTCGGATTTCATTGTAAAGGAAAAATATGTTGTATAGCGTTAAAAGAGTTCATTTTATTGGAATTGGTGGAATAGGAATGAGCGGGATCGCTGAATTGTTATCAAATAAAAATTTTATAGTAACAGGATCTGATTTATCTAGCTCCCCAAATGTTGACAGACTAAGAAATTTAGGTATAGAAATATCTATTGGTCACAGTGATAAAAATATTGCAAATGCTGAGCTTGTAATTTATTCAGATGCGATTCCTGAAGAAAATGTTGAATTAAATGCTGCAAAATCAAAGAATCTTTTGGTTTACTCAAGAGCTAAAATGATATCTGAAATTGCAAAGCTAAATAATTCTACTGTTGCAGTCGCTGGTACTCATGGAAAAACAACAACTACATCTATGATAGGGAGTATTTTGAAAAGCTTAAATCTAGATCCAACTATTATTGTAGGAGGGGTAGTAAAATCAATTGAGTCAAACTCAGTTTTAGGAAGTGGAGATACATTTGTTGTAGAGGCAGACGAGTACAATAAGAGTTTATTGCAACTAAACCCTACTATTGCTGTTATTAACAATATTGATTTTGAACATGTAGAATGTTACAATGATATTGATGAGCTTAAAAATACATTTATAGATTTTGCAAACTCTGTACCTTTCTATGGAACAGTTTGCTTATGCATGGATTCTGAGAATGTAGTTTCAATAGGTGATAAAATCGATAAGCCAAAACTAACATACGGTATTGATTCTAAAAATGTTGACTTTCGTGCAATAGAATTAAAGCATAACAATGGATGCGTATCATTTAAAGTAGAGATTGAAAATACAATTCATTCATTCAAACTTAATATTCCTGGAAAATACAATGTTTATAACGCCTTGGCAGCAATTGTTGTATCGCATATTATGGGATTGGATATGGAAAATGTAAGCTACGCATTAAAGCAATTCAGTGGAGTTAGAAGAAGATTTGATACTAAAGTCGATAAAGATATTATGGTGATTGATGACTATGCACATCACCCCGTGGAGGTTAAGAGTGTAATAAGTGCAGTAAAAAACAATTGGAATAGAAATTTGACTGTAATCTTTCAACCTCACTTATTTTCAAGAACAAAAGAATTTTATAAAGAATTTGCTGATGCATTGATGTCTGCAGATAAAATATTTGTCACAGAAATTTTTGCATCAAGAGAAAAAGATGATAAATCAGTCACCTCTCAAATAATTATTGATGAATTAATTAATAAAAAAAATCATAAAGATGTAACATTTTTACCATTGAAAAATGCAGTAGATGAATTGAATTCAATTACAAAAAAGGATGATATCATTTTGACCTTAGGAGCAGGTGATATTTGGAGATATTCAGAACAATTAGGAAAGCACTTTGATGATTGATTTATTATTAGAATCAATAGAAAAAAATACTTCAGCTAAAGTTGCAGTTAATGAACCGCTAAGAAAGCATACTACCTATGGAATTGGTGGACCAGCAGAAATTATGGTTTTCCCAACATGTAAAGATGAATTAATTGAGATAGTTAGAATAGCTAAAAAAATGAATCAGTCAGTTTCAACGCTAGGATCTGGTTCTAATGTATTGATTAGTGACTCGGGGATAAGGGGAGTCGTAATTTCATTAAAGAATACGCTTAAGATAATTAAAGTTAGAGAGAAAAAAATGTATGCAGAGTGCGGAGCAATGCTAGGAAAGATTGTTAAGCAAGCAGTAAAGCATGATCTGATAGGTTTAGAAAATTTAAACGGAGTACCCGGAACTTTGGGTGGCGCGTTGGTAATGAATGCTGGAGCTTGGGGTGGAGAAATTTCAGAAAACTTAGTTAAAGTTGAGCTTATAGATAGCAATGGTGATTTGAAGTACTTAAAGAAAAACGAAATTGATTTTTCATATAGACGCTCATCATTCAACAAAAAAGATATTTTATTATCTGCTGAATTTTTACTAAAAAAAGCTGATAAGGATATAATAAATAAGAATTTCGTTGAAGCTCAAAGTGGACGTAAATCTACTCAACCTTTAAATAAAAGATCTGCAGGGAGTTTATTTAAAAATCCAAACGGTAATTCTGCTGGAAAGCTTTTAGATGAAGCGGGCTTAAAGGGTTTTAGTATTGGTGATGCTAAAATTTCGGATAAACATGCTAATTTTTTTATAAATGAGGGAAGCGCTTCTTCAAAGGATATGTTGCTTCTTATCAAAAAAGCTCATCAATCAGTTAAGGATAAATTTCAAATAAACCTAGAGCTCGAAGTAAAATTAATGGGCTTCAATAAAAGAGAAACTGAGGGATTATGAAGAAACATAAATTGATTCCAATGATTTCTTTAATTTCAACTTTTATCGTAGTATTGTTGATTTGTTTTGCAGCTTTTAAATGGGCCGACTTTAAAAGAATTTATAATGTTAGTAGTATTAATGTTCAAGGAACAAATTTTTTTGATAGAACAATTATCGAAGAAAAAAATAATTTAATACTTTCCAAAAATATCTTAAAAAGTGACTTAAAGAATTATAAAGATCAAATAATGGAACTAGACCACATAGTTGATTGTAAAGTATCTAGACAGTTTCCTTCAACGATCAATGTTATTGTTTATGAAAGAGAGCCTGTTGCTTTAATTAATAGCGATGAGCTAATAATTTTAGACTCAGAAGGTGTATGTTTACCTGTTGAGTATTGCGATTTGTCTTTACCTATTCTGACTAATTTTAAAACAAATCCTGAATTATATCCAAAAGGATTTAAGACTGCTTCAAATAACGTGATTACTTCAGTACAGTTGATGAAGTATACAAAAGATAATTTCTCAAATATTTATGATGAAATTTCTGAATTTGTTTTTAATGAAGATAGTGAATATGAATTTATTCTGAAAAATGGAAAGACGAGAATTATGCTTGGTACAAATAAATTGTCGACAAAAATGAAATATTTAAATTCTTTCGTGCAAGCATTTGATGGAGAAAAAGAGATAACAGATTATAAGTATATTGATTTAAGATTTAAAAATCAGGTTATAGTTAAAGATTCATAATGAGAAATAAAATACAAATAGCATTTGACTTAGGATCTCACAGTGTAAAGAGCGCTGTAGGAAGAATTTTACCAGATAATAAAATTGAAATATTGTCCATTGCTGAAATTGAAAGTGATAGTATAGTCTCCGGAGATATTGTTGATAAAAATCTTTTGCTTACACATCTAGAACTTTTAATAGAAAAGATGGAAAAAGATGCTAAAATAAATATTGATGAAGATGCATGGGTCTCTGTTTCTGGAAAAGGGATAAGATCAATTAATAGCTCAACAAGAAAAAGGTTTGCAGACAATGCAGATGTAGAAATTAGCGAAGAAATTAAGCAAGAGTTGTTAAATCAGTGCGCAGATGTCCAAGTTTCATCTGATAGATATGTTCTCCATAATATTGAACAAGGATACTTTATTGGAAGTTCTCCTTTGATTATAAATCCAATAGGCATGATTGGTAAGTCTATAGATGCAAAAACTCATGTTATTCACGTAAGAAATTTTAATCTTTCACAACTAGATTATTGTTTTAAAGAAGATCTTAGCATAGAACCTTTTCCGGTATTTGATGGTTATGCAGCATCTTCATCAAGTCTTACAAGAGATGAGAAAGATTTAGGTGTTATTTTTATTGACATAGGATCAGATAAGACAAATATTATGTTTTATAAGAATAATTACCTCATTCATTCTAAAGTTATTCCCTTAGGCTCAAAATTGGTAACAAAGGATATGGCAGCTTATTTGCAAACATCTCTGAAAGAAGCAGAAAGGGTTAAGCTTACAAATGTTTCAGCCTTTTCAGATTTTGCAGAGGAAACAAGCACTTTTGAAGTTGAAATTCCTAATGACGATTTAAGGAAGAACATAAATGAGAAAGAAATTTCAAAAATTGCTGAACTAAGATTTGAAGATATTATTGATGAGGTGAATGAACAAATAAAAAATATTGGTAAAGCGTATACAGATTTTAAATCAGGAATAAAGTTATGCGGAGGAGGTTCAAAGGCTAGAAATATTGATCTATTGTTCAAAAAGCATTACGCGGATATCCCGATAGAGTTTATAAAAATGAAAAATATCTTATATAAGGAAGATTTTGAAGATAAAAGAGAATACGTCACACTAATTGGCTTATTAGCTTGGCCTATTTTTAATGTTGAAGATAAATCATCATCTGTTCAGATTAAAGATTTTGGTGGCATTAAAAAAAGTATTTCATCTATTTGGAAAGGTATTTTTGAATAATTTTGGTTGGCTACCATAAACGAAAGATAGCTCCCTATTTCTTTGAAATGGGGAGTATCTTTTAATCTTTGCTATCTTTCTTTGTTATATTAAATTTTGAACTATGGCAAACTTTTTTGAAGATCTTAAAAAAAATATTACTGAATGGAGTATTGTAGCTTCTGAAAAAGCTGAAGAATTTACCCATGCTAGTAAATTGAGAATTGATATTCTTCAGTTAGAAAGAAAATTGTCAAGTTTGTATGTTAAGTTAGGTTTATATGTTTTCTCAAAAACAATAGAAAAAAATGTATTGAATTTTGTTGGTGATAAGAGATATTTAAGTATCATTGAAAGCATTGAATCAATTAAGTTAAATATTGCTGACATCAAAAAAGAAATCAATCATGAAGACAAAAGCCAAGACTCAAAAAAAGTTAGTGATGAATAAAAAGTATTTTTCATTTCAATTTCTTTCATCAGAAAAGTTGCACCAAATTAACTTTTCTTTCTCAAATATTATGATTGCTTTGGGTATTTTTACATTATCTTTTTTAGGATTGAATTTTTATTTATCACAGAAGTTTTCAGCTGAATATTATCAGGATAAATTAAATGAGACAGATCAAAAATATTCTCAAATTTCACAAGAACTATTAGATAAAATAGCCAATTTAGAAGCTGAACTTAAATTGATTGAAGACAAAGATGCTGAATTGAGAACTTATGCAACCCTATCTCCTTTAAGTGAAGATGTTAAAGCTCAAGGAACGGGTGGTGCAATTATTGACAATGCAACTATTGAAAAAGGCGAAAATCATTTATTGATTCAATTGAAAGATAAAGTTGATTCACTGGCTTTCGCAGTGGATGTTCAAAAAGATAGTTACAATACAATTTTTAATAAAATTAAATCCAATGAAAAAATGTATTCTCATATTCCTTCAATATCTCCTGTTAAAGGTTATATTGGTTCAGGATATGGATATAGAACTGACCCTATAGATGGCAAAAGAAGAATGCATTCAGGTTTAGATTTTGCGGTAAATCTAAATACAGATGTTTTAGCTACAGGTGATGGAGTGGTTACCAAAGCTCAATATGATTCAGGCTGGGGTAGATATGTAAAAATTGATCATGGATATGGCTATGAAACAGTATACGCTCATCTTTATAAAATTAAAGTGAAAAAAGGGCAAAAGGTAAAACGTGGAGATATAGTTGGAAAATCTGGAAATAGCGGAAGAGCAGCTGGTTTTCACTTACATTATGAAGTACATAAGAATAACAAAACTATAGATCCAAAAAAATACTTTTTCTCAGGGTACATTAAATAAATGAACAATACTCAAATTAAGAAGTTTGCACTCCAAACATATGGCTGTCAAATGAATGTTGCAGACTCTGAATTAGTTGAAGGGATTTTAACTAATCTTGGTCTTGAGAAAACTTCTAACTATGATGAAGCGGATGCAATATTTTTAAATACTTGTGCTATTAGAGAAAACGCTGAAACTAAAGTACATTCAAAATTAGGAAATCTTCATAAAATAAAGTTAAATAAGCCGCACCTTATCATTGGCGTCCTTGGGTGTATGGCTCAAAATCTTAAGGATGATTTATTAAAGAATAAACCATATGTTGATATCATTCTTGGGCCAGACTCTTATAGAAAAATACCTGATTTAATTAATAGACATATAACAGATAATAAAAGCATTGTTGACACAAAACTTTCAAGATTTGAAGTATACGAAAATTTATTTCCAACTAGAGGTGACACTTTTAATGCTTGGGTTTCTATTATGAGAGGTTGCGATAAGTTTTGTTCTTTTTGCATCGTTCCTTTTACTAGAGGAAGGGAAAGAAGTAGAGATGTTAAAAGTATTGTTACAGAAGTAAAAAAAGCGGTAGATCAAGGATTTGTTGAAATAACTTTATTAGGTCAAAATGTTAATTCATATAATTTTGATGGAAAAAGTTTTGCTGATTTATTATTAACCGTATCAGAAATTGAAGGTGTAAAGAGAATTAGATATACGTCGCCACATCCTCAAGATATTAATGTAGAATTATTAGAGGTCATGGCTTCAAAATCTAATATTTGTAATTATGTTCACTTTCCTATGCAATCAGGATCGAATGAAGTTCTTAAAAGAATGAATAGAACTTATACTAGAGAACGTTTTTACGATATGGCTATGATTATAAGAGAGATTATGCCTAACTGTGGTCTTTCTACTGATATTATTGTTGGATTTCCCGGTGAAACAGATGTACAGTTCAGAGAAACTTTAGATTTAATGGATTCAATAAAATTTAATTCTGCTTTTACTTTCAAGTATTCACCAAGACCTTATACTAAAGCAGAACAATTTTCTGATCAGATTGATGAAAGTGTTAAAAAAGAAAGATTAGATGAAATGCTGGTTCTTCAACGAAAACACACCCTTGAACTCAATCAAAAAATGGTTGGTTCCTTTCAGCAGGTTTTAATTGAAAAAGAAAGTAAAAAATCTAATTTGCATTGGGCTGGAAGAACAGATTCTAATGAATGGGTGATAGTTGAGAAAAATAATAGTAATATTAAAGATATCGTACCTGTTGAAATAGTAGATGCTACAGGCGTGATATTGCATGGAAAAGAAATCATAGGAGCATAATGTTTAGAGTCTTAAGGGTATTAATTCTATTAGCAGCCTTAGCTGGTACATTTTTGTTATTTGACAAAAATAGTGAAAATATCACTATTTATTTTTTTAGAGATAATGGATATGCAATACCTGGGTATCTTGCTTTTATAGGTTTTGTGATGATTGGAGTGATTGTTGGCTATATCATTTCACTGAAATCTGTCTTTTCATACAGAGCAGAAATTTCTAAGCTAGTGAAATCAAATAAAGAAATTTCTGAAGAACTTGATAGCTTAAGAAATGTTGCTGTAGGTGAAGAGTTTAGTTTTTCCGATAAGGAGTAACTCCTTGGATTTTTTATCTTTAACCAATTTCCAAATAATTTTCATAATAACACTATCTCTTGCTCTGCTCATATTTTATATTGTAAAAAATAGATCTAAAAATTTTCCTTCGGATACTGAAGCTTTCAATCATGCTTTAAAAGCGCTTGTCAATGGAAAAAAAGAGCAGGCATATGTTCTTTTGAGGGAAATTATTGCTAAGGACTCAAGTAATGTAGATGCATATCTTTTGCTTGGTGACATTGTTAGAGAAAAAGATGTTAAGCAAGCCATCAAAATTCATCAAACTGTTATTCTGAGACCGAAGATTGAAAAAGATAAAAAAATTGAAGCTCATACAGCTTTAAGTAAAGATTTTTTAGCAGAAAATAATTTTGTTCGAGCCGAAAATGAATTGAACAATATTATAAAAATGGATAAATCAAATAAATGGGCATTGCTAAACTTGAAAGAGATAGCAACTAAAAATAATAATTGGAAAGATGCGCTAAATTTTGAAAAAAAATTGATGAATATTGATATTAATCATAAGAAGAATGATGAATCTATGCTTAATTATTATATCGCGATGGACTATAAGTCAAAAGATAATATAAAAAACTATGTTTATTATCTAGAGAAAAGCGCTTCTTGCGAGAAAGTGCACCCGGATTCATTGTTAGAGCTTGCAAATCACAATATTGATAACGTTGATCTTGCAATAACATTCTATAAGCTGTATGCAAAGAATAAACTTTCAGAGAGAACAATGGCTTATAATAAAATTGAAAATCTTCTTTTTGACAATCAACGTTTTGATGATGTGGAAGTTCTTTATAAAGATTTATTAAATGATGGTTTTGACGGATTTGCTTTTAATAGACTAATAGATATTATGTTGGAAAAAAACGAAAAATCAGAGGCATCAGATCTTGTTGATAGATTTATGAAAAGTGAGCATGCTTGTCATTCAATTCGTTTAAATAAGCTAAAATTAGAAATAGATAATTTTGAAGCACGTAAATCAATTTCTTCTCTGTGTAATGAAATGATTAGAGATGAAATTATTATTTAAAATATCAATTTTTTTTATCAGCACGTGCTTGATTTATGCTCAAAATGAAGACTTAGCCTTAAAGTATGAAAGAGCTAAAAAGCTAGTTGATGCAAAAGATGCTCTAGTAATATACCAGCAAATAATTGATTCAAATAAGCAGTCAGACTACGTATGGTTGTCTAAGCTAAAAAAGGCTGAAATGCTCTATGCTCAAGGTGCATATATTACATCATCTAAAATATTGAAAGAGTTCAATTTGTTTGGACCTGCTCATCTTCAAACTGCGTCATCTAAAGATCTTTTTTTAAGATCTTTAAATGCTGCAGGTCAAAATGATTCATTGAAGGTCTATCAAGGTATTTTAGCCTCAAAAAAATCTTCACAAAAAAAACGAAAATCTTTTCAAAAAATCAACAGCGTGTGGTTTATTCAATTTGGAGCTTTTTCATCGAAAGAAAATGCTCAAATTTTGAAAGATTCTCTAACCGAGGATCGTATTAAAAATATCCAAATTGACCAAGTATTCAATAGCGGTAGTATGATATATTATGTAAGAAGTTCTCATTTTAAAACCTATGATATGGCATTAAAGGCCAGCAAGAAACTAAAAGGTAAAATTCAATTTACCATTTCTGGATTTTAACGAGAATTATCTTTTAGCTATTAAGTAGAGTCTATATATAATTATTGATATAATCGCTATGGCTACGATGTCATTATAAGGTGAAGATAATGATAATGTTGGCCAATAATTTTTATCAAAAAATAAAGGAATTGCTATAAAAATAGCCATTAATGCTTCTCCGGTTATTAATCCCGAAGCAATTAAAAGACCATTATTTTTACCACTTTTAGATGCTGTTCTGTTTGCTAGATGGTTAATCATTCCACCGATAAAAATTGGTAATGTTAATTCAATTGGAAGGTAGATACCAATGGCAACTGCTAAAATTGGCACTCTAAAATCAGCTTTTCTATAAGCTTGATATTGATCAATAAGAATAATTATGACACCAAGTACTGCTCCGGCATATATCATCCCCCATTCTAAATTACCTGAAAATACTCCATTAGCAACGTTTGTCATTAATACTGCTTGCGGTGCAGGTAAGTCAGAGCTACCAATGCCGTAAGCTTCGTGAAGCAAGGTTAAAACAATACCCAATGTAAGTGCAGCGCTAACAACTCCAACAAGCTGCATAATCTGTTGCTTCCATGGAGTTGCACCAACAATATTTCCAGTTTTTAAATCCTGCAAATTGTCACCACCAATTGCAGCAGCACAACATACTACTGCACCAATTAAAATAGCGGCAGCAGCACCTTTTGATGAATCAACATCAAAGAATGTAATGATTAGCAAAGAGCTGAATAAAATTGTAGCAATAGTCACTCCTGAAATTGGATTATTTGATGATCCAACTACTCCTGCCATATATGCAGCAACAGCTGAAAACAAGAACCCAAAAATTGCCATAATAATTGATAAAATCATTGCTGACCCCCAAGAGCCAATAATGCCATAGTATGTTAATGAAATAGGAATTAACATTACAAGAATTGCAATAAATACATAGTTGATAGGTAAATCTCTCTCTTCAAGCGAAATATTATCAGAATTTTCTCCTAAAGTTTTCAAGCTTAATTGAATGCTTTCAATTAACGGTTTTGCTAGCTGAATAACTGACCAAATACCACCGACTACCATAGCGCCAACACCTAAATATCTAATTTTAGCATTCCATATAATATTGGCACTTTCAAAATAATTATCTCCTTCAAATCCATAAAGGTATGAATAGATTGGTATAGCAACTGCCCAAGAAATTAATCCACCAGTAAAGGCCAATATACCAATGTTCCTTCCAACTATATACCCAACACTAAACAATGAGGGAGATAAGCTAGCACCCATTCCAAAAATTGCCCCTTTAAAAGCTATTGCTCCGCCAATGGCACTTGACCAAATACTAAATGCAAGCTCACCAAGTTTTACCACTCCTCCAACAAGAGCTGATAAACCAATTAATTTTAAACTCTCTTGAGATTTCTCAGCATCGGTTTCATGTCCGGTTTTTAAAACAGCAGCCGTTGCCACACCTTCTGGAAAGCGTAGTTGTGCTTTCAAAATTAATGCTCTTCTTAAAGGTACAGTGAATAAGGCACCTAAAATTCCTCCAACCATTGCAATTTTTGTTACTTCCCAATAACTAATTGTATCCCAATAGCCTACAAGAAGCAAAGCAGGTAAAGTGAAAATGACTCCAGCAGCTAAGGATTCTCCTGCTGAAGCAGCAGTTTGAACAATATTATTTTCTAAAATATTTGAATTTTTAAAAAGTCTTAAAATGCCCATTGACATAATAGCCGCAGGAATAGATGCAGAGATTGTCATACCTGCATATAAACCTAAATATGTCATTGCAGATGACAAAACAATAGATAATATGATACTAAGAAAAAAAGCTTTAACAGTTATCTCATTTTTCATAATATCAACTTACTAATATTTTTAAAAAAAAATGAAAAAAACTATTTTACATTTATTACTCCTTTCTTTTTCACTCCTTAGTTTGCATGTACATTACGAGAATGACTTAGATATATTGGGTCATTCATCTTCTCAAAATATAAGCGAAGAAGTTTGTGAGTTTTGTGAGTTTAATAGCGATAAAACTTTCGCAGAGTTTCTGGATAATTCTGTAGAAATAAATTTTAAAAATGTTAGCTATCAAGGTTATTTAGCTAGCTATATAACTCGAAACATTTTCTGTTTTCAGAATAAATCTCCGCCAACAGTTTAGTTGAATAGTTTTACAAGTTGATATCAATTTTTTTGATATCAAAATATCTTTAATTATCATTTTAGGAGAAAAAATGAAAAATTTATTTAGTTTAATATTTATAACAAGTGCCTTATTTGCTCAGAATGTAGTTGCTGATTCAGACTCATTGAATCCAATTGCATTAGATGAGGTTGAGGTATATTCTTCATTAATGCAAGTTAATGAAGGAGATCTGGCAGCATCAGCAGTTATTTTTAATGATGAGTTAGATGTGTTTCAAGGTCAACACTTTAGCGATTTAATCCAAAAAGTGCCTAATCTTAATTATGCTGGAGGAACATCAAGACCTCGATACTTTCAAATTAGAGGTGAAGGTTCTGTAAGTAGATATGCAGATCAAGGTCCACCAAGTACTTATGTTGGACTTGTTTTAGATGGAGCAGACTTATCAGAACTTGGAATGGTTACACCATTATTTGATATGGAGCAAGTCGAAGTTTTAATGGGTGTGCAAACTAGCTTATTTGGTGCGGCAGCATCAAGCGGTTTAATTAATTTTAAAACCGTTGATCCAACAGATAAAAAAGAAGGGTATGCAATGACTCAATTTGGTTCTTATAGTACCTACACAAATGGGTTAGTTTATAATTTGCCATTTGACAACGGATGGAAACTTCGTTTAGTTGGACATTCAAATGTTTCTGATGGATTTAAAGAAAATGTAGCATTAAATGGTTATGCTTCAGCAAGTAGAGATGAAACCTCATTTAGAGTCAAATTAATGAAAGAGGGTGATAATAATATTACTCAAAAGTATACAATGATTGTATCTGACTATGATAACGGTTATGATAATTGGGCTCCGGATAATAATACTGACAATATTACATATTCAGATAATCCAGGAAAAGATGCTCAAAAATCACAAGTTTTTATTGCAGACTATAGTTATGACCTAAATGAACAAATTGTAGATTTAAATATTGGCTTTACAAGCAATGAAATGCTTCATAGTTATGATTCAGATTGGGGCAATTATCAATTTTGGTCAAATAGTCCATATAATTTTAATCCAACCAACGAAGGGTATGCATATGACTTTTTCGATTCATTTGATAGAGAGATTGATACTAGAACTTATGATTTAAGATTTAGATCAAACAGAATGAATAGCAATAAAGTAGATTACGTATTTGGACTTTATCAGTCCAACTATGATGAAACTACTGATGCAGAAGGATATTTGTATGGCGGTTCATCAACTTCGCTTACTAATGGCTATGATATCAATACTTCATCTGTATATGGTGAGTTGGCATTTAATTTTGATAATGATTCTTCATTGTCTCTTGCTCTAAGAAATGAAAGAAGAAATATGTCCTACACTGATTATGATGATAAAAGTAATGACTTTGAAATCAGAGCTAAAAATAATGTTTCATATAAAATTTCATATGAAATGCATCCTTCTTCAAATCTACATTGGTTTGCATATTATGCAGAAGGCTATCATCCTGGAGGAATTAATCAGAATCCTTATCTTGACGATGATGAAAGAACATACGAAAAAGAAACATACTACGATGTCACAACTGGTATCAGATGGTACAAGAACAATATTAAATTATCTAGTTCATTATTTTACCTGAAACATGACGGACATATTTATGAAACAAGCGAGCAATTAGATCCGGAAAATCCAAATGCATTTGCATTTTTTAAAGCTAACGCTGATTCTGGTTATGAGTATGGTTCAGAATCTTCTGGTGAATTTAGATTTAGTGATAAATTTAGCATTAATGCTACACTAGGTCTATTGAGCGCTGAAATTGAATTAGGTCATGATGATCATGACGAACATGGAGATGAAGATCATGACGATCACGGAGATGAAGATCATTTACATGGACCTAAAGCGCATTCACCTAACTGGAATTACAGTATATCCTTTAACTATAGTTTCAATCAAGATAGTTCTTTGATGGTTGAGGTTGCAGGAAAAGATAGTTTTGTATTTGACTCAGCACATGGGGAGTATAAATCTGACCCATATCATTTATTAAATGCATATTATTCTCACGCAATTAATAAAGTAAAATTGGGAGTTTATGCTAAAAATATCCTTGATGAGAGTTATGCAGATAGAGGATTTATTTTTGGATTAGAGCCTCCAATGTATGAAGAGAAACTATATAAGTCTTTTGCTCCTCCAAGAGAAATTGGAATGTCATTAACATATAGTTTCTAATGTCTTATTTTCATAATTTAGCGGGTAAAAAAACCCGCTAAATTATGAGTCCAAAAAAACAAAAACGTTTATTTATTATTGATGGTTATGCCACCTTATACAGAGCGCACTACGCATTGATTAGAAATCCTTTAACAAATACAGTAGGTACACCTACAAGTGCTATTTTTGGGTTTGCCAATCAAATATTTCAACTCATTGAAGAGGAAAATCCTGATTATTTAGTTGCAGCATTTGATTCAAAAGGTAAAAATTTTAGACACGAAATATTTTCCGATTATAAAGCAAACAGATCTGAAATGCCTGATGAAATTCAAACTCAACTTCCATACTTATGGAATTTGCTTGAAGGTATGAATATACCTGTTTTAAGAGTTCAGGGAGTCGAGGCAGATGATATCATCGGTACTGTAGCCAAGCAATGTAATGATAAAGACTTTCAATGCAATATTGTAAGTGGAGATAAAGATTTTATGCAACTAATCAATGATTCTACTTTTCTGTATGCTCCTCAAGCTAGAAAAAGAGAAAAAGAAATTTTTGATTCTAATAAAGTAATTGAAAAATGGGGTGTTGGTCCAAAAAATATCATTGATTTGTTAGGTTTGATGGGTGATAGTTCTGATAACGTTCCTGGAGTGCAAGGAGTTGGTCCTAAAACTGCAATGAAGCTTATAGAAGAGTATGGCACCATCGAAAATATCTATAAAAATATTGATTCGATTAAAAATGAAAAAATGAGAGATAAGTTGTTATCAGATAAAGACAATGCAATCTTAAGCAAGCAATTAGTAACAATTCTTACTGATGTAAATATTGAAGCTTCAGTAGAAGATTTCAAAATAAAAGATATGAATTTTGCTAAAATGGAGGATATTTTTAAAGAGCTTGAATTTACAGGTTTATTAAAAAAAATAGGCTCTTCAGCAGTTCCTGAACAAAAGTCCATTGATAGAAAAAAAGATTATAGAAATATTTTAAATTTGGATCAGCTTATTGAGTTTACCGAATCTCTTGAGCAGGGAAAATGGCTATCAGTAGACTTGGAAACTACTTCAATAAATCCTATGTTAGCAAAAATTGTAGGATTCAGTTTTTCTTTAAAAAAAGACACAGGATTTTATATACCTATTGATTTCAAAGATAAGGAAGAAAATTTATTTGGGAACAACGATCTTAAAGAAGTAATAAGAATATTAAAGCCATTTTTAGAAGATGAAAATATTCCTAAGACTGGTCAAAATATTAAATACGATGCATTAATTTTAAAGCGTTTTGGAATTGAACTACAAGGAATTGAATTTGATACTATGATTGCAGCACACTTGCTTAATCCAAATGCGAGATCTTATAAGCTAGATAATCTTTCGTTGTCACACTTAAATTATAAGATGGTTCCAATCAAAGATTTGATTGGTTCTGGTAAAAATCAAATCACTATGGATCAGGTGACTCTTGAAGATATTTCATTTTACGCAGCAGAAGATGCAGATGTCGTAATTGAGTTAACCGAGATTTTTATGAAAGATTTAAAAAAGCAAAAACTTTTCAATTATTTTAAATCTATTGAAATTGATTTATTACCAGTACTAATTGATATGCAGTTTAATGGTATTTTTATTGATAAAGAATATTTAGAAAATCGTTCATTAGAGATTGGAAAAAAAATTGAATCAATCCAAATCGAAATTATTGATTTAGCTGGTGAAAACTTTAATCTTAATTCATCTCAACAGCTTGCAGTGATACTTTTTGACAAACTGCAATTACCGATGGTTAAGAAGCGCTCTACCGCTGAAGCAGTATTAAAAGAATTAAAGCAGAAGCATCCTCTTCCTGAGTTGATTTTAAACTATAGAAAGCTTTATAAATTAAAGAATACATATTTAGATCCTTTGCCATCAAATATCGTACCTGTTACAGATAGAGTGCATTCATCTTTCAATCAAACAATGACTGCAACTGGGAGGCTTTCAACCAGTAATCCAAACTTTCAAAATATTCCTATAAGAACAGAAGATGGTAAAGAAATCAGAAAAGCTATTAAAGCACAATCAAATGATTATCAAATTTTTTCTGCTGATTATTCACAGGTGGAGTTGAGAGTGATGGCTCATTTAAGCGGAGATGAGTCGTTAATAGCAGCATTAAATAACGGTGAAGATATACATACATTCACTGCAAAAAATATATTTAATGTCGAAGATGATGATCAAGTGCTTCCTGAAATGCGTAGAATCGCAAAAATTGTAAATTTTGGTATTATGTATGGAGCAGGACCTTTTAGACTGAGTCAAGAGCTAGATGTTCCTTTTGGAGAAGCAAAGAAAATAAAAGATGCTTACTTTGATAAATATAAAGGTATTGAACAGTATATAGAGAATTCTAAAATTCAAATTAAGGATAGTAAATCAGTAGAGACGTTGCTGGGAAGGAAAAGAGCTGTTTGGGATTCAGATAGTCAAAATAAGATTAGAAGAGATGCTGCTGAAAGAATGGCTATTAATATGCCTATTCAAGGGACAGCTGCAGAAATGATTAAACTGGCAATGATTAAAATTCATCGAAAGCTCAAGTCTAAAAAATTAAAGTCAAAACTTATTATGCAAATTCACGATGAATTATTGCTTGAGGTGCACAAAGATGAAGTTGATTATATTACCAAAATGGTGATTGAATACATGAGAGATGCAATGAAATTAGATGTACCTATAGAAATTGATTTTGGAATTGGACCATCTTGGTACGAGGCGCACTAGTGAAATATATAGGACCAAAAGTGCATATAGACTTAGATCGTTTAGAAAATAATTACAATTTATTATCAAAAGATTTACAGAATATTCCAATAATGGCTACGGTGAAAGCTAATGCTTATGGACACGGAGCAGTTGAGGTATCCAAGAGGCTTGAAAGATTGGGCGTAAGATATTTAGCAGTTTTTACAATTGAGGAAGGGATAGAGCTTCGTGAGGCAGGCATAAAAACAGACATTTTAATTTATTCAAAATTGAATAATACTGCTTTAAATGAAGCAAAAAAATATAATCTAACTTTAAATATTTCCTCAATTGTAGATCTAGATTACCTCAGAGATTTTGAAGGTAAATCACTCAGAGTTCATTTAAAAATTGATACTGGAATGACCCGCTTGGGTGTTTCACATTACAAAGCAGAAACTTTTTTAAAAGAAGCAGCACAAATTAGTTCCATAAATATTGAAGGTATATATTCTCATTTCTCTACAGGAGATGAAGGAAACCTTTCTTATGCTAAAAAACAATTAAATCGATTTAACAAAGTTGTTGAAATAGCTAAAAAATTAAACATAGTTCCTTCACTTATTCATTGTAGTAATAGTGGAGCAATTTTAAATCTACCTGAATCAAGATTTAACTTATGTAGAGTTGGTATGCTACTTTACGGAGCATTTCCTTCTGATGAAGTTCCTCAAGACTTATCAATTGAACCGGTAATGACATTAACAGCTCCAATTGTTGAAATAAGAGATGTAAAAGCTGGTACTCCAATTAGTTACGGAGGAGCTTATTTAACAAATAAAGATACAAAAATAGCAGTTGTTCAAGTAGGTTTTGCCGATGGAGTTCCAAGGCCGTGGTATACTAGAGGTTACGTTAAGTTCAAAAATAAAAAATTCAAAATCACCGGAAGAATTTGCATGGATCAGTTGATGATTGATGTTGGTTCTTCAGATATAGAACTATGGGATGAAGTCACAATTTTTGGATCAAATTCAAATGGAACAATTTCAATTAATAAAATTGCCAAAGAAATAGAATCTACAACATATGTTATCGTTACTGGAATTGGAACTAGACCTAAAAAAATTTTGAGGAGCAAACTAAAACCTAACCAAGGGTAAGAGAAAGGAATTAAGAGGTAATTTTAAACTTTAATCTACTCCTCATAATTCTAATGTATTTTTTAAAAAAAGGTTCCTCCTTTTTCTTTTTATAGCTATTATTACACTAGATCGCGGGATGGAGCAGCTTGGTAGCTCGTCGGGCTCATAACCCGGAGGTCGTAGGTTCAAATCCTACTCCCGCTACTAACCTCCAAATGAAAAAGGATAAAAATAATGAAATTATACAAATCTTTTTTAACCATTCTTTCAACTTTACTAATCATAAATTGCAGTGTTAACAATGATCAGCAATTAATGAAAAAAGCTGAAGAATTATCTCAAAAATTTATTATTACAGACGGTCATATTGATCTTCCATGGCGTTTATATAAGGGAGGGTATGAAGATGTTTCTGTAAGAACCCCTGGTGGAGATTTTGATTATGTTCGCGCAAAACAAGGTGGATTAGATGCACCATTTATGTCAATATATGTTCCAGCAACTTATCAAGTAACTGGTGGAGCTAAAGATAAAGCGCTTGAATTGATGGGATTCATAGAAAGAGTTACTACTGAGCATCCTAACAAATTTGAAATAGCATATAATATTTCTGACGTTGAAAGAATATTTTCTGAGGGTAAGATAGCTCTACCAATGGGCATGGAAAATGGTGCTCCTCTCGAAGGCGATTTATCAAATATTGAATTTTTTCATAAAAAAGGGATTAGCTATATCACTTTAACTCACTCTGAGGACAATGATATTTGTGATTCATCTTATAACCTTGGGGAAAGAACTCATAATGGATTAAGTGAATTTGGTGTCAAAGTTATAAAAGAAATGAATAGAGTAGGTATTATGGTGGATATTTCTCATGTATCGGATGAGGCATTTTATCAAGCAATGGATGTTACTGAAGTGCCAGCAATTGCTTCTCATTCATCTGCAAGACATTTTACTCCAGGTTTCGAAAGAAATATGAGTGATGATATGATTAAAAGATTGGCTGAAAACGGCGGTGTTATTCAAATTAATTTTGGCTCAAGTTTTGTTACTAAAGAATCACAAGACAAAAGATCAAAAAATGCCGAAGTAGTAGCAGCTTTTGCTAAACAGAATAATTTAGAAAGTGATGATTCTAAAGTAAAAGAGTATGCTAAGCAAGTTGCTTTAGATAATCCCGTTTTTTGTGACGTTACAGATGTTGCAGATCATTTTGACCATGTAGTTAATTTAGTTGGAATTGATCATGTAGCTTTTGGCTCGGATTATGATGGAGTAGGAGATACTCTTCCATATGGATTAAAAGATGCTTCAACTTTTCCAAATTTAATTTATCATCTTCTTAAGAGAGGTTATTCAGAAGAAGATATTGAAAAAATATGTTACAAAAATGTTTGGAGAGTATGGAAAGCTACTGAGGATTTCGCTAAGCTTAACTGAGTACCTGTCTTAGTCTTTCAAACACAATTGCGCTAACTGCAGTTGAAACATTTAAAGAGTTCATTTTGTTTGACATGGGTATAGTAGCTAAAAAATCAGAATTTTTTAAAATTTGTTTGCTAACTCCATTACCTTCTCCTCCAAAAATCAATACCGACCGACCTTTTAAATCAATTGAATACCAATTTTTTGCTTTAATGTTGTTTTCAAAACTTGTTATCCAGAAATCATTTTCTTTAAAATGATTTAATGCTTTGTTAATATTTGTAACACAAAATAAAGGTACTTTTGAAAAGCCTCCTTGGCTAACCTGGGCTACAGCACTTGTCATAGATACACTGTTTCTTTCAGTAATAACTACACCATCGATATCTCCACCAGCACAAATTCTTAATATTTGCCCTAAGTTGTGAGGGTCTTGAACCTGATCTAATACAACATAGCACGCTGTATCTTTTTCTACTAACGGAAGATCAATAAATGTTTTGACCTGCGCCTTTATTAAAATTCCTTGCGCTCTGTTGTTGTCAACAATTTTTTTAAAACTTTCTGCATCGATTTTCTCAATTAGATTTGATGAAAGCGAATCAATAGCTTCATTCATTTTAGTGTTTTTATCTGCTGGAGAATTTCTTTCAATGATTATTTTATTTACATGAACCAATGATGATTTAATAGCATCATGACATCCATTTATGCCAAAAACTTCTATTCTATGTTTTGTAAAATTATTCATAAAAAATTCACTAAATTTTATAAAAGATTTTAATGATAAAAATTAAAGAATCAGAGCTACATTTTTCATACGTTAGATCAAGCGGTCCTGGGGGACAACATGTTAATAAGGTTTCAACTGCTGTTCAGTTAAAGTATAATGTGATGCAATCTGATATTCCAGAAGAATTGAAACAAAGATTCAATGACAGGTATAGAAATAGAATTTCAAAAAGTGGATTCTTAACTATAACAGCACAATCATTTAAGTCACAGAAAAAAAACAAGGATGATGCTGTAAGTAGATTAGAAAAACTTTTTAGTGATATAAAAATAAAAACAAAAAGAATTCCTACGAAACCTTCAAGAGGTTCAAAAGTTAAAAGAATTGAAGGAAAAAAGAAGAGATCAGTTATAAAGAAAAATAGAATGAAAGTAAATTTAGATGATTAAGTATTTTATAATGTTAATAATTACAAGCGGTCTCATATCGCAGGAAAAAGATTTTTCTTCTAATATTGAGCCATTATTGGTAGAAGAATTATCAGATTTAGAGCTAATGTTAATTGCTGACATAAATACAAACTCAACACTAAAAAGTTTTTTTGAATTGAACGTAATTAATGAATCAATTCAGTTAAATGCTCCAACCTATGATAGGTTTGCTATGAAAAATAATATAGGAATGTTATTGCCTTTAAACACATCTTCATCAATTTATCTCGATGCAGGAATTGAAGGTTGGATGGAAGCAAATAAATATATTTCTAATAACAATAGCATGTATTCAAGAGGATTTTTTAATTCTTCAACTGATAAATTTTCATACTACAATACTAGAAAAACTTTTATTGATACTGATAATTATTTCAAAGATCCTTGGGATCAAAGAGCTGTTGATGATTATATAAGATATCTTCATACCTCTCCATCACTTAAACATTCTGAAATAAATACAATTTATGATCGAAATAGGTAAAGTTTTAAAAGGTGTATCGTCAATTGATGCTTCTGTAAGCAGTAAGGTCGTTAAAGGTTTGACTAATAATTCTTCTGAGGTAAAAGAGGGCTTTATTTTTTTTGCGTTTAAAGGTGAATCGTTTGATGGAAATAATTTTATCGAAGAAGCTTTTCAAAAAGGGGCAATATTAATAATTACTGACTCTATAATTATAAATCAGAATCAAAATATTATTAAAGTTGATGATATAAATGACGCTGCTTCAAAAGCATGTTCAAATTTTTATAATTTTCCTCAAGAAAAAATAAAGTTAATAGGAGTTACAGGTACTAACGGAAAAACATCAACCACTCTTATATTAAAAAGCATTTTAGAGGCAGCTAATAAAAAAGTAATTCAAATTGGTACACTTGGCTTGAATCCGAAAATAAAGGAATTAAATACAAACTTGACAACTCCAAACATTTTTGAATTATTCAAAATATTAGATTATGCGACTATGAATCAATTTGACTATGCAATTTTAGAAGTTTCTTCTCACGCATTAGCACAAAACAGAATTAAAGGATTAAAGTTTGATGTTACAGCATTTACTAATCTAAGTTTGGATCATTTAGATTATCATCAAACAATTGAGCAATATTTTAAAGAAAAGCTAAAGCTCTTTAATTTGAATAAAGAAAATGGATCTTCTGTTGTTATTGTAGACAATGAATACGGAAAAAAAATCTCTTACCTTAAGCCTTTTGTTAATCAAGTTTCACGAGAAAGTCAGAATGCTAAATACTTTTGTAGAAATGTTGTGTTAGATTGCGATGGTATCAAAGCGTCTATGATTTATGAAAATAAAAAAATTGATATCAAATCAATGTTAATTGGCAGTTTTAATTTAGAAAATATTATTCTTGCTGCTGCAATTTCCAATGAATTAAATATTTCGGAAAATTTTATTGAAAAAGGTGTTAATAATTGCTCAACAATTGACGGAAGAATGCAGTTAGTAAAAAATTCACAAGATAAAAAAATTATATTAGATTACGGACATACTCCTGATGCATATCTGCAGGTATTAGAAACAGTAAAAGAAAATTACAAACTCTCAATCAAAGTATTATTTGGCGCAGGAGGAGGTAGAGATCATTCAAAAAGACCAAAAATGGCAGAGGTTGTAGAGAAATATTCTTCAGAATGTTATCTAGCACCAGATAATCCTAGATTTGAAAATATTAATACAATTAATGAAGATATAATAAAAGGTTTTTCAAATAATAATTATCATAGCTTTGATGATAGAGAGAAGGCACTTATGTTTGCTTTATCACATTTAAAATCTGATGAAATATTGATTATTTTTGGAAAAGGAAATGAGGAATATCAAGAGATTGAAGGCGTTAAACATTTTTACTCCGACAGAAATATTATAAAAAAATTCTATGCGAATTAATATTAAAGAAAAAGAATACTTTTTAGAGGTTTTTAAAGATTATTTTAATCAATCCTTTGATTTTCCTATTAATGGAATTTCTATTGATAGTAGAAATATTAAAAAGAATGATATATTTATTGCTTTATGTGGTGAAAATGTTGATGGAAATGATTTTATTGAAGATGCATTTAATAATGGTGCAAGCTATGCATTAACATCTATTCCAAGCAGTGAGCCAAATCATATCCTAATTAATGATATATCCTTATTTATGAAAGATTTATGTACTAAATGGCTTAAAAGATTTAATGGTAAAATTGTTGGAATAACAGGTTCTAATGGAAAGACTACAACCAAAGATTTAGTTAGTCATATACTACAATCTAAATTTAAAGTTGAAAAGACGTTTGGTAATTATAACACATCTATTAGTGTGCCACTTTCAATTTTGTCTTTTTCTTTAGATTCAGATATCTATGTACTTGAACTAGGTGCTAATAAAGTAGGAGATATTGAATACTTATCTTCAATTGTAAAGCCTGACTATGGGATTGTAACCAATATTTCCGAAGCTCACCTTGATGGGTTTGGTTCATATGAGAATATTGAAAATGAAAAAAAATCTATTTTTTTGCATTCAACTAAGAAATACAACTTTAATGAAAATAACCCTGACCATTTAAGTATTGATTTCAAAAGCAATAAAAGTAGAGTATTCAATAAAAATTTAGAAATCTCTTTTCATATTGCTAAAGACATTTTCAAAGATTTAATTCAAATGGATATTAAAGCTGATTATTTAGATAAGATTTTAGCAAATTTTGAAATTCCATCAGGAAGAGGAGATATTATATTTTTAGAAAGAAATATTAAACTAATTGATGATTCTTATAATGCTAATCCTGAATCTGTGAAAGCAGCATTAGACTATTTAGATTCTTTTAAACACAATAGAAAGTTATTTGTTTTTGGTGATATGAAAGAGCTCGGTAAAAATAAAGAAAGTTTTCATACTGAAATTGGTAAATATGCTATTGGTAAAACTGATATTTTATTGACTGTTGGCAACTTATCTAGAAATGCACAATCTAATAGTAATAATTTTTCTTTAAGCTTACATTTCAATGATAATTTTTCATTAATTAAAAAGTTAAATAAGCTTTTAATTGAGGGAGATGTTATTTTAGTCAAAGGTTCTAGAAGTATGTATCTTGATCAAATAATAAATGAGTTGAAAAATGCTGAATGAATTATTAATACCGCTGAGAGATTATTTTGGTTTCCTAAATTTATTTGAATATATCACTTTTCGAGCAGGAGCAAGTGCAATTTTAGCATTATTAATCAGCTTCATTTTTGGACCGTTTATAGTAAGAAAATTAATCAATTTACAAATTGGCGAGTCGATAAGAGATCATGGTCCAGATTCTCACAAGGAAAAACAAGGCACACCAACAATGGGTGGTGTATTAATAATTTTATCTACAATTATCCCAACTATGCTTTTAGCTGACCTAAATAACTTATTTATTCAAATAGTTTGTTTATCTATGGTTTGGATGGGTATTGTTGGTTTTTATGATGATTATTTGAAAGTTGTTAAAAAAAGAAAAGACGGATTAAGTGGAAGATATAAGCTTCTAGCTCAAACTATTTTAGGAGTATTCATTTCATATTTATTAATTAGTTCAAATATATATGGGGACTATACACTTACAACCTTTGTTCCATTCTTAAAAAATGTTTCTATCAATTTTTTCTATCCAATCATTTATGCTATTTTTGTTATTTTAGTTGTTGCTGCAACCTCTAATGCGGTTAACCTAACAGATGGTTTAGATGGTTTAGCAGCTGGTCTATTAGCAATTTCTATAAGTGTTTTTGGGGTTATAGCCTATATCTCTGGTAGAGTTGATTTTACCGATTATCTTTATATTGCCTATTTGCCTTTGGCTAGTGAATTAACAATTTTTGCTACAGCTTTTTTTGGCGGCTGTCTTGGTTTTCTATGGTTTAATGCTAAGCCAGCTGAAATTTTTATGGGAGACGTGGGATCGCTGTCAACTGGTGCCGCATTAGGTACTTTAGCAATACTCCTTAAAAAAGAAGTTTTGCTACTTATTGTAGGGGGAGTTTTTGTTGTAGAGACTTTATCAGTGATAATTCAGGTGCTATATTTTAGATATACTAAAAATAAATACGGAAAGGGTAAGAAATTCTTTCTTATGGCACCAATTCATCATCATTTTGAACTAAAAGGTTGGCCAGAGTCCAGAGTAGTTACAAGGTTTTGGATAATTGGAATATTATTTGCGCTAATGTCTTTGACTACTTTCAAAGTTAGATAGTATGAGAAGAAAAACCTTAAGTGTAAAAATTGGGAATTTATCTATTGGAAGTGACCATAGTATAAAAACTCAATCTATGACTACTGCTTCAACAATGGATACATTTAAAAGCGTTGAAGAGGCAATTAGAATTATTGAAACTGGTGGAAAATTAGTCCGATTTACTGCTCCAAATATTAATGAAGCAAAAAATCTACTTAACATTAAAAAATCTTTGTTGGAAAAAGGATATAATACTCCTTTGGTGGCAGATATTCATTTTACCCCCAATGCAGCTCTAGAGGCATCAACTATTGTTGAAAAAGTAAGAATTAATCCTGGAAATTATGTTGATAAAAAAAGATTTAAAATAAAAGAGTATGATGAGAAATCTTATCAAGATGAGATTGAAAAAATTAAAGAAAAATTTATTCCACTAATTAGCTCTTGCAAAGAAAATAGTGTTGCTATGAGAATAGGCACAAATCATGGTTCTTTATCAGACAGAATTATGAATAGGTTTGGAGATACTCCAATTGGAATGGTGGAATCAGCTATGGAGTTTTTAAGAATTTGCCAAGATAATGACTATAATCAAATTGTTCTTTCTATGAAATCAAGTAATCCAATTGTTATGATTCATGCTTATAGATTGCTAGTTAAATCAATGGAAAATGAAAACATGCATTACCCTTTACATTTAGGAGTCACTGAAGCAGGAGATGGTCTTGATGGAAGAATAAAATCTGCTTTAGGTATTGGAACTTTATTATCAGAAGGTATTGGAGACACAATCAGAGTTTCATTAACTGAGGATCCTGAATTTGAAATACCTGCAGCAGAAAAGATTATTAAAAAAATTAATAGCATTTCAGAAAAAAATAGATTGAAGAATACAGACAAAAGAGCTTTTTCATTTTCAAAAAGAGAGACGCTTTTAACAGAAGGTATTGGAGGTAAAAATCCGCCAATTGTAATTTCATCTAATTCAAATAGTTTTGAAGGAAATTATCCTGACTTTATTTTTATCAAAGATTTAAAAAATCTAGATAAATCAAAAAAATATATTATGTGCCATAAAGAATTCAGCAAAAATCAACCAAAAAATGTTTTCCCATATTTTTCATCTCTTAAGGATTTTAGAAAATCTAATAATACTTCTGATAGTTTAAATTTTATTGAAATAGATATTAAAAAAATAACAAACACTATTATACAAACTTTTTCAAACAGTACTGTTTTAGTTTTAAGTATTGATAAATGTAGTAGACATGATTTTTTAAATGCATTTCGCTTTTTGGAAGATAATGAAATTAAAATACCAGTTATTTTGAAAGGAAATTATAGGAGTTCTGATTTTGAGCAAGTTGCAATAGATGCTTCAATTGATTTAGGTTCATTATTATTGGAGGGAATGGGCAATGGTGTTTGGATTGAAACTGAAGAATTTGATGATAAAATAAATGAGTTATCTTTCTTGATTTTACAAAATACAAGGACCAGAATTTTTAAAACAGATTATATATCATGTCCTTCATGTGGAAGAACAAAATTTGACCTTCAAGATACAACTGCTCTTGTTAAAAAGTATACGAATCATTTAAAGGGGTTAAAAATCTCTGTAATGGGATGTATTGTAAATGGTCCAGGGGAAATGGCTGATGCTGATTATGGTTATGTTGGTTCTGGTGATGGTATAATTTCATTGTATAAAGGAAAAGAATTAGTCAAAAGAAATATTCCAAGTAAAAATGCAGTGGATGAACTTATTCACTTAATTAAAGATAATGACGATTGGGTTGACCCGAAAAATTAACTTACATTGCTTGACCAATTAAACATTTATGTGTAAAGTCCTTCAATGGGGTTAGAAAACTATATTCCGCAACAAATGTTAATTTGGATTGAGCCACTAGCTACAATTGCTTTGGGTCTAGTGCTAGGATCAATTTTTAAGAAATTTTTAGTATCCAGGCTAAAATCTCTTTCGTTGAAAAATGATTGGGAAAGTGATGATGTTATTATTAATGCTATTGATTCTGTTATAGTATTTTGGTTTTTTCTAGCTTTTTCCACTATTGCAATAGGAAATGCTAACTTACCTGGCCCAGAAGACTTATATCAGAAAATTATTTCAGCTTTTTTAATTATTTCAATAAGTTTTACATCATCTAAAATTGTGCTTGGGTTATTAGATGTATGGTCTAAAACTAATAAATCTCTTCCATCAACAGGTATTTTTAAAGGGTTAACAAATTTTGCTATTTTTTCTTTAGGTATTTTATTTATTCTCCAATCGTTTGGAATCTCAATTACTCCTCTTATTACAGCATTAGGAGTGGGAGGATTAGCTGTATCATTAGCCTTAAAAGATACTTTATCTGATTTATTTGGAGGAATTAATATATTATTGAGCAAAACAATGCAAGAAGGTGATTATGTTCAGCTTGATAATGGTTACCAAGGGTATGTTGAAAATGTAGGATGGAGATATACAACCATCAGAGAGAGAGCAAATAACATTATTTCCATTCCAAATTCTGTATTGTCTGGTTCTATTTCAAAGAATTTTTCATCGATGGATTCCGCCTTTAGAGTTCCAATTCAAATTGGCGTTTCATACGACAGCGATCTTGATCATGTTGAAAAAGTCGCTTTAGAGGTGGCAAATGATTTATATGAAAATCTTGATTGTATAAGCAAATCCTATAAGCCAGCTATTAGATTTAGAGAATTTGCAGATTCTAGCATAAACTTCTTTATATATTTTCAGGGCAAAAACTTTGGTGATCACAATACTATTCTCAATAGTTATATAAAAAAATTACATAAAAGATTTAGAGAAGAAAAAATTGATATTCCTTACCCAATAAGAACTTTGATTCATAAAAATGAAATTAAGAATTAAAGCTTTTAACAATCGATCTAAAGAATTATACGAGAATCATTCACATTTTCATTCTGGCGATGCTGGATTAGACTTATTTGTCGTAGAAGATCAAATTATTCCTGCAAGAAGTACTCAACCCATTCCTTTACAAATTGCTTGTGAGAATTTAGATAATAAAGCATATTATTTATTTCCCAGGTCGAGTATATCCAAAACTCCATTAAGGTTAGCAAATTCAATTGGTTTAATCGATGGCGGTTATAGAGGAGAGCTTATTGGGATGGTTGATAATATTTATGATAAAGATTTTCATATCAAAAGAGGAGAGCGATATTTTCAGTTAGTTGCAGTAGATAGCTCTCCAATCGAATTTGAACTAGTAGATAATCTATCTGAGTCTAGTCGAGGAGAAGGCGGATTTGGAAGCACTGGAAGATAATTTATATTTCATTTGATATTTTTGCTAGTAGACTATAAAATTGTCATACTTAAAATGAGCGAAAATGCCATTTTTGCATACAAATATGTCAGAAATATTAAGATTTTGTATATGGCACGTTTTTTGCAATTATAGCATTAGTAGTTAATTAACATAAAAAAGGATAAAAAAATGTCTTTAAAAATTAAACCACTCGAAGATAGAGTTGTTATCGAAGCAATGGCTGCAGACGAAACAACTGCTAGCGGAATTATTTTACCTGATACTGCACAAGAGAAACCTCAGCAGGGGACAGTTCTTGTTGTTGGTCCAGGAAAGATGGATTGTTCAAAAGATAGTTGCACACCTACACCAATGAATGTTAAAAAAGGTGATGTAGTACTATATAGTAAATATTCAGGAACAGAAATCACTTATGATGGCAAAGATTTGCTTATTATGAGAGAAACTGATATTCTGGCAATTTTATAAGGAGGAAAAAAATGGCTAAAGATATCGCATATGATACAGAAGCAAGAAGTTCCCTTAAAAAGGGTGTAGACAAGCTTGCAAATGCTGTGAGAGTAACATTGGGACCTAAAGGAAGAAATGTTGTTATTGAAAGAAAATTTGGATCACCGCTAGTAACAAAAGACGGTGTTTCAGTTGCAAAGGAAATTGATTTAGAGAATCAATTAGAGAATGTTGGCGCTCAAATGGTTAGAGAGGTTGCATCAAAAACATCAGATGTAGCAGGAGATGGTACAACTACAGCTACTGTTTTAGCTCAATCTATTATTGCAGAAGGTTTAAAAAATGTTACTGCAGGAGCTAATCCAATGGAAATTAAAAAAGGTATAGATTTAGCAAAGAATAGTGTTGTTGACTCAATATCAAAACTTTCTAAGGATATACCAGACTCAAAACAGATAGCTCAGGTAGCAACTATTTCTGCAAATGATGACACTGAAATTGGATCTAAAATTGCTGAAGCCATGGATAAGGTTGGCAAAGATGGAGTAATCACTGTTGAAGAATCAAAAACAGCGGAAACTTACCTTGAATTTGTTGAAGGAATGCAATTTGATAGAGGATATCTATCTCCCTATTTTGTAACTAATTCAGATTCAATGGAAGCGGATTTAGATGATCCTTTTGTTTTAGTTCATGATAAAAAAATAAGCAATATGAAAGACTTGCTTCCTTTGCTAGAAAAAGTTGTTCAAGCTGGAAAACCAATCTTAATTATTGCAGAAGACATTGAAGGCGAAGCTTTAGCAACGCTTGTTGTTAATAAATTGAGAGGTACTTTTAAAGTGCTTGCTGTAAAAGCTCCAGGATTTGGAGACAGAAGAAAAGCTATGTTGGAAGATATTGCTATTCTTACTGGTGCTACTGTTATTTCAGAAGAGCAAGGCTATAAACTAGAAAGTGCAACGCTTGATTATCTTGGAACATGTAAGAAAGTTGTAAGTGATAAAGATAATACAACTATCGTTGATGGAAGTGGAGATAAATCTGCAATTGATGCTAGAGTAAATGAAATTAAAGTACAGATTGAGAAATCTTCTTCCGACTATGACAAAGAAAAAATGCAAGAAAGATTAGCTAAACTTTCTGGCGGAGTTGCAGTGCTTAATGTTGGAGCTGCAACTGAAGTTGAAATGAAAGAAAAGAAAGCTAGAGTTGATGATGCCTTACATGCTACAAGAGCAGCAGTTGAAGAAGGTATTGTTCCTGGAGGTGGAGTTGCACTTCTTAGAGCAAGTCTTGATTTATCAAAAGTTAAAGCAACTCCTGCTGAACAAGTAGGTGTTGATATCATGAAAAGAGCTCTAGAAGGTCCAATTAGACAAATTTGTTCTAATGCTGGAGTTGAAGCTTCTATTGTAGTTCAAAAAGTCCTAGAAGGAAAAAATGACTTTGGGTATGATGCTAGAAATGATGAATATGTAAATATGTTCAAAGCTGGAATTATTGATCCTGCTAAAGTTTCTAGAGTTGCGGTAGAAAATGCTGCATCTATTTCAGGATTATTGCTTACAACTGAAGCAGCAATCACTGAACAGCCTGAAGAGCATAATCATTCACCAATGCCTGGCGGTGCGCCAGATATGGGCATGGGCGGCATGGGCGGCATGGGCGGCATGATGTAGTTTAGGCTAGTTGATGCTAAAATAAATACAAAAAACCCTCTATATTGAGGGTTTTTTGTTTGTAAAATACTAATATGAATAAAGTCTACTTATCTATCGGATCTAATCTAGGCGACAAAGAGTCAAATATTGCTTCTTGTATAGCTATGCTGGGATCGTCAGTTGAAATAACAAATATAAAAACTTCATCCTTTTATTCAACTGAACCTTTATTCAATACAAATCAACTATCTTTTTTAAATATCATCTTAGAGCATGAGACTACTTTTTCTCCATTTCAATTATTGGATAGAATTCAAGAGATTGAAAAAATGCTTGGAAGAGAAGAGAAAAGAGAAAAAAATCAGCCAAGAACAATTGATATTGATATTATTATATTTAAAAATAGCTTTATTGAAACTAATGAATTGCAAATTCCTCACCCTGGATCTTTATATAGAAAATTTGTTTTGATACCACTTTCGGAATTGATACCAAATGAAATTTTTCCAAAAACGAACATTAAAATTGTTGATTTACTTGAAAAGTGTCCTGATACTTCAGTAGTTGAAAAATACATGATTGATAAGAAAGCGTGAAAGAGTTAGACACATACATTGCAATTGAAGGTCCAATAGGTGTTGGAAAGACAAGCTTAGCTGAAAGAATTGCTGATAAATTAAACGCACGAAAAGTATTCGAACAGTTTGAAGAAAATCCTTTCTTGAAAGATTTTTATGATGATCCAGAGTCTAATGCTTTTCAAACCCAGGTATTTTTTTTATTACAGAGGTATCAACAACAGCAAAAAGATATTAGACAATTAAATTTACTTCAAAAAGGCGTTGTTACTGATTATATGTTCGAAAAAGACAGATTGTTTGCTGACTTTACTCTTAATTCTGAAGCAGAGTTCAAATTATATTCACATGTAGCTGACATTCTGGAAAAAGATATAGTTAAACCTGATTTAGTTGTTTATTTGCAAGCAGATACGCCACGTTTAATGCAAAATATCAAAAAAAGAGGTAGGGATTTTGAGAAGCACGTAACGCAAGAGTATATAAACCAAGTAAATGAACGTTATCAAGAATTTTTTGTCAACTATGAAGAAGGACCATTGCTGATTATAAACACTAATAATATTGATTTTGTTGAAAACTCTGAAGATTTCGAAAATTTATTAAATGAAATACATCAACCACATCAGGGAATAAAATATTTTAACCCTTCATAAGTATGACAAAGATAATAATAGCACTAGTGGTAGTATGGTTGATTTACAGATTTTCTTCAAAAAACAATGATAAAGTAATAATGAAAAAAGATACTAAAATTGACTTTAAAAAAGTAAAGGATGCCGAGTTTGAAGATAATGAATAAGCTCTATAAAATTATTTTTGCCTTAACTATTATTAGTTCAATAAATGCTCAGGATAAAATTCAAAATATAAATTTTATTTTTGCAAATAATGGTTATGGCTTTGGTTACGAATATGAATCACTTGTAAGGTCAAATCTTTCTATTGGTGCTGATTTAAGATTGTATGATATTAGAAATGATGAATTTCCAATTTATGATCCTTATTTTAATCAGTTTACAGTTGCTGGCGAGAAAGATATCTTATTGTTTCCTTTATTTTTTCGAACAAACTACTATCTGTTTGAAGGAAGAATTGCTAATAACTTTCGCCCTTATCTAACTTTTTCAATTGGCCCTTTTATTGCTGTAGATGGAGATGAGACTATCTCAAGTTTTTCAAAAAAATGGCGAAGCTCAGAATCTCAAACCAACTTAGGAGGTTCTCTTGGTTTTGGAGTAAGCTTTTCACAGTCTTCTGGAAATACTCTTTCTTTAGGGCTTGGTTACGACCACTTGAAAGTAGAAAGAGAAATTCATTCCAAAAAAGATTTTGGAGGTGGATTTTTATACCTAAAATACCAAATTAATCGTGAGTAATTTTTCATTTATTCATTCAAGCAATATTCAAGGCTCCTCGTTTATTTTAGATGAAAAAGAGTCTCATCATATAATTTCTGTCCTTAGACTTAGAGAAGGTTCTAATATTACTTTGACGGATGGAGTAGGTAATATCTATCATGCTAAAATTGATTTTATAAATAAAAAAACTGTTGAAGGAAAAATACTTTCAATTGAAAAATCTTCAAGAAATAAACATTTTCATATACATCTTGGTTTACCTTTGATTAAAAATAATAAACTCAAACTAGCTATTGAAAAATCGGTAGAATTGGGTATAGATGAAATAACACCAATAAAGTTTGAAAGGTCTGTAAAAGATTCAGTTAACAATAGAAAACTTGAATATTTAATTCAGACCTCTTGTAAACAGAGCATGAGATCAATATTTCCAAAGTTAAACAATACCAAAGAATTGCACGATTGGTATGATGAAACTGCAATAAATATTGCATGTGTTATTGATTCTAATAAAACGATAACAGAGCAAAAAGATTCAATTTTTAAAACAAATAATAATTCTTCTAAAATTAATTTGATTATCGGACCAGAAGGCGATTTTACTGATGATGAAAAATATTTTTTAAATAAAAAAAACTTTCTTCAAGTTAATTTAGGTGGAACTATATTAAGGACTGAAACTGCTATAGTTTCAATAATAGCAATCATGAATGAGTTAATTGCAAATTATGAATAAAAGTATTTTTGAAAAAATTATTTTAAGAGATATTCCTGCAAATATACATTTTGAAGATAACGATGTAATTGTTATTGATGATATAAATCCAACTGCCCCAGTGCATGTTCTAATAATTCCTAAAAAAAAAATTGAGACATTGAATGATTTAACGGAAGAAGATACTATCTTAATTGGAAAGCTATTTCAAGTTGCAAAACAAATGGCAAAAAAATTAAATATTGATGAATCAGGATATAGGACAATTTTCAATTGCAATAATGATGGAGGGCAAACAGTTTATCATATTCATTTGCATTTAATTGGTGGAAGATTGTTAAATTGGCCTCCAGGATAAATTATGCATATTTCAAAATTAGAATTATTTGGCTTCAAATCTTTTGCAAAGAAAGAAACAGTATTGTTTGATAGTGGAATTACTGGAATAGTTGGACCTAATGGCTGCGGTAAAACAAATATTGTTGATGCTATTCGATGGGTATTAGGAGAACAAAAAACATCAAGATTGAGAAGTTCAAAAATGGAAGATGTTATTTTTAATGGAGCATCAAATGTTAAACCTCTTGGTCTTTGCGAAGTATTTTTAACAATTGAGAATAATAAAGGGCTTCTACCTGTTGAATACAAGGAAGTAGAAATTGGCAGAAGGCTCTATAGATCTGGAGAAAGTGAATATTTTATCAATAGGAACAACTGTCGATTAAAAGATATTTCAAATCTTTTTGTAGATACTGGCCTCACTTCAGATGCTTATTCTGTAATTGAGTTAAACATGATTGAGCAGATATTATCAGATAAGGATGATAGTAGAAGACAAATGTTTGAAGAGGCAGCGGGAGTTAATAAATATAAAGCTAAAAGAAGATCTGCGTTGAAAAAATTTGATCTTAATTCAAGAGATTTAGATAGAATTGATGATATCGTTGTAGAGATTAAATTGCAAGTTAAAGCTTTAGAGCTGCAACTTAAAAGATTCAAAAGACATGAAAAACTTTCCCATGAACTAAAAGAGCTTGAGATAAATTTAGCTTCTGCTAGAATAATTGAATTAGATGAAATTATTGGTCCGCTACAAGAAATGTTAAAAGAGAAAAATAAGCTTTTGAAAAAAAATACATCTAAAAAGAAAGTAGAAAGCCATGAGTTTGATAATGCTAGAGAAAATTATTTGAATGAGAAAGATTCACTCGCAAAAATGAAAAGTAAGGTTGATAAATTAACGGAAGAGTTGTTATCTGAAATTCAACAAAAAAATCAAGAATCTTCTAAAGGGGTAGGGCTATTAGAGGACGAGTTGACAATAAAAATTAATCAACTTAATCAGTTTGATAAAGATTATATCAAAATTGTTTCTGAGTGTGAAGAGTGCGGAAAGAATATCATCCAGACCGATAAAAAATATGAAAAGCTTAAAGCGAGCATTCAAGATTATAAAGATAAAATTGACATCTATAAGAAAGAAAAAGAAGTAGATTTTTCAAAAATGGATCAGTCAATAAAGGCTATTCAAGAAAAAATAAATTTAAACAACCTAGAGCTTGAGAAGAAAGAAAATGCTTTAAATAAAGCGTTTATAAAAATGGAGTCTATTAGAGCAAAATTAGATTCTGATAAATTTAGTAAAGATGACCTTTTTTATGATATAAAAGATGCAGAAATGAAGATTGCTGAATCTAAAATAAAAAAAACTCAAATTGAACAAAATTTAGTTGAAAAATTTGGCAAAGAAGTCGAATTAACAGTTCCCAAAAAATATAATATATCTGATATGGTTTATAAGCTAGATAAAGTTAAAAGAAGTATTGAGAATATTGGCCCTATTAATTGGGCAGTTAAAGATGAGTATGAAGAAAAAAGCAATAGATTAAATATTTTATTAGAACAAAAAGCGGATCTTATTGAGGCTGAAAGCAATCTTAAAGAAGCTATTAAGAAAATTGATAAAGTTGCTCAAGAACAATTTTATGATACCTTCAATCAAGTAAAAGAAAATTTTGAAAACATGTTTACTGTTTTCTTTAATGGCGGAAAAGGCAGTATTGAATTATCTAATTCAGATGAACCCTTAAATTCTGAAATAAATATTTTTGCGCAACCTCCTGGTAAAAGAAATAGCTCTTTGAAGATGTTATCAGCAGGAGAAAAGTCTTTAACAGCTATTGCATTACTCTTTTCAATTTATCAATATAAGCCTAGCCCATTTTGTATTTTAGATGAAATCGATGCTCCTCTGGATGACATAAATATTAGAAAATTTACAGAGGTAATTAGGGACTACAGTAAATCAACTCAGTTTATTATGGTAACTCATAATAAGTTAACTATGGAGTCAGCAGATTGTATTTATGGTGTTACAGCTGAAAAAAGAGGTATTTCTAAGTTGATGTCCATTGATTTTTCATAAAATAAATCATTTGTAGTATTCAATAGTTTTAAACAAATTACGCCTGTTTTACTAATACAATAAAAAAAGAGAAATAAATTTTATGGCAACAAAAATAAGACTTAAAAGAATTGGTCGAAGAAATAGACCTTTTTACAGAATAATTATCATTGATTCTAGAAAAAGAAGAGATGGATCTGCTATTGAGCAAGTAGGTTGGTATAATCCTATTGAAGTAAACAAAGAATCAAATTATAATTTAAAAGAAGATAGAATTATTGATTGGCTTAAATTAGGCGCTCAAGTTACTGATCCAGTAAAAAAATTAATGAAAAGATCTGGACTTGCTCTTAGATGGCATTTAATGGGTCAGGGATTATCAGATGAAGATATCAACAAAGCTGTTGCTGAGTGGAAAAAAGATAGAGATAAAGTAATCCAAGATAGAATTAAGGCTGTAAAAGCTAAAAAAGAAAAAGCTCAAGCTGAAAAAGCAGCAGCTAATGTTGCTGAAGAAGCACCAGCTGAAGAACCTAAAGAAGAAGCTCCTGTAGAAGAAGCTCCTGCTGAAGAAGCACCAGCTGAAGAAGCTAAAGAAGAAGCTCCTGCTGAAGAAGCTAAAGAAGAAGCTCCTACTGAAGAACCTAAAGAAGAAGCTCCTGCTGAAGAACCTAAAGAAGAAGCTCCTGTAGAAGAAGCTCCTGCTGAAGAAGCACCAGCTGAAGAACCTAAAGAAGAAGCTCCTGTAGAAGAAGCTCCTGCTGAAGAAGCACCAGCTGAAGAAGCTAAAGAAGAAGCTCCTGCTGAAGAAGCTAAAGAAGAAGCTCCTGTACTGAAGAAGCTAAAGAAGAAGCTCCTGCTGAAGAAGCACCAGCTGAAGAACCTAAAGAAGAAGCTCCTGTAGAAGAAGCTCCTGCTGAAGAACCTAAAGAAGAAGCTCCTGTAGAAGAAGCTCCTGCTGAAGACAAATAATTACTATTTAATAAATCTATTTAGTTAAAAGATTTTATGACTGAAAGTCCGACAAATCTTAACAACAGAATTGAAACATTAGACGTATTAAGAGGCTTTGCTGTATTGGGAATCCTTTTATTAAACATTCTAATGTTTGGTCAAGTATCTTTCTATTATTTAAATCCATCTGTTATTCAAGGAACATCAACTGATTGGGTAATTTGGGCGCTTATTGACATTTCAGCAGAAGGTGCAATGAGAGCATTGTTCTCCATTCTGTTTGGCGCTGGGATTTTATTATTTACTAAAAATAAACCAGCTTCATTTCACTTTAAAAGATCTCTTTGGCTTTTATGTTTTGGAATTGTAGATGCATATTTTTTATTATGGTTCGGAGATATCCTAATTTTATATGCTTTAGTTAGTTTTATTTTATATTTCTTTAAAGAGTTAAAGCCACAAACTTTATTAATCATTTCAATCGTTTTGCTAGCATTTAATTCACTTATTTCGTTTGGTACTATGAAATTTTTAAATGAAATAAAAGATATTGATCAAAAAAATACAATTTTTAACCAAAAAATATCTGAAAATGAAAAAAAAGACCTTATAGAATTAAGAGATTTAGTTTACGGAGTTTTTTATCCAACATCTGATGATATTAGCAACGAATTAAATCAAAGAAAAGAATCGTACACCTCTGCTTTTCAATGGAATATGCATGAAAAGAATTTGGCTATAAAAAGCTATATTTTTTCAAGTTTTTGGGATGTTATATCTGTAATGATATTGGGAATGTCTTTATTTAAATATCGTATACTTCAAGGAGGGCTAAGCAGCTTATTTTATATACGATTGATAATTGTTGGTTTGGTTGTAGGAATTTCAGTAAATAGTTTTGAGGTCTGGTCTGCATTTGAATCAAATAACAGTATTTTTGATTCACGTATAACTTCTTTAACATATGATGTTGGAAGACTGGGTATGGCCTTTGGTTATCTTGGGCTAATTATTTTGATTATCAAATTTGATAAGGCTATAAAGCTTCGATACTATTTATCAAATGTAGGCAAGATGGCACTTACAAATTACTTGTTACAATCTATTTTTGGTTTAATCTTATTTTCAGGGGCAGGATTTGGTCTTGTTGGAGAACTTTCAAGGTCTCAATTGTATATTGTTGTTTTTTGTATTTTGGTATATCAGTTGAGCTTTAGTTCTTGGTGGATGAGTAGATATAATTTTGGACCATTTGAGTGGATTTGGAGAGGATTAACTTATTCCAAATTTCCTAAATTAATAAAAGCAAAATAGTAAATAATGGGATAATTTAAACTGTAAATGAAAATTTTTATTATAACACCATTTCCTGAAGCAATTAATACTTTAATTGAGAATAATATTGCTAATCAGGGCATTAAAAAAAATCTTCTAGAAGTAGAAATAATTAATCTAAGAGATTTTGCAAAAGATAATTACAAAAAGATAGATGATGAGCCATATGGAGGAGGAAGTGGGATGGTAATGATGTGTCAGCCCTTATTCGATGCCATAGATCACTGCATAGACCTTTCTGTTGACAAGCCTTTGATTATATTTCCTTCACCTAGAGGAAAAAAATTAAATCATGATATTAGCAGTGAATTGAGCAATGAGAAGTCGTTAATTTTCATTTGCGGTCATTATAAAGGCATAGATGAAAGAGTTATTGAAAAATATGTAGATTTAGAAATATCTATCGGAGATTTTATAATTTCTAATGGTGAATTATCTACCATGATAATTTTTGATTCAATCGCTAGATTAGTCCCTGGAGTTTTGAATGATATTAATTCCGCTATGACTGATTCTTTTGTTGACGATTTACTAGATGCTCCTTATTTTACGCGGCCTAATGAAATTGATGGACTTAAGGTTCCAGAAGTATTATTATCTGGCAATCATGAGGCTATCAGAAAATGGCGAAATGATAAAAAAATTGAAATTACAAAAGACAGAAGACCTGATCTTTTTAAAAAAAAATAGAGAATACAAATGAGTAACACATTAAGAGAAGACATACCAAATTTTAAACCTGGTGACACTCTATCAATTTATGTAAATGTTAGAGAAGGACAAAAGGTTAGACAACAGCTTTTTAAAGGAACTGTTATAGCTAGAAAAGGTTCAGGTATTGCCGAAACGATTACTGTGAGAAAAATGTCAAATGGTGTTGGAGTTGAAAGAATATTTCCGCTACATTCACCATCAATCGCATCAATGAAGGTTGATAGAGTCAATAAAGTTAGAAGAGCTAAATTATATTATCTTAGAGGTTTATCAGGTAAAGCTGCTAGACTTGCTGAGAAAAAATAGAAATTGTCTCCAAGAATTATTCTTTTTGTTTTAAGCTTATCCCATATGTCGGTTCACATCATTATGATGTTGATACCAAGCATGTATATTCATTTAATTGATTATTTTTCACTTAATGCTTCAAAAGTTGGCCTTGTTTTTAGTATAGCAAGTTTTTGTTTTGGAATTGGCTCTCTTCCAATGTCATTTTTATATAATAAATATGGTCCTAAAACATTAATAGCTTTTTCGCAAATTGGCATATTTGCTTCTGCTTTATTAGTTGGATTTTCAAATAATATTGTAATGTTTTCTATAAGCAATATTTTGTTAGGACTTTTTGCAAGTATTCATCATCCAGTTTCTTTAACTCTGATATCTGAGGTATTTGAAAAAAATATTTCTAAAGCTAACGCCTTTCACGGAGTTTTTGGATCAATAGGTGTTTCTTTGGGTCCTCTAATTTCTTACTATGCGTTGATGTATTTTAGTTGGCATCATGCTTTTATTTTTACAGCATTTTTCAATGTTATTCTTATTCCTTTAACCTTAAAAATTATACCGGACACTGAAAAGATAGATGTATTGCAAATAAACGATTTTAATGATAGGTATCAAAATTCAATATTGAAGATTTTTTTAATGATATCGTTTGTTGTAGGACTGTCTTTCACTGTGTTTAATACATTCATCCCATCTGTTTTTAACATTGATTTTGGAGAAAATTCAAATTCAATTGTTTCAGTAATAATGCTTACTGGATTTATTGGACAAATATTATCTGGATATCTTGGTGATAGATTTGATAGAATGAAATTACTATCATTTGTATTTCTTTTATTATTACCTCTATTTATATCGATTCTTTTTGTTGGAAAGAATCTATTAATCATAGTTTCTGTTCTTTTAGCAATAATTATGTATTCAATACAACCTTTAATTAATTCGATAATTAAAGATATTACTCCAGTAAAAATTAGATCTGTGGTTTTTGGTCTTAATTTTTTCTTGATGTTTGGTTTATCTGGGCTCGCTGCATATATTGGAGGTGTAATAGCAGATAACTATAGTTTTAAATTAATTTTCCCTATATTTGCACTATTATTTCCAATTGGAATTTTGTTATTACGTATGTTAAATGAGAAAAGAAAGGCTAAAGTCTAATGTTGATTAGTATGACAGGGTTTGGATCATCAAACTTTGAAGATGCTAAGCTTTCTATCAATGTTGAGCTAAAATCATTCAATTCAAGGTATTTTGAATTAAATACCAAATCTTTTGATTTGTCAGGACCCTTTGAATATAAAATTCGAGATTTTTTAAAGAAAAAACTCTCTAGAGGTTCTGTTACTTTAATGATTAGAGTTGATAGTAAAGATTATTTTAAGTTTAATCAGCATAAAACCGAGAGCGTATTAAAGGCGTATAAAGCTATTGAAGCTAAATATAGCCTTGATCTAAACTATAGCCAATTGCTTCGAAATAATGATATTTTAAGCTATGTACCATTGTCTACTTCAGGTCAGAGAAAAATATTTAAGGCTGTTAAGGAAGCTGCGAACGAATTAATTGAAATGCGAAAGAAAGAAGGAATGGAAATTGAAAAAGAATTCCATAAATATCTAGAAGTCGCCAGAAAAGATTTAATTAAAATTGAAAATATTCAGCATAAAGTTCATATGAGCAAGGTTAATGCTAAATCAAATATCGACAATATAGAAGAGATTGAAAAAATTGATATTTCAGAAGAAATTGATAGAGTAAATAGTCACCTTAAACAAATTTTACAAACCATTAAATCTCCAAATTTATCTGGTAAAAAAATTAACTTTATTCTTCAGGAAATTAATAGAGAGTCGAATACTATTTTATCAAAATTTCTTGATAAAAGAGTATCAAAGCATGCTATTAGCTTAAAAATGCAAGCGGAAAAATTAAGAGAGCAGGTAGGAAATATTTTATGAAAAACTTTTATATCATTTCAGGGTCTTCAGGTTCGGGTAAAACAACGCTACTAGAATTACTATCAAGGGATTTAAATATAGAAATATCAGTCTCTTACACTACCCGTAAAAAAAGAAAATATGAAATTGACGGAGTGCATTACAATTTCATCAATGAACATAAATTTAAAGAGATGATTGATAAAAATCTATTTCTTGAATTTGAAAATGTGCATGGGGACTTGTATGGAACAGCGCTTAGTAGTTTATCTAAGTATATCGATAACAGTAAAATGCTTTTTTTAGAACTCGATGTTAATGGGGCTATTAGCTTGATGAAATACTATCCAGATAATACTGTTTCAATTTTTTTATCACCACCTAATTTAGATGAGCTTAGAAAAAGATTAGAGTTGAGATCTACTGAAACAGATCAAGAGATTAACAAAAGATTGAGCAGGTTTGAAGAAGAAGACAATTTAAAAAAAGAATTTGACTATAATCTTATAAATGATAACTTCGAAAACACATTTGAGAATATTAAAGAGATAATAAATAGTAATAAAAAAAAGGACTAAAATGGCTGTTGGACCAATATCATTTAACAAATTACTAAAAAAAACAGACGATATTTATGAAGCTGTTGTAGTTTCATCAAAAAGAGCTAAACAAATTCTTCAAGATAGAATTGTCAAACAGATGATTGATGATAACGAAGAAATGAATGATGAAGGTATTCTTGCTGAGTCTGTTGTTCGCGAACATATTGACTTCGACAAAGAAGAGAAAGTTACTTCAATTGCTCTAGATGAATTTCTTGACGGTGGCGTAGATTGGGATAAATCTGAAGAATCTCTTGATTAATAAATCTCTTAAGAAAAAATACATTTATCAAAACAAGCAGTTATTTGGAAACGAAATATACCTGCACTCCTTAAATCCTTCAACCGCTGGTAAAAAAGTAAAAATAGAAGATAGTTGGTATTCTCAGTTAAAGAAAGAATTTGATAAAGATTACTGGGTAGAATTATCAGAGCTAACCAGAAATAATTATTTAAATAAAACAATATATCCTAAACCAGCTTTATTATTTAACGCATTTGATTCTACCCCTTTTGAAGACATTAAAGTCGTAATCATAGGGCAAGATCCATATCATGGCGAAGGACAAGCAAATGGGTTATCGTTTAGCGTGAATCACGGGGTAAAAATTCCTCCCTCATTACAAAATATTTATAAAGAGCTTCATGAAGATTTAAATATACCAATTGCTGATTCTGGCAATCTACAATCGTGGGCAAATCAAGGAGTTTTAATGCTTAATTCGGTATTAACTGTAGAAAAAGAGAAACCAAATTCTCATAAGGGTATAGGTTGGGAAATATTTACTGAAAGATGTATTGAATTAATATCATCAAAACTTGAGAATGTAGTATTTATTTTGTGGGGAAAACAAGCTCAAGCATTATCTGAAAATATTGATAGTAAGAAACATCTGATATTAACGTCTGTGCATCCATCTCCCTTATCAGCCCACAGAGGGTTTTTTGGCTCAAAACCTTTTTCAGCCACCAATGAATATTTGAAAGAAAAAGGTAGAAAACCTATTAATTGGTTAATTAAATAAATTACACTGCATATTAGGAATAGCTTGTCATGCAATTAAAACATTGCTAATCTATAAAAATAGAATTTTGTAAGTGTTGAAAGAGTGTGGATAAATACAGATGGCAAATATAAAGAAAAATGAAAGTTTAAATTTACAACCGCAAGCCCTTGAAGCTGAAGAAGCTGTTCTAGGATCAATGATGATAGATGAAGATGCTGCTAATAAAGCAATTAGCATTTTAGGATCAAGTCATTATTTTTATAAAGACTCGCACAGAAAAATCTTTGATGCTATGCTAGAACTAATGAATAATAGCAATCCTATAGATACTGTTTCAGTTTCAGATGAACTTAAGAAAGTTAAAAGTTTGAAATCAGTAGGTGGCATTTATTATTTGACCGGACTCGTTGATAAGGTTCCAACATCAGCTAGGGTTGAAACGTATGCTGAAATTGTTAAAGAAAAAGGAATGTTAAGAGATTTAATAACCACTTCACATGAAATTTCAAAAAAAGCGTTAGATGCAGGAGACTCTGTTGGTTCCATTCTTGATGATGCAGAACAATCAATTTTTAATTTAACAGAACAAAAAGATTCAAAAATTTATCAACATATTGAACCTATTTTATCTAGCACTGTCAAAAGAATAGAAGAGATAGCAGCTAATCCCGGATCAACTATTGGTGTACCTTCTGGTATTATTGATTTGGATAAATTAACAGCCGGTTTTCAAAAAGGTGATTTAATAATCATAGCTGGAAGACCGTCAATGGGTAAAACAGCGTTGGCTTTAACAGTTGCCAGAAATGCTGCAATCGAAAGTAAGTCTCCCACAGCTATTTTTAGTCTTGAAATGTCTAGTGATCAGCTTGGACAAAGATTGTTAACCTCAGAAGCTAGAGTAGATAATTCACATGTTAGGAGAGGTAGTTTACCTTCAGGAAAATGGAAAAATATTAATATAGCTTCCGGTAAACTTGCTCAAGCTCCCTTGTATATTGATGACACTCCTGCTTTATCAATTTTAGATTTACGCTCTAGAGCAAGAAGGTTAAAAAGAGAAAGAAATATTGAATTAATAATCGTGGACTATCTTCAGTTGATGCAAGGACCAAAAAATTCTGAGAATAGGCAGAATGAAATTTCTCAAATCACTCAATCTTTAAAAGCCCTTGCTAAAGAACTTAATATTCCAGTTATTGCTTTGTCTCAGCTTTCTAGAGCTGTTGAACAAAGAACAAAAAAGGAACCAATGTTATCTGATTTGAGAGAGAGTGGTGCAATTGAGCAAGATGCGGATGTTGTTGTATTTCTTTATAGACCTTCTGTTTATGATAAAGAAAATCAAGATTTGAAAGGTTTAGCTTATTTAATTGTTGCTAAGCAGAGAAATGGTCCAACCGGAAGAGTTACGGCCACATTTATTGATACATATGCAAGATTTGACAACTATACTGAATTTTAATTTATGAATGATAATGTTGTTAAAGATAAAGAATCTGATGTAATAGCTGATAAAAGCAATTTTTTACTAGATAGAATTTCATCTACAGAAGATAGAAAACAGCTAGAGAAAGCTCTAAAATTTTCAGTCAAAATGCATCATGGTCAAGTCAGAAAATCGGGACTTCCTTTTGTCAGTCATTGTATTGATGTTGCTAATAAGTTATTAGACTGGAAAATGGATCAAACAACAATTATTAGTGCGCTCTTGCATGACGTTGTTGAAGATACTGATGTAACTCTAAAAGATATTGAGAAAGAATTTGGCTCCGAGGTTGCTATGCTTGTTGACGGTGTTACCAAAGTAGAAAATATTGCTTTTCGATCTATCGAGCATAAGCAGGCAGAAAATTTTACCAAATTATTTTTATCTTTAGCAAATGATCTGAGAGTAATTATCATAAAATTTGCTGATAGGCTAAATAATATGGAGACTATTCAGTTTTTATCTTCAAAGAAAAGAAAAGAAATTGCTCTTGAAACCAAAGAAATTTTTGTTCCTTTAGCTCATAGGCTTGGAATGGCAAAGGTGAAGTGGGAATTAGAAGATTTATCTCTTAAATGTTTAGATCTTAGGTCTTACAATACCATTAAAAAGAAGATTGAAACTTCAGCTAAATTAAATGAAGATATATTATCTAATACAATAACGCCAATTAAGTCAGAATTAGATTCATATAAGATTCAATCAAATATTTTTGGAAGATATAAATCAATCTCATCAATTCATAGAAAGATTAATAAAAGAGATAAAAAATTTGAAGAAATATATGATTTATACGCTATAAGAATTGTTGTTGATAAAATTGAGGAATGTTACTTAGCATTAGGAGTGATTCACAATATTTATCCACCCATTCAAGATAGATTTAAAGATTTTATTGCAACACCAAAAACAAATGGATATCAATCTATTCATACTACTGTATTGACAAAAGATAATAGATTAACTGAAGTTCAAATTAGAACAAAAGACATGGATTATACAGCAGAAGTAGGCGTTGCGGCTCATTGGCTTTACAAGGGAGGCAATGAGATAGGCGAATTTGATTCACAGGTATCTTGGTTGAGAGATTTGCTTTCAATTCTCAGTAGCGAAAATTCTGATCCTGAAGAACTAATAGATTTATTAAAAATTGATATGTTTGAGGATGAAATATTTGTTTTTACGCCTAGGGGTGATTTAATAAAGCTTCCAGTTGATTCTACGCCTCTTGATTTTGCGTTTGCAATTCATGGTGGTTTAGGGTTTACAACTGTTAGATCTAAAGTGAATAAAAAGCTAGTACCGCTAAGTTATAATCTTAAAAGTGGTGATATTGTCGAGATTGAGACAAGCAAGAATCAGACCCCTAATAGCGGTTGGTTAAAATTTGTAAAAACTTCAAGAGCTAAGCATGAAATTTCAAAATATTTAAGAAAAGTTGAACTTGAGGAGAGTCTTAAAATTGGTAGTGAATTAATTGAAAAAAATCTGAGAAAATTAAAAATTTTTGATAGAGTTTCAGAATTTAAGAAAAACTTTTCTATGGCTGGTTATAAAACGATAGATAGTATGATATCAGATATTGGAAGAGGAGGTTCTACTATTAAAGACCTTCTCCCTAAAATATTTCCAGATTTAAAAAGCAACAAAAATAAAGATATTGAAGATATAGAGTTTGTTGAATCAGCAAGATCTGATTTTGACGGAATTAATTTAGACGGTGTTAAGAATTTAGTTGTTGATTATGGTAAGTGCTGCAATCCTATCCCAGGAGATGAAGTCGTTGGATATATATCCAGAGGAAGAGGGTTAATCGTCCATATGCACTCTTGTTCAAATCTATCATCATTATCATCAAAAGAAGACAGACTTGTTTCGGTGAATTGGAATACTAAGCAAAACCTATCTTTTAGGTCAAAAATTCATATAACATGTAATGATACTGCCGGAATGTTAAATGATATTGCTGATGTGATATCAAAAAATAAGGTTAATATTCTTGATGTCTCAACAGATGTGACTGAGGGAGGAATGGCAAATATTTGGATAATATGTAAGGTTGAGAGTAGACAAAAACTTGACTTAGTTATAAAAGCGATTCAAAAGATAAGGCATATTGATTCTGTTGAGAGAGTTCATGAATAGATTTATTGGAATAGATTTTGGTATGTCTAAAGTAGGTTTAGCAATCTCAGATCCATCTAAAATTATATCTATGCCATTAAAAGTTTTAAGATATAAAAATCCTAAAAATCTTATTAAAGATTTACTAGTTATTGCAACAGAAAATAATGTAGACACTTTTGTAGTTGGCTATCCTTTAAATATGAATAATGAAAAAAATGAAATGACCTCACTAGTTGATAATTTTAAAGATGAATTGATCGACCTAGGTTTTAAAGTTTTTTTGCAGGACGAAAGGCTTTCAAGTGAATCTGCTAAAAAAATTATGCACGAGCAAAATATTAAAACTGGAAATAATAAAGAAAAAATTGACTTGATTGCTTCAACAATAATACTGCAATCATTTTTAGATAAAGGTTTATGGTGATAAGCAAAAAAAATTTGGTTATTTCTACTCTAAGTGGTTTGTTATTAGGACTGTCATTTCCCCCATTTAATCTCGGATTTTTTGCATGGATTTTCTTGATACCACTCATTCATATATATTATTCAGAAGCATGTTTTAAGGAAAAGATTCTTTCATTTTATACTGCCTCATTCGTTAGCCACGCGATAATTACTCACTGGGTAGCATTGAACTCTGGAACCTCAATGCAAGTTGCAATATTTTCTTATCTTGCATTATGTTTTTTTTATTCTTTTTATTGGGTTCTTTATCTTATTCTTGTTCACATATCAATAAAAAATATTTTTTTTGATAGAGCTAAATTTTTAATATGGCCAATTATGTGGATTGCTATTGAGGCCACAAGAGCAATAGGTCCATTAGCTGGTTCATGGTTAAATATTTCTTTATCCCAATCAAATTATGATAGAATAATCCAATTAATTAGTGTAAACGAGCATCTTTTAGCATTTATAATAATTATTTTAAACTTGTTTATATATAATTTTATCGCTTTCAAAAGAAAAAAGTTCTTAGTTTACTTTGCAGTAACTTTTATTAGCTCATTAATCATAGGCGAGTCATTAATTTTTAAATACAATAATTCAGTTTTTAGTAAAGATATTAGTATCTCAATTGGTCAACCTGTTATTTATCCAGATGAAAAATGGAATCCAATACTTCAGGATAGAAATAAAAAAATTATGAATGATTTGCTTGAAGAGTCCTTATCAACTAACCCTGATATTATAGTCTGGCCAGAAGCTGCTCTAACATCTTTTCTTGCTAATCCAGGCTCTGTAGAAAGAAAAAAAATTCAAGGAAAGCTAGGTAAATCATCATTGATAACTGGAATTCCTCAAAGAATTTATGATGATAATGAATTAAAAATTTATAACAGTGCTATCTTCATGACAAGTGATGGTTTTTATGATACCTATCAGAAAATCTTTTTAGTTCCATTTGCAGAGTACGTACCTTTTTTCAAAAAATGGTTATCCAAAATTAATCAATTTGATGATATGGGTAGTTTTACTGCTGGAGAAAATTACAAAACTTTTAAGATTAACGATGTAACTGCATCTATATTGATTTGTTATGATTCAAGTAGTTATGCTCTAGCAGAAAAAATGGTAAAAAATGGCGCAGAAATAATCTTTGTAATAACAAATGACTCATTTGTTGGAAAAGCAATGCCTCATCAACATTTTCAACATGCTAAATTAAGAGCTATTGAGCTGGGGGTGCCTGTTGTTCAAAGTGCAAATAATGGTATTTCAGGAATCATTCTTCCTTCCGGAGAAGTTTTAATAAAATCTATTATTGATGAAAGAAAAACTTTCAACTCGTCAGTTAAGCTAAAATGAATCGATACAAAATTAAAATTCAATATGATGGCAGTAATTTTTCTGGATTCCAATCTCAAAAAGATAATTCAGGAATACAAAATAAAATTGAATCATCAATTATAATGTTAAATAATAAAAATTCTGTGAAATTATATGGTGCAAGCAGAACTGATTCTGGAGTACACGCTCTAGGGCAAGTTGCACATTTTGATTTAAATACAAATTTATCTGAAAATGATCTAAAAAAAGCAATTAATGCAAGGCTCGAAAAAGAAATTAGAATTTCAGATGTTAGCATAGTTGATAAAGATTTTCATAGTAGATTTAATGCTAAGAGTAAGGAGTATAATTATTACTGTACATTAGATAAAAATCCTTTGGATATTCGAAATCATTATTATGTAAAAAATGTAAATACTGAAATTTTAAATAATATCTCACAATTAATAATTGGAGAACATGATTTTTTATCTTTTTCAAAATTTTCTAATAAAGAAAATAATAGATGTTTAATATTGAAATCAGAATGGATTTTAGATAAAAGTAATCAAAAATTATTATATATTATTCGTGGTAATAGATTTTTACATCACATGGTAAGATATTTAGTAGGAACTATGATAGCTACAGCGCAAAATAAAATAAATAAAAAAGAATTTGAAAGATTACTTATTGAACCTAAAAAAGATGCAAAAATTTACAAATCTCCGGCAAAAGGTTTAATTTTAAAGGAAATTTTTTATGAAGATTAGAATTTTAGTTTTATGTATTATTTTATGTATTGGTTGCGATAATGGAGCTATTGATCAACCGCAAATTCAACTTTCAAAAGAAACTGTCATATCTAAAGCCGTTCAAAAAGCTAGTCCTGGAGTTGTTGGAATTTATAGAAATCAAGAAATTGTGTTAAAAACTTGGAGAGGGTATAGAAATCTAAAACCAATTTCTTCAAATGGTTCTGGTTTTATAATTAGTGATGATGGATATATTTTAACAAATGCTCATAATATCAGAAAAGATTTTAAACGAGATGATTTTCGACCTGAAGTTATCACAACAGATCTTACAATTACAGTAGTTATTCCAGGCGGAGAATCATTTAATGCATCAATAGTTGGAATAGATACAGTTACAGATATTGCTCTTCTAAAAATTGAAGGTCAAAATTTTGAATCATGTAAACTTGGAGACTCAGATGATATTAAAGTTGGTCAATGGGCTATTGCTTTAGGAAATCCCGAAAATTTAATTCAAAATGCACAATACCAGCCTATTGCATCAGCTGGAATAATCAGCGCTGTTAACGCAGATTTTAATATTGATTCAAGTTCAGGAAGGCTTTTAGATAATTCGGGTAAAATCTTAGGAGATGTTAAGCTTTTAGATAATATGATTCAAACTGATGCTTCTTTAAATCCTGGGAATAGCGGTGGCCCTTTGTTAGATGCAAATGGCGAAGTAATTGGAATGAATACTTTTATAAAAGCTGATTCTGAAAATCTTGGATTTGCCATTCCGATAAATTTTGTTAGAAAAATTGCTAATGAATTAAGATTGAAAGGCGCTATTGATAGAAGGATTTCTTTTGGTGTAAATGCCACTACTTATCTGTATGGAAAAAATACAGATCAAGTTGGCTTATTTATAGATGGCGTAGACTATGAAGACACTGCAAGAAACGAAGAGTTGTTTAAAGGAGATATAATTGTGGCTATTGAAGGATATAAGGTTGAATCTTTTGAACAAATTAAGTCAGTATTGATTAAATTTGATTTAAGAGCAGGTGATGAAGTTAAAATCACAGTATTAAGAGAAAACGATTTTAAGGTAGTAAGCTTAACATTAGGATCAATATGAAAGCTAGAAGCATTAAACTAATTATTTTTGGATTATGCGCAGGAGCATTAATGGGAACTATCATTGGAAATATGTTAGCTTTTATTCTTCCTGACGGAAGTGCTGTAAAACAATTTTTTTTAATTTCATATGATTTTTCATTTGGTTCGGTTAATGGGCCGCATTTAATAGATTTAGGAGTAATTGTTTTAGATTTTGGGTTTATTTTAAAATTTAACGTATGTAGTATTATTGGTTTTGGTATTGCGTATTATTTATTAAAATACTTTAGATAACAACAAGAGGTTTATATGTTCAATTTAGGTACAGGTGAGTTAGTCTTAATTTTTTTAATACTTTTACTTCTTTTTGGTGGAAAAAGGTTGCCGGGAATTGCTAGAGGTTTTGCAAAATCTTTAAGAGAGTTTAGGGGTGCTTTAGATGACACTAAAGAAGAAATTAAAAAATCTGAAAAATCTGAAAATTAAATTAGATGGATTCGTCTACTTCTTTTAGTCAGAAGCTATCAATTGAAAAAGAAAAGATTTCAAACAGTAAAACAAACGCTGTAATAAGAACTCGGTTTGATAAGGCGGTTAATGAAATAAATCAAGGTGGTCTTTTAAAAGGTAAAACATTTCTAGTTAAAGACAATATTGCAATAAAAAATGAACCTCTTTCGTGCGCTTCAAATATTTTAAAATCATATATTTCTCCATTCAATGCAACAGCAATTGAAAGAATTCAAAATGAAGGAGGATTAATAACAGGCCAAACCAATTGTGACGAATTTGCAATGGGATCTTCTTCTGAGTATTCTATTTATGGTTCCGTGAAAAATCCTCATAATTTAGATTTGGTTGCAGGCGGTTCAAGTGGTGGGTCAGCTGCAGCAATAGCTGAAAATTTAGCAGATATAGCTCTTGGATCAGATACTGGTGGCTCAATTAGACAACCCGCTGCTTTTTGTGGTATTTATGGATTAAAGCCAACTTATGGGAGGATATCTAGATATGGATTGGTTGCGCATGCATCTTCTTTCGATACAATAGGTATAATGTCAAAAGAAATTGATGATATTCGAAAAACTTTGAGTATTATTTCTGGAAAAGATAGAAAGGATGCTACGAGCGTTAATAATAAAGTTGATGTTTATAAATCTTTCAAAACTGTTCCTTTTCCATCATCAGTAGGTGTTATAAAAGAAGAAATACTTAATGAATTAAATTCAGAAATAGCTGACAGATATCGATATCTTGTTACTTATCTTAAAAGTAAGAATGTTGCAATTAAAGAAATTGATTTACCTTTTTTTAAATACAGTATTCCTACTTATTATGTTTTGACTATGGCTGAAGCATCTTCCAATCTTTCCAGATTTGATGGCGTTAGGTATGGAAATAGAGCTGATAGCGCTGACTTGTCTGAGTTATATTTAAAAAGTAGAACTGAAGGTTTTTCGGATGAGGTAAAGAGAAGAATTATGACTGGTACTTATGTTTTATCTTCAGGTTACTATGATGCATATTTTTCTAAAGCATTAAAAGTTAGAAGATTAATCAAAGATGGATATAGTAGCTTGTTAAGCGGTTGTGACAATCTATTGATACCATCTACACCAGATTTACCTTTTAAGCTTAATTATAGGCTAAATAATCCAATAAAAATGTATTTGGCTGACATGTTTACAGTTCCAATGAATTTAGCTGGTATACCTTCTTTAAATATTCCTGCTGGATTTTCTTCTAAAAAATTACCAATAGGTTTTCAAATAGTTGGAAATTCTTTTAAAGAAGAAACTTTATTTAGTTTTGCGCATATATTAGAAAAAGAGGAAATTTTTGATAAGATTTAATGGAATTTTTATACCCAAATTTTTTATATGCCATACCTTTATTTTTTTTGATAACACTATTTAAGAATTTTTTTCTTAAAAAATCATCATCAATACAGGTTTCAAATCACAGAAGTCTTAAAAATCATTTTGGATATCAAGGAAAGTTAAAAATATTTATTATAAGATTTCTCTTCATATTGACGATTATTTCATTGATAATTGGTATTTCTAGGCCGAGAATTTCATCAGTTAGCGAGGATGTAAAAGTTGAGGTGATAGATATAATTTTAGTCCTTGATACAAGCAGTAGCATGTTAGCTGAAGATTTTAAACCAAATAGGTTGGAGGCTGTAAAAGATGCTGCTAATGAATTTATTGCAAATAGAATAGGTGATAGAATTGGGTTATTAGTTTTTGGTAAAGAAACGTTTATTCAATGTCCTTTAACAATAGATTATGCAGTTCTGAATAACTTGCTTGCTGAAGTAACCGTTATGGAGCCTAAATATGATGGTACAGCAATAGGTGTCGCTATAGCAAATGCTGTTAATAGATTAAGAGGAAGTGATTCAGAAAGTAAAGTTATAATTTTATTATCGGATGGTAGTAATAATGCTGGATCTATTGATCCTATTTCAGCTGCAAAAATTGCAAAAGAGTATGGAATTAAAGTTTATACAATAGGTGCTGGAACCAAGCAATCAATTACTCAGATTCCAGGTAGAGGTTTTGTTAGGAATGAAATTGACGAAGAAACTTTAGAAGGTATTGCTCAAGTAACAAATGCTAAATATTTTAGGGCAATAGATAAAAATAGTCTTTCAAGTATTTATTCAGAAATTGATAAGCTTGAAAAGTCTGAAATTACGGTTAGTTATTTTTCTAATTATAAAGAAGTCTATATTTGGTTTCTTCTAGCTGGATTTATCTTAATCATGATTAGTGAATTTTTTAGAACATTTTATCTAAGGAAAATAATATGATTATTGAATACCTTGATATTGCACTTTTATGTTTAAGTATATTTATAATTAATTTGATTATTTATTTATTTCGATCAAGATCCTTAAAAGTATTTGATGGTATTAATTTTTCAAAAAATTCAATACATAAATTATTTTATGGAAATATATCAATCATTAGAATCAAAACAATTTTAAGATTTTTAGGAATATTGAGTTTAATTGTATCCATTGCAGGTATTAAAGCTGGTGTAACTGTTCAGCCTATTGAAAGAAAGGGTGTAGATATAATTTTTTGCATTGATGTTTCATTAAGTATGGATTCCCAAGATGTAAAACCATCAAGAATAGATAAAGTGAAGTTTGAAATGTCTAAAATTGTAGACAGTCTTGAGGGTGATAGGTTGGGAATAGTAGTGTTTTCAGGTTCTAATTTTTTATATTTACCTTTAACTATGGATTATGATGCTTCTAAGCTATTTATTAGAAGTATAGATACCGCAATGATATCATCAAGAGGAACAAATATTCCAAGCGCAATAAAAACTTCTGTTGAAGCCTTTAGCAGTAAAGATGAGCAACAGAAAGTAATCTTTTTATTTTCTGACGGCGAAGATCATAGCAAAAATTCAATTGAAGTTATTTCTTCTTTAATAAAAGACAAAATAGGTTTACACGTTATTGGAGTAGGAACTTCGAAGGGTTCTTTAATACCTGTTAAAAATAAAGAGAACGTTTTTATAGAAGATGATGAAGGAAAATTGGTATTGTCAAAAATAAATATAGAATTTTTAAAGAATTTATCATTAATAAATAATGGAAGCCTTTTAAGGATATCGAAAAGCGAACCAGTAAGCGAAAATATAATAGATATTATAAAAGCGGGAGAGGACTCGTTGATAAGCTCATTTGAATTTTCAGATTATGATTACAAATATCAATATCCATTAGCAATTTCTTTAATGTTTTTAATAATATCTTATGTGATTCCATCAGGAAGAAAAATAAAATGAAATATTTAATTATAATTTTAATTTTAAACCAAGTCTTTTCACAAGATATAGGGCAAAAAATGTTTGAAAACGGAGATACAGATTCAGCTATTTTGTTTTATAAGAGACTTTTGAATAATGAGGATATTTCGAAAGATGATTTAGTATATAATTTGGCATCAATTTATTCTTCTTTAGATAGCTTAGATAAGGCAGAAGAGTATTTTGGTTTAGCTGGAAGCGATTCACTTAATTCATCTTCAGAGTTGAAATATAATTATGGCAATATGTTATATAAATCTAAAAATCTTGAAGGAAGTTTAACTGCATTCCGAGAAGCTCTAATTAAGAATCCAAATGATAACGATGCAAGAAAAAACTATGAATTTGTAAAAAACGAAATTGAAAAAAATAAACAAGAAGAGAAGAAAAATCAGGAACAAGACGATAGTAGCGATGACTCAGAAAACAATGATAATAATAATGATGAAGATCAAAAACAGAGTGATAAAAATAAAGATGATAAATCTAATAATTCAGAAAAAAACCCTGAAAAAAATAGCAATGATGAAGGTCCAACAAATCAAGAAACATCTGATTCGCAACAACAAAAAAATAATCAAGATAGAGAAGTTAGTGTTGATCAAAGCGTAGAGAATATTTTGAATGCTATGAAAGAAAATGAAAAGGTTAACAAGAAAAGAAAGCAAAAAAATTATTCCAATCAAAGCGGTAAAGAATGGTAAAAGTCCTTATCATACAGTTTATTTTAAGCTCTTTAGTTTTTGCTCAACAATTATCATCTACTGTAAGTAGTAACAATATTAATTTAACTGAATCTGTTATTTATACTATAAAAATTTCGGAAATAGACGAAAATCCTTCTGTAGATATACAATCGTTGAAAAATACATTTTCAATTATTGCTGGTCCAAATATTGGAAGTGAATACAGATTTATTAATGGAAAAAGATCTTCTTCGAGATCTATTTCTTGGACTTTGATACCGTTAAAAGAAGGAAAGTTAAAAATACCATCATTTGACGTAAAAGTTTTAGATAAAACTTTTACAACAAAATCGCATGAAGTTAAAGTATCAAAGCAAACTGTTGCGGATGCTGCAAAAGATTTATTTTTGGAATTAAAAGTAAGCAAAAAAAATGTTGTAGTAGGTGAGCAAATTATATTGTCTTATACTTTCTATACAAGAGTGGCGTCAAAAGTTCTTTCAACTGAATTTCCCGAATACAATGATTTTTGGGTTGAAAAATTATTTGATCCTGCAGGAATGCAATTTACCCCTGAAAGTTGGAAAGACATTGAAATAGAGGGTTTTAATTATAAATCATTAAAAATTTACGAAGTAGCTTTGTTCCCATTGCAGGTTGGAGAATTTGATTTAGAATCAATGATTATGAAGATTGAGACAAAAAATAAAGATTCTTCATTTAATAGACTTTTTTGGGAAGATCCTTTTTTTGATACATTCTCCCAAAGAACAAAGGCGAAAATCTTAGTCTCTAATCCTGTATCTATAAAAGTTTCTTCAATAGGGAATGCTCCTGTTGGTTTTACTGGGGCTGTAGGCAAGTTTAATGTTTCAACAATGCTTTCAGAAACTAGCATTGACGAAGGTTCTCCTACAGTTTTAAAAGTGATTCTTGAAGGAGTGGGAAATCTAGAAAATATAGGGCGACCAAAAATAAATTTTCCAAATGATATAGATATTTTTGAAGGAGAAACCACAATTTCTAAAGATATATCAAGCAATCTATCGGGTTCAATCACTTGGAAATACAATTTAATACCTAGAAAAAACGGCTTATATCAAATTGATGCTGTAAAGATTCCATATTACAATTCTTCTACTAGATCATGGTCAAGTACTATGTCTGAGCCTTTGAAATTAAATATAAATAAAAGTACTGCTTTTGACATCAGTGATAAGGATATCATTTCACAAAATTCTAAAATTATGGTTTACAATAAGTTGGGAAATCAAAGATGGATATCTAATTCAGATTTTGTAGCTGAAAAAAGTATAATATATATTTTTGCTATATCATTCTTTCTTTTTTTACTGCCTTTTTATAAAAATAATTTTAAAATATTAAAAAGTAGAATTACAGCCTTTATTTCTTTTAAATCAGCTTTAAATAGCGCAGTAAATAGTTTAAGAAATACAAATTCTATGTTCATTGATGGACCAAGAATAATTACTATTTTTTTTTACAAGAAGAAAATAATTAAATCAATGAATGTAGACATATCAACTTTAAAAAATGACTCTAAGAAAAAAATAAAAAAAGAAGATTTTGAACTCTTAGCAAACTTTCTTGATGATTGCCAAAGAAAGACATATTCGCAATTAGATCGTTTGGAAAACAACAGAAAAGCCATAAATATGTTAATTAAAACTTTAACTAAAATTGATACATATGTTTAAAAAAAACTATATAGTTCTGTTATTTTTTTCTTCATTGTATGCGCAATCTTTAGACCAGCTATTTACTGATGGCAATAATTACTTTAATAAAAACCTATATAGCAAAGCAATTGAAAATTATAATCAAATACTTGATAATGGATTTTTTACTCAAGATTTATATTTTAATTTAGGTAATGCATATTTTGAAGTTGAAGATTATGGAAATGCTAGATGGTCTTTTGAGATGGGCCTTAAACTCAATCCATTGAACGAAGATTTAAATAACAACAACAACGTTAATAAGTTATTTATAGAAAATTATATTGAAGTTCCAAAGGATTCTATTTTAGATAATGTAAACGCATTTTATCAATTATTATCAATTAATCAATTCATATTGGTGAATGCAATATTAATTCTAATTACATCTATGTTATTTTTTATCTATAGATTATTTGAAATTCAAATATTTAAAAAATTATTTACTTATTCTTTAATTCTTTCATTCACATTTATTCTACTTACATTTACAAAAAATTTATGGGACAAAAATAATAAATTCGGAATAATTACAAAAAATGAATCTGTTCTTTATTCTGCGCCATATAAAAATGAATCAATTGAGATTTCAACATTTTACAATGGCAATAAGGTTAAAATTTTACAATCAACTGATTCATGGTTTGAAATATCTTCATTTGATGGAAGAAAAGGTTGGATTAGAGCTCAAGATATAAGAAATTTGTATTGATATGAGATATTTTCTTCTAGTTTTATTTATTAGTATTGGTATGTGCCAATCTGACTTTATTAAACCAAGTGATTTTAATGATAACCCTCCAAAATTTCCTAGTGTTCTGTTGCCATCTTTTTCAAGCTCTGAATCTCTTATTTCAGATAGCACTAAAGCGTTCAATAATTTTGTTAGAGGATATAGAGTTCAAGTAATGATATCTCAAGATGAAAATGAATTAATTAAACTTAAAAATACACTTCTGCAATCTTTGAACGAGGATATATATATTATTTTTGAACTACCTAATTACAAGCTAAGAATCGGTGATTTCATTAGTAGAAAAGAAGCTGAAAGTTTTCAAGAAAAAATTGTAAAACTTGGATACCGTACTGCCTGGGTAGTTCCTACCATAATTGAGATGGAAATCTAATGGCTGGTCACAGTAAGTGGTCAACAATCAAAAGAAAAAAAGGAGCCTTAGATCAAAAGAGGGGTAAAATTTTTTCAACAATTAGCAAAGAAATCACTGTTTCCGCAAGATTGGGAGGTAAAGAAATAGACTCTAATCCAAGGTTAAGACAAGCTATAAAAAAAGCAAAATCATTGAATATGCCAAACTCTAATATTGATAAAGCGATTAAGAAAGGTGTTGGAGAGTTAGATAATGTAATAATAGAAGAAGTTTCATATGAAGGTTACGGTCCATACGGTGTTGCTGTTTTAATAGAAGCAATAACAGACAATAAAAATAGAACTGTTGCAGATGTACGTCATGCTTTATCAAAATTTGGAGGCTCATTAGGTCAATCTGGAAGTGTGTCGTGGAATTTTGAAAGAAATGGGATTATTTTAATTGATAAAAAGCAAGTAGTAGAAGATGATATATTTGAATTTTCTGTAGAAAATGATTGTAATGAATTTTTTATAGATGAAGAATATTATAGATTACATTTTAATTCTCAAGATTTATATAGCAAAATTGATAAACTTGAAAAAATGGATATTGAAATAGATTCATCTTTTTTAGCATTTATACCCAAAGATTTAATCAGTCTTTCACCAGATGAAAATAATAATTTTGAAAAATTTATTGATTTTCTAGAAGGGCTAGAAGATGTTCAGAATGTTTTTTCAAATCATAATTTTGGAGAATCGTAATGATAATCATTGGTTTTGATCCTGGACTTACAAACACTGGTTATGCAGTTTTAAAAAAGAAAAAAAATGAAATACAATTGTTTGAATGTGGTTTAATATCTCCAAAGAAAAGTAAAATCATTTCTGAAAGATTATATACTATATTTTTTGAGTCTAACAGTTTGTTAGAAAAGTTTAAACCAGACCATGTTTCGGTTGAGAATGTTTTCTTTGGAAAAAACATTCAGTCTGCTATTAAATTAGGTCAAGCTAAATCTGCAGTGATGTTAGCAGCAGAGCATAATAAGATTAAATCGACTGATTTTAGTCCTAGAGAAATAAAGCAGTCTATTGTTGGTAATGGCTCAGCTTCAAAAGAACAGGTTGCATTTATGGTTAAAAAAATATTTAAATTAGATGACGAAGTTTTAAAAAAAAACGATATCTCAGATGCAATAGCGGTTGCATGGTGCGGATTAAATAGGATATAAATGATTGATTCAATTTCAGGAAAAATTTTTAAAAAAGAACCAACATCTGTTTACGTACAGAATGGGGGTATAGTATTTAATTTATCAATATGTTTAAGAGATTATGAAAAGCTACCTTCAGTAGGAGATAATGTTTTCATCTATACTTATTTAAATGTTAAAGAAAATTTAATGGAACTTTATGGTTTCATGGATTTGGAGCGTAGATCGCTATTTTCAAATCTATTGGATGTCTCAGGTATAGGCCCTAGAACAGCTATAAATTTACTATCTAATGCATCAGTTTCTAGCTTTAAGGACAATATAATTTCGGAAGACGTAAAATCTTTAAGCTTGATACCTGGTATTGGCCCTAAGACAGCCAAAAGAATAATTTTGGATATCAAAGAAAAACTATCAACACACATTGTTTCTCAAAATAATATTGATAGCTCTAAGGTAGATTTTTCATATGAAGATATTTATACCGCCCTATCATCTTTAGGTTATAAAAAATCTCAAATTGACAAATCTATTAAAAAGTTAAATGAAGAAGGTTTTTATAAGGGTGATATTGAGAGTGTCATTAAAAGAATTTTGGCAACCATTAGATGAGCAGCTATCAAAAAACTGAATTATACAGTACTCATAAAAAACTAAATGCCAAGCTTGTACCTTTCTCAGGTTTTTGGATGCCTTTACAATATTCTAGCATAGTTAAAGAACACCATCATGTAAGAAGCTCCTGCGGTTTATTTGATGTTAGTCATATGGGAGAATTTATTGTACATGGAAAAAATTCTGAAAAATTTATTCAAAAGGTAACAACTAACGATGTATCTAAATTAAGTCCTGGTAAGGTTCAATATAGCGTATTTTGCAATCATGGCGGTGGTATAATTGATGATTTGCTCATCTATAATTTAGGTAGTCACTATATGTTGGTAGTTAATGCTTCAAATATTGAAAAAAATTTTAAATGGTTAAAATCAAATTTAATTGAAGATGTTTCTATTGTTGACAAGTCTGATCAAATTTCTTTGCTAGCACTTCAGGGGCCTGATTCTCAAAAATTCCTTCAAAAATTATATCCTGATATTTTAAAATTAAAGTATTACGAAACTTTGTTACCAGATTCTGAAAAAGTGGTTGTTGCTAGAACCGGCTATTCAGGCGAATTGGGTTTCGAGATTTATGCACCTAATTCTAAAATTGTCGAAATTTGGAATGATTTGCTGTCAATTTCTAAAGATATTCATCCAGTAGGTCTAGGTTGCAGAGATTCTTTAAGGCTTGAGATGGGATACTGTCTTTATGGTAATGAATTAAATGAAGAAATTAACACTGTTGAAGCTGGACTTTCGTGGATAACTAAATATGATACAGATTTTATTGGATCACAAAATATCAAAGATAATGTATCAAAAAAACTAATAGCAATTTCGTCTAAAGAAAGAGCAATTCCAAGGTCAGGTTATAAATTATATTCGACCCAAAAAAAAGAAATCGGTATAATTTCTAGCGGTGGAATGTCTCCAAGTCTTAAGAAAGGAATTGCTTTGGCATATATTGATATAGATTTTAAAAATGATAGAGAGTTTTTAGTTGGAATTAGAGATAAATTTTTTACTTTTAATAAAACAAAGCTTCCGTTTTATAAAGATGGTACTTATTTAAAATGACAGATAAGATTAGAATTCAAATTATAGGCTGGTTACTTTTAGTTTTGTCATTGCTTTTTTTCGGCTCTATGATAAGCTATGATTTATCTGAAGAACCTTCGCTTGTAGCTCAAAATATTAATAATCCATTTAATATATTTGGAGTTTATATAGGTTTTTATTTTATGAAGTTAGGTTTTGGATATGCTGCATTATTTTTTCCAATATCTCTAGCTACAGTAGCCTACTATTTGATTACAAATTTCTCAATAGATGTCTTTAAGTTAGTTAGATATCAAATAATTTTTTTAATAATCAGTTCTATGGTTTTAGGCTTTATTGAAAACTTTGATTCAATTATAGTTTTAGAAAAAATTGATGACTACAATTACTCTGGACTTTTAGGCGGACTTTCCCTTGGACTCATTTATGACTGGACAGGTTTATTTGGTTCTATATTAATCCTATTTTCATTAATAATGATTTCAGTAATATCATTTTTTAGAATTGATACTTACAGCTATTTAAAAATGGTTCCACAATTTTTTAAAAAAATTATTTCTAATATCGATTTTGATATTAAAAGTTTTTTGCCAGCCATCAAAAAGCAAGATAAACATCAGGAGAAGGATAGAATTATAAAAGATGAATCATTTCTTGAAGATATAAATACAGATGATGAAGAAGAGATTGAAAAACAAGTTTTGGATGGCGTAAATGATAAGCAGGAAGATAGCATAAATAACAAACATGAAAATCAGATAGAATATGATATAGCAGCTCTTTCAGAAGATGATGTAGATCAAAAAGTTAAATATTCAGAAATTTCAATAGAAAAAGCAATAATTGAAAAAGAGGCTGAAATAGATAATCAAAGGAATAAATCTATCTTGAAGAAAGAATGGGAATTTCCTTCAACTGATATTCTTCATTCATTGGATGAATTAAGCGAAGTGAATGAAGATGATATCAGAGAAAGATCTGAATTATTAAAAAATTCACTTTCAAATTTTGGCGTTGAGGGTAGTTCAGGGGCCATAAAAACTGGACCAATTATTACCTTATTTGAAATTCTACCAGCAGAGGGTGTAAGAGTAAATAAATTTGTTCAGCTTTCTGATGATATAGCAAGAGTAATGGAGGCTCAAAGTGTTAGAGTCTTAGCGCCAATTCCAGGTTCAAATCATGTTGGAGTAGAGATTCCTAATCAAGACCCTCAAACAATATTTTTAAAAAATGTAATAAATTCTGAAAAATATCTAAAGTCTAAAGCAAAATTAAAACTTGCCATTGGAAAAGGAACATTAGGTGATATTTCTATTTTAGATTTAGTAGAAATGCCACACCTCTTAATTGCAGGTACAACAGGTTCTGGAAAATCAGTTTCACTAAATACTATAATTGTTAGCCTGCTTTATCAATTAAAACCTGAAGAAGTAAAGTTTGTGATTATTGATCCTAAAAAAGTTGAAATGTCATTGTACAGGGGTCTAGAAAATCATTATTTATTGAAATTTAACGGTATTGATGAGTCAATTATTACTAAAAAAGATAATGCCATTCTCGCATTAAGATCCCTTGAAAAAGAAATGGATTCAAGGTATGATCTTTTAGCAGAAGCAGGAAAAAGAAATATTTCTGAATATAATGATATGATGAAAAAGTCTAAGAAAGATTTAATGCCTTATATTGTTTTAATGATTGATGAGCTAGCTGACCTTATGATGTACAGTCCAAGAGATGTGGAGGCTCCTATTGCAAGGCTAGCACAGCTTGCAAGAGCTGTAGGTATTCACTTAATAGTTGCTACTCAAAGACCTTCCGTTGACGTTATTACGGGCGTTATAAAGGCAAATTTTCCAGCTAGAATTGCATTTCAAGTAGCAACTAAAATTGACTCTAGAACAATATTAGATGAGAATGGGGCAGACAAGTTAATTGGAAAAGGTGATATGTTATATCAAAAACCAGGATCTCCAGCTCCTGTAAGAATGCATGGTGCATTTATAACATTAAAAGAAATTGAAGATTTGGTTCAGCATATTAGTTCTCAACCTAAACCAAATGAGGTTATTATTGATACTTATAAAGAGGAAACTAGTTCAATTATAGATGGTGAGGAAGGTATTAATGATGACTTGCTATATAAAGCAATTGAAATTATTGTTATGAGCAAGCAAGGATCTATTTCTTTGCTTCAAAGAAGGTTGTCTGTAGGATATTCCAGGGCAGCTAGATTAATTGACGAGATGGAAAGATTAAAAATTGTAGGCCCTTTTACAGGAAGTAAAGCCAGAGAAGTACTGGTTGACGAATCTTATCTTGAAACAATTAATGAAAAATAGCATAAAAATTATATTTTTGTCTTTTTGCTCATTGTTTGGAAATGATATAAAAGATATCGAAATCAAAAATTTTTTTAAAAATCTAGATAATAAAACAGTTAATCTTCAGATTAATCATTCATCTGATAGCTATAAGGCAAGCCTATCAATAACCGTTGATAAGATTTTTTTTGATACTTCGAAATTCGATGGAATGGTTTCTGTTTTTTCAGGGGACACTATATCTACATACGACTCAAAAGACAATATTATTATTTTAGAAAACGCTGAAAAAAATTTATTAGAATTTTTTGATTATGAAAACTTTGAAAACGCCGAATTAATTAAAATTGATATCAGTAATAAATATTTATTATATCATTACAACTATATGGATAATAAACTATTTATTAAATTTGATACTAAAAGAAAGCAAGTTTATTCAATCTCATTTACTCAATTTGATGAGATTGTTTTTGATTGTTTAGTTGGTAGTATAGAAAGTTTTAAGAATCCTTTATTTGATTTAAAAGTGAATGACGATTGGAAAACTATAGATTGGAGATCAATTTAAATGTTTGATGCAATTTTTTTAGATAGAGATGGAACAATAAGTCATGATCCCTATGGATATATAAACAAACTTTCCGATTACCACTTCTTTGACTATACCTTTGAAGCTTTAAATGTATTCAAAAACTATACAAAAAAATTTGTTATTGTTACTAATCAGTCTGGTCTGTCAACTGGCAAAATTGACTTAAAAAATTTAGAAGAAATTCATAATCATATTTATGAAGAGTTTGAAAAAAGACATTTACCACTTAAAAAAATTTATTTTTCAGACAATTACGAAGAAGGATATGATTCAATGAGAAAGCCTGGTATAGGAATGTTTAAAAAAGCATCTGAAGAATTTCAGATAAATCTTTCTAACTCTTTAATGATAGGAGATTCTATTGTTGATGCTGAAGTTGGAAAAAGGTTAAATATGAAAACTATTTTCTTGTTGACTGGTATGGGTAATGATTACATAGCACAAGTCAAATCGACCTGTAACGTAGATTTAGTTTCAAAAGATTTATTGGAAGCAGCAAAGGATATAAAATTAATATTGGAGTAATATCTGGGGGAAGCTCAGAAGAGCGTTTAGTTTCAATTAAAACCGGTGAAGCTGTTTTGGAAGCGTGTATTCAGTTAGGTCATAAAACATCTCAATATATTCTAAATCAAAATTCAATTATTGATATTCAAGACAAATTGATAGATCAAGACTTTATATTTATTGCATTGCATGGATCTTTTGGTGAGGACGGTTCTATTCAATCAATTTTATCTGAAATGAATATTCCTTTTAATGGCTCAAATGAAAAATCATCTAAAATTTGTTTTGATAAGGCTAAAACAAAAAATATTGTAATAGGAGAAGGTATTGACTCTCCAAAATATTATCATACTTCATCTAATTCATGTAATGATCATTTTGATTTTTCAGCAGAAAAATATGTTGTAAAACCTAATGCTCAAGGTAGTTCTGTAGGCTTTAATATTGTAAATGATGTAAGTAAAATTAATGATTCTATTGATATAGCTCTAGATTTTGACAGCTCTGTATTAATTGAAGAATTTATCAATGGCAGAGAGATTACAGTTTCTGTTTTAGGTGAAGAATCCTTGCCAGTGATTGAAATTAAACCTAAGTCTGGAGTTTATGATTACAATTCAAAATATATTATAGGAGAAACAGATTATATTTGTCCGGCAGAAATGAATTCAATTAAATATCGGTCTGTTCAAGACTGTGCATTGAAAATACATAAAATGTTAAGTTGTGATGTATATTCAAGAGTAGACTTTAAGTTTTTTGATAATAAGTTTTATTTTCTAGAAATAAATACTTTACCTGGAATGACAAAAACTAGCCTATTTCCAAAGGCAGCAAAACAACATGGACTTTCTTTTAAAAAATTAATAGAAAAAATTATTAAATTGTCTTTAGAAAAATGACTTTAAAACTTTACAACTCTTTAATAGGAAAAAAAGAATCCTTCAAACCTAAATCTGAAAATGAGGTTAAAATTTATGGATGCGGTCCTACGGTTTATGATGTTCCGCACATTGGAAATTTTAGAACATTTACTTTTTATGATTTGATAAATAGAGTGCTTAAAATGAACGGTTTTTCAACTACTACAGCAGTTAACATTACAGATATTGATGATAAAATAATTAATCGAATAATTGAAGAAAAATCATCACTAAAAGAAATAACTTCGAGATATGAAAAATCGTTTCATGAAATATCTCGCACTTTGAATATTTTTCCAAATGATTACAATCCAAAGGCTACAGATTTTGTTGAAAAAATGATTGAGTTTATTCAAAGACTAATCAATGAAGGTTTTGCATATGAGTCAAATAATAGTGTTTATTTCATTGTTGAAAAAGACCTTAATTATGAAAGGTTTGTGGACCTCAAGTTTGAAGATTCAGATTATTTAAAAATCAATAAAAATCAGGATAAAAGGTTTGTTGGCGATTTTGCGTTGTGGAAGTCTTGGAGCAAAAATGATGGTGATATTTTTTGGGATAGTCCATGGGGAAAGGGTAGGCCTGCATGGCATACTGAGTGTGCAGTTATGATTGAAGATCTTTTCGATGGAGAGATTGATATTCATTGTGGAGGCATTGATCTGAAATTTCCTCATCATGAAAATGAATGCGCTCAAATTGAATCCCTAAGTGGAAAAAAAATAGCCAATTACTGGCTTCATGCAGAACACTTAAATATAGATGACGAAAAAATGAGCAAATCTTCAGGAAATTTTGTTTCAGTTAATACAATGATTAAAGAAAACGGACCTAGCGCGGTTAGACTTTTTCTTTTATCAGCTCATTATAGAACAAAAGTATCTTTTAATCTTAAAAAGCTTGATGAGAGCAAAAAAATGATTGAAAAAATTACAAGATTTTCAAATAACTTTGATTTATTAACCATTGATAATGTGGAGATGAAATTTAGCGCTGAACATTTAGCATTTATAAATGCTTTAAACGATGATTTAAATACAGCTGAAGCTCTAGGTATTTTCTTCAGTTTTATAGCTAAAATGAATAAAAAAATAACTTCAAGTTCGCTAAATGAATCTGAAAAAGAAAAATCTTTAATTTTTTTAAAACTTTTTAATTCAATTTTTGATGTAATTGACTTTGATCGTTCAAAGAAACAAAAACCTCCAAAAAATGTACAAGATTTATTATTTTCTCGTCAAGAGGCTAGGAATAATAAAGATTGGAAAAAGTCTGACATATTGCGAGATAAATTGAAATCAATGGGGTGGTATGTTGAGGATACTGCTACCGGTCAAAAACTGCTCGAAAAGAAATAATTTGTTTTCCTACTAATTCTTCTTATATTTCGTCGCTTTTGCCTACGCGTGCGTGTACATATACATTGCCGGTGTAGCTCAGTTGGTAGAGCAGCTGATTTGTAATCAGCGGGTCGGGGGTTCAAATCCTCTCGCCGGCTCAGTTTTTAGGGGCATAAGCTAGGTATTTGAAAATTTTTTTTGATCTTACTATCAGGATTGAGTAAGGGATTTCGGGCAAATGGCCGAGTGGTTAAAGGCAGCAGACTGTAAATCTGCCGACGTAAGTCTACGGAGGTTCGAATCCTTCTTTGCCCACAGGATTTGCGAGTGTAGCTCAGTTGGTAGAGCATCAGCCTTCCAAGCTGAGGGTCGCGCGTTCGAATCGCGTCACTCGCTCAATAATTGCCTGCGTAGCTCAGTAGGTAGAGCACTTCGTTGGTAACGAAGAGGTCACCGGTTCAATCCCGGTCGTAGGCTCAAAAAAAGAAAATTAAAAATTGTATAAAAACAAGGAGATAACATAATGGCTAAAGAAACATTTGTTAGAAATAAGCCTCACTGTAATATCGGTACTATCGGTCACGTTGACCATGGTAAGACTACTTTGACAGCTGCAATTACACAAACTCAGTCTAATTTGGGTTTAGCAGCTAAACGTGATTTTGATACTATTGATAATGCACCTGAGGAAAAAGAAAGAGGTATTACAATTTCAACTTCACACGTTGAATACGAGACAGCTAATCGTCATTACGCACACGTTGACTGTCCTGGTCACGCCGACTACATCAAAAACATGATTACAGGTGCAGCTCAAATGGATGGAGCTATTCTTGTTGTTAGTGCAGCTGACGGTCCTATGCCTCAAACTAGAGAACACGTATTGCTTGCTCGTCAGGTGAATGTTCCTAGCATTGTAGTATTTATGAATAAGGTTGACCAAGTTGACGATCCTGAATTGTTAGAGTTGGTTGAAATGGAATTAAGAGATCTTTTAAGCGAATACAAATTCGATGGAGATAATACTCCTATCGTTAAAGGTAGCGCTTTAAAAGCTCTTGAAAATCAAGACGACGCTGAGTCTGTTAAATGCATTGGTGAGCTTATGGAAGCCTGTGATTCATTTATTCCTCAGCCTGAGCGTGCAATTGATCAACCATTTTTGATGCCTGTTGAAGATGTATTCAGTATTACTGGTAGAGGTACTGTTGGTACTGGTAGAATCGAGTCAGGTAAAGTTAAAGTTGGTGAAGAAGTAGAAGTTGTTGGTCTTGATAACAAGATTGGTACAACAATTGTTACTGGTGTGGAGATGTTTCAAAAAACACTTGATGAGGGTGAAGCTGGAGATAATGCTGGCTTGCTTTTAAGAGGTGTTGAAAAAGAAGATCTTAAAAGAGGCGTTGTTCTTGCAGCTAAAGGATCTATTACCCCTCACACTAAGTTCAAAGCTAACGTATATGTTTTGAAAAAAGAGGAAGGTGGAAGACACACTCCATTCTTTAATAACTATAGACCTCAGTTTTACTTTAGAACTACTGATGTAACTGGTGTTGTAACATTACCTGAAGGTACAGAGATGGTTATGCCAGGAGATAATATAGAAATGAATGTTGAATTAATTACACCGATTGCTATGAATCAAGAGCTAAGATTCGCTATTAGAGAAGGTGGACACACTGTAGGAGCTGGAGTAGTTACTACCATACTTGACTAATGGCTGGAAATAGTAAAAGAGCAATTGTAAGACTTGAGAGTACTGCAGGGACAGGGTATCGCTATACTGTTACGAAAAATAAGAGTAAGCATCCTGATAAACTTCAATATAAGAAGTTTGACCCTGTAGCTCGCAAGCATGTTCTTTTTAAAGAAATTAAATAGCAAATAGGTGAGTAGCTCAATTAGGTAGAGCATCGGTCTCCAAAACCGGGGGTTGCGGGTTCAATTCCTGCCTCACCTGCGAATGAAGGAAAAAAAATGTTTAAAAGAGTAAAAGATTTTTTAAATCAGGTATATTTAGAGATGAACAAAGTTTCATGGCCCTCTTATAATGAGCTTAGGGGCTCAACCTATTTAATTATAATTTTTTTCCTTTTATTTGTTGTTTTCCTTTTTGGAATTGATTGGATGATACAACGACTCATGAGAGTATTGATATGAATTGGTATAGTTTAAGAGTGATGTCAGGTAGGGAAGAGAAAGTACGTGATACTATTTTTCGCGAACTTGACTATGAAAAAGAACTAAGATCGAACGTAGAAGAGATTTTAATCCCAACAGAAAATGTTGTGGATATTAAAAATGGCAAGAAACAATTAAAGAAAAAAGTTTTTTTCCCAGGTTATGTCCTTGTAAAAATGGATATGAATAATGAGACTAAATTCTTTATTGAGAGCATGGATGGTGTTATGAGCTTTGTTGGCCCAAAAGGAAATCCGCAAGCATTAAATGATTCAGAGATTAAAAGAATTATTGGTAGTAGTGCTGATGGTGATGATGAGGCCGCTGGTGAAATCGAAGAGATTCCGTTTAAGGTTGGAGACTCTGTTAAAGTTATTGACGGGCCGTTCAAAGAATTTAATGGTTTGGTTCAAGAGATTAATGATTCAAACAGAATTAAAGTTAATGTAAATATTTTTGGTAGACCTACTCCGATAGAATTGAGTATGCATCAAATATTAATTGAAAGTTAAAGATGGCAGGAAAAGAAAAAACAGGTTTAATTAAGTTACAGATTGCAGCAGGTCAAGCAAATCCTGCGCCACCTGTAGGTCCAGCATTAGGGCAACACGGTGTAAATATTATGGATTTTTGTAATGCTTTTAATGAAAAAACAAAAGAGTTGCAAGGAATGTTAACTCCGGTAATTATTACAGTTTATAAAGATAGATCTTTTACTTTCGAAACAAAATCTCCACCTGCATCTACCTTAATTATGAAAGAGTTAAAGATGAAAAAAGGTTCTCAAGAGCCAAACAAAGACAAAGTTGGTAAAATTACAATGTCGCAGTGCAAAAAAATTGCTGAAATAAAAATGAAAGATTTAAACTCGCATACATTAGACCAAGCGGCTGAAATGATAGCAGGAACTGCAGTCAGCATGGGAATTGAGGTGGAAAAATGAAGGTAACTAAATTTTCAAAATCTGTTAACGAAAAAATTGATTCATCAAAAGTGTATAATATTGATGAGGCAGTGAGCTTGTTAATGAATTTTAAAAGAGAAGCTTTTAGTGAATCTGTAGATGTTGCTTTTAATCTAGGAGTTGATCCTCGTCATGCGGAAGAAAACATTCGCTTGAGTATAAGTTTGCCACACGGCATAGGAAAAGACGTATCAGTTTTAGCTATAGTCAATGTAGATAAAGAGGCTGAAGCGAAAGAAGCAGGAGCTGATTTTGTTGGTAAAGATGAATTTTTAGATAAAATTAAGGGTGGATGGACAGATGTAGATAAAATTGTTGTTACCCCCGATTTGATGGCAGAGCTTGGTAAACTAGGTAAAGTGTTGGGACCAAAAGGACTAATGCCAAATCCAAAATCTGGAACTGTAACAAATGATGTTGCTCAAGCTATAAAAGAATTAAAAGCTGGTAAATTAGACGCAAGAGTTGAAAAGAATGGAATTTTACATTCTTCAATAGGGAAAACCTCTTTTTCTGAAGATCAAATAAAGGAAAATTTCCAAACAATGCAATCAGCTGTTATGTCAGCAAAGCCAAACTCATTCAAAGGGAAGTATTTGAAGTCTGTAAGTATATCATCAACTTTAGGCCCTGGAATAAAAATAGGAACAGAATAATTATGCCAAGTAATAAAAATATTGAAGCAGTTAAAAATTTGACAGAAAAGCTTGATAAAGCAAAAGCAATATACTTTACTGATTACATCGGTCTTGATGTTGTAAGCATTACAAAATTAAGAAAAGAATTTGTTGCCAAAGATGTTGAATTTACTATTGCAAAAAACACATTGATAAAATTAGCTGCAAAGGATATTGGTATGGATGGTTTGGATGATTTTTTAAATGGTCCAACAGCTATGGCGTTAAGTTATGACGAGCCAACTGATCCTGCTAAAGTAATAAAGAATTTTTTAAAAGATTTTGATAAGCCTGCTGTAAAAGGCATGATACTTGATGGACAAGTTTTTCAAGGAGAAGAGTTTGAGAAGATTGCAAACCTTCCTTCAAAAGAACAATTATTGTCTAAATTGGTAGGAATGCTAAACTCTCCAATGTCAAAACTAAGCAGTACATTGGGAAGTCCTATTTCTGGCTTATTAGGAGCACTTGAACAATTAAACTCAAAGAAAGGTAGTTAAAATGAGCGTTAAAAGAGAAGATGTATTAAAATATCTTGAAGAAGCAAATATGATTGAAATATCTGAGCTTGTAAAAGACATAGAAGATAAGTTTGGTGTAACTGCTGCTGTACCTGTTGCAGCTGCTGCTGCTGGAGGAGCTGCTGAAGGCGCTGCTGAAGGTGGAGAGCAAAGCAGTTTTAATGTTGTCCTGTCTGCGGCTGGGCAATCAAAAATCTCTGTTATTAAAGTTGTAAGAGAGATTACAAGTCTAGGATTAAAAGAAGCTAAAGAATTGGTTGATTCTGCTCCCAAGGCTATTAAAGAAGGCGTCGATAAAGATGAGGCTGAATCACTTAAGTCTCAACTTGAAGAAGCCGGAGCTACAGTAGAATTACAGTAATAATACAAGTAAGTATAATTAATTAACCAATTTTTTGGAGGTACAACTATCTTGAAACTAGATAAGATAAACATTAGACATAATTTTGAGAAAATAAAAACTACCACCGAATTTCCAGATCTACTAGATCTGCAAGTCGGCTCATTCCATGATTTTTTACAGGAAGGTGTAAAACCTAAAGAAAGAGAAATGTTTGGATTGCATGAAGCCTTTGTTTCAATCTTTCCCCTGCAGGATAATCATGAAAATTATATTCTTGAATACAAAAGCTACACTATTGGAAAGCCAAGATACTCTCCGAGTGAATGCTCAGATAGAGGTATTACATTTAATGTTCCTCTAACCGTACAATTAAGGTTGAAAATTACTGATGAAAAGGATAAAAAGAAATTTTCACAAGTAATTGATCAGGATGTGTATTTTGGTAATATGCCTTACATGACTGATAAAGGTACCTTTATTATCAATGGAGCCGAAAGAACAGTTGTAACACAATTGCAGAGATCTCCTGGAGCATTCTTTGATCAAAAATTCCACCCTAATGGAGCAAAGCTGTATAATGCTAGAATTATACCAATTAGAGGTTCATGGATAGACTTTACTACTGATATTAATGATGTACTATTTACTATCATTGATAGAAAAAGAAAGTTTCCAGCAACTTTGCTTTTAAGATCTTTAGGTTTTAGCTCAGATGAGGATATTTATAATGCCTTTGGTTTAATTCAGGATCTTAATCCTTCAAAAATTGACGAAGATAGGTTAAGTCATTATGTTGTTATTGAAGATATTATTGATCACGAAACTGGAGAACTTTTTGTTGAAAGCGGAAAAGAGTTAAATGAGTCAATTGTTAAAACTTTAAAGAAAAATAAAGCAAAATCTATTAAGGTTGTTGATGTTAGAAATAATATTGACAGTATGATGTTGCATAATACTATCCAAAAAGATCCAACAAAGTCCACAGAAGAGGCTTTAGTTCGTGTTTATTATCTCTTGAGAGGTAGCGAAGCTCCAAGTCCTGAATCTGCTGAAAAATTCATTCATAGAATGTTCTTTTTTCCTAAGAAGTATGATTTAGGTCAGGTTGGAAGATATAGGCTTGATAAGCAGTTTAATTTAGATAATACAGGTAAAGATGCAGTCTTAACTCATGATGATTTCTTAATTACATTAAAATTTTTAATTCAGATGAGAAAAGGTTTGAGAGCTCCTGATGATATCGATCATTTAGGTAATAGAAGAGTTAGAACAGTTGGTGAACAGCTTAAAGTTCAATTTAATTCAGCGCTTGCAAGAATGGTTAGAACAGTTTACGAGCGTATGAATTTGAGAGAGTCTGAAACTATTACTCCGCAAGACTTAATCAATTCAAGGTTAGTAACTACTGTCATCAACACTTTCTTTGGTACTAGTCAATTATCTCAATTTGGTGATCAAACTAACCCATTAGCAGAAATAACTCATAAAAGAAGAATTTCTTCACTTGGACCTGGTGGATTATCAAGAGAAAGAGCTGGCTTTGAAGTAAGAGATGTCCACTATACCCATTATGGAAGATTGTGCCCAATTGAAACACCAGAGGGGCCAAATATTGGTCTGATTTCTTCTTTAGCATTAATGGCTAAAATCAATAGACATGGTTTTATAGAGGCTCCATATAGAAAGATTGATGATAAAATCCTTACAAGTAAGGTTCAGTATTTATCAGCTGACGATGAAGATAGATCAAATATTGCTCAATCTGGATTGGAGGCCGATAAAAAAGGTCTTATTTCTGAATCAAAAATCAGAGTTCGTTCAAAAGGAGATTTTCCTATTGTTGACGCTGACCAGGTTCATTATTCAGATATTGTACCAAATCAAATATTAAGTGTTGCTGCAGCTTTAATACCTTTTGTTGAACATGACGATGCAAACAGAGCTTTAATGGGTTCTAACATGCAACGTCAATCTGTTCCGCTTTTAAAAACAGATGCACCTATTGTTGCTACTGGAATGGAAAAAGTTGTAGCAAGAGATTCTAAGTCTGTATTACTTTCTCCAGTAAGTGGAAAAGTTGTACATGTAGATGCTAAAAAAATTATCATTAAAGATAGTAACTACAAGCATGGTTCTTTGTTAAAAAAGGATGAAGATCTTAGAACTGTCGAGCTAATCAAATATTCTAGATCTAATCAGAATACTTGTTACAATCAAAAAGTATTAGTTGGAGTTGGTGATAAGGTTAAACAAGGAGATGTTATTGCCGATGGAGCATCCACGCAAGGCGGAGAACTTGCACTAGGAAAAAATGCTTTAATTGCATTCATGCCTTGGAATGGATACAACTTTGAAGATGCTATTGTTATTAATGAAAGACTTGTAAGAGATGATGTATTTACATCTATCCATGTTAATGAAATTGAGCTTGAAGTTAGAGATACTAAAAGAGGAGAAGAAGAATTAACTCCAGAGATTCCTAATGTAAGCGAAGAAGCGACAGCACAATTAGATGAAAATGGCTTAATTCGCGTTGGAGCTATTGTTAATGAAGATGACATCTTGATTGGTAAAGTAACTCCAAAAGGCGAGACTGATCCATCCCCAGAGGAAAAACTTTTAAGAGCTATTTTTGGTGAAAAAGCTGGTGACGTAAAAGATGCATCAAAGAAGGCTGAGCCAGGTGTTAAAGGTGTTGTTATCAAGACTGATTTATATGAAAAAACGTCTAAACAATCTAGAGCTGAAGTTAACAAGCAAATTAAGGAGCTTCAAAAGACAAAACGTAACGATGAAAGAGAATTGCGAGCGTCAAGAGATAAACTTTTAAAAGGTCTTCTTAAGGATAAGTCAAGTTTAGGTATTAAAGACAAGATTGATAAAGTCTTAATTAAGAAAGGAACTAAGCTAACTTTGAAAAAACTTGATTCATTAAATTTTGAACAATTTTCACATAAAGATCCTTGGATATCAGGTCCTAAATCATGGGAGAAAATTGGTTTAATTTTTGATTCATTTAATAGACATCTAGCAGAGCTTGAAGATAAGCTTGAAACTGATATTTTTAAGTTAAAAGAAGGCGATCAATTACAACCGGGTATTTTAAAACTAGCTAAAGTGTATGTTGCTAATAAGAGAAAAGTTTCTATTGGTGACAAGATGGCTGGAAGACACGGTAATAAAGGTGTTATTGCAACTATTGTTCCTGAAGAAAATATGCCATTTTTAGAAGATGGTACCCCTGTAGATATTTGTTTAAATCCAATGGGTGTTCCTTCAAGAATGAATCTTGGACAGCTTTACGAAACGATGTTAGGCTGGGCAGGAAAGCGTCTAGGTGAAAGGTATGAAACTCCAGTATTTAATGGAGCTACACCAGACGAAGTTGCTGCAAAAATGAAAGAAGCAGGCTTACCAGATTCCGGTAAAGTCACTTTGTTCGATGGTTTGACAGGTGAAAAAATAGATAATCCTGTTCTTGTAGGTTATCAGTACATGATGAAATTATACCACATGGTTGATGATAAGATGCATGCACGTTCAACTGGACCTTACTCGCTTGTTACGCAACAGCCGCTTGGTGGTAAAGCTCAATTTGGTGGACAGAGATTCGGTGAGATGGAAGTTTGGGCTCTTCAAGCTTATGGAGCAGCGCACATTTTAAGAGAAATCCTTACAATTAAATCAGATGATATTGAAGGAAGATCTAAAGTGTACAGCGCTCTTGTTAAAGGAGAGGATTTACCTGATCCAACTACGCCAGAGGCATTTAATGTATTCATGAAAGAAATTCAAGGTCTTGGTCTTGATATAACTTTAGACTAAAGGAAATTATAGATGTATAAAGCAAAAAATAGTATTTCAATTAAGTTAGCTTCACCAGAAAAGATTCTTGAAGGATCTTTTGGTGAAGTATTAAAGCCAGAGACAATCAATTACAGATCATACAAACCTGAAAAAGACGGTTTATTCTGTGAAAAAATCTTTGGACCTGTGAAGGATTTTGAATGTCACTGCGGAAAATATAAAGGTATCCGTTATAGAGGTATTATTTGCGATAGATGCGGAGTTGAAGTTACTACAAAAAAAGTTCGAAGAAATCGTATGGGCCATATAACCCTTGCGGTACCGGTTGTTCATATTTGGTTCTTAAAATCTATTCCAAGTAAACTTAGTTATATCTTAGGCAAAAGCGCTAAACAGCTTGAAAGCGTTATTTATTATGAAAACTACCTGGTAATCAATCCAGGTAAAAGTGGTTATAAAAGATTTGAATTAATTGATGAAGAAGCTTTTTTAGAGCTTGATCAAGAATTCGGATTTGATGCTGTTTCACAGGAAGAAAGAGAAGAAGAGTCATACTTCTACGCAGCAATGGGTGGAGAGGCTATAAAAGATGCTCTATCTGAGATGGATTTATTAGAATTAAAGCAAGAGTTAGAGTTAATCAGTACCACAACTAAGTCAAAGCAAAAAAGAGAAGATGCTCTAAAAAGATTAAAGGTTGTTAAAGATTTTGCAAGAGACAGAAATAATAAACCTGAATGGATGATTGTTTCAATTCTTCCAGTTATGCCTCCAGAGCTTAGACCTCTTGTTCCGTTAGAAGGCGGTAGATTTGCTGCTAGTGATTTGAATGATTTATATAGAAGAATTATTATTAGAAATAATAGACTTAAACAGTTGATGGATATCCAGGCACCTGAAGTCATTCTTCGAAACGAAAAAAGAATGCTGCAAGAGTCTGTTGATGCTCTTTTTGATAATACAAAACGTAAAACTGCAATTAGAAGCGGATCTAAAAGACCTTTGAAATCAATATCAGATATGCTTAGAGGTAAACAGGGAAGATTTAGACAAAATTTGCTTGGTAAAAGAGTTGATTATTCAGGAAGATCCGTTATTGTTGTTGGCCCAGAATTGAAAATGACTGAATGTGGTATTCCTAAGAATATGGCATTGGAGTTATTTAAGCCTCATTTGATTAGAGAGCTTATTAGAAGAGATTTAGCTGCAACACCTAGAAGTGCCAAATTGATGATTGAAAATAAAGAATCATTTGTTTACGAAATTTTAGAAAGCGTAGTTAAAGATCACCCAGTGTTACTTAATCGTGCTCCCACACTTCATAGGCTTGGTATTATCGCTTTCCAGCCGATTTTGATTGATGGAAAAGCTATAAGAGTTCATCCATTAGTATGTTCAGCATTTAATGCTGACTTTGATGGTGACCAGATGGCTGTACACGTACCACTTTCTATTCCATCTCAATTGGAAGCCAGAATTTTAATGATGGCAAGTCAGAATGTATTACATCCTGCTAGTGGAAAACCAATTACTCTTCCATCGCAAGATATGATTTTAGGTTGTTACTATTTAACTAGTCAAAAGAAAGGTCAAATTGGAGAAGGAAAATCCTTTGGATCTATTGATGAGGTTAAAATAGCATATGACAATGATAAAGTTGGGATGCATGCTATTGTCAATGTAAGACATAACGGAGTATGGCATAAGAATACTACCGCTGGTAGGGCCATTTTTAATTCTATAATTCCTGAAGAGCTCGGTTATTACGACGAAGTTATTTCGAAAAAAAGATTAAGTTTTATCATAGGAGATTCATTCGTAAAAGCAGGTAATCAAAAAACTGTTAATCTTCTTGATGATTTAAAGGATATTGGTTTTAAAACTGCAACAAAGAGCGGTGTATCAATTTCTATCAGTGATATTATCATTCCTGAAAAGAAAAATGACATTATTAAAAAAGCAGAAAACGAAGTTGATAAAATTCAACAACGATTTGATCGTCATGTATTAACAGAAGGGGAACGTTATAATAAAGTTATCGACGTATGGACTAAAGCAACTAGTGATGTTGCCGATGTTATGATGGACGGCATAAGATCAGACGATGAAGGTTTCAATGCGCTTTACATATCTTCAGATTCTGGAGCTAGAGGAAGTGGCGACCAAATTAAACAGTTGGCAGGTATGAGAGGGTTAATGGCAAAACCTAGGAAATCTATGATTGGTGGTGGAGAAATTATCGAGAGCCCAATTCAATCAAATTTTAAAGAAGGTCTATCAGTGATGGAGTACTTTATTTCTACTCACGGAGCAAGAAAAGGTCTTGCTGATACTGCTCTTAAAACGGCCGATGCTGGTTATCTAACTAGGAGATTAGTTGATGTGGCTCAAGATGTTACCATCTATGAATACGACTGTAAAACAATAAACGGAATCACTGTTTCAGATTTAAAAGAAGGAGAGGAAATCGTTGAGTCCTTAGCTGAACGTATTCTTGGAAGAACATCTTCTGAAAAAATTGTTGTTGATGGAAAAACTATAGTAAAAGCAGGTGATGTATTTGATGAAGCATTAGCTGAACAAGTAGTTAATAATAATTTTAACAGTATTAAAATAAAGTCAATTCTTACATGTGAATCAAGAAGAGGTGTATGTGCAAAATGTTATGGTTGGGATTTAACTAGAAGACAGCTTGTAACTAAAGGAACAGCTGTTGGTATTATTGCTGCTCAAAGTATTGGAGAGCCAGGCACTCAGCTTACTTTAAGAACTTTCCACATTGGTGGTACTGCTACTCGTATCGCAGAAGAATCTGATAAAAAATCTAGAAATAGTGGTTCAGTCAAATTTAGCTCTGAATATGAATTAGCTGAAACAGTCGATGAAGATGGATTTAAAGTTGTAAGATGTTTATCCAGAAGTGGAAAATTATCAATTGTTGATGCAAAAAATAATGTATTAGAAGATTTTAACGTTCCATATGGTGCGAATGTAAATGTATCTGAAGGAGATAAAATCAAAAAAGGAACAACATTATTTTCATGGGATCCTTATACGGATTTAATTCTTGCAAGACAATCTGGTGTCATTAAAATGAAAGATTTTATTGAGGGTGATACTTATCAAGAAGAAGCTGTTGACGGCGGTAAAAAACAAAAAGTTGTTACTGAATCTAAAGATAGAAGGTTAAGTCCTCAAATTGAGATTTATAGCAAAAAGGGTGACATATTATCAGGGGGTACAATTTTACCTGTAAAAGCAACTCTTATTGTAAACGATGGACAAGAAGTTGCCAAAGGTCAAACTTTAGTAAAAATACAAAAAGATGTTGGTAAATCTAGAGATATTACAGGTGGTCTACCAAGAGTAGCAGAGTTGTTTGAAGCTAGAAAGCCAGCTAATCCAGCAGTTGTAAGTGAGATTAATGGAACAGTTGAGTTTGGTGAAATCAAAAGAGGGGTTCGTAAGATTTCTGTAATTCCTTCTAATGGTAAATCTGTTGTATATAAAATTCCTTACGGTAAACACGTTGTAGTACATGAAGGCGATTTTATATCTGCAGGGACTCCACTTTGCGAAGGTGCAATTTCTCCAGCAGACATTTTAACTATTTTAGGGCCTAATGCTGTTAGAGAATATTTAGTTGATGAAATTCAAGAGGTATATCGACTTCAAGGAGTTGGAATTAATGATAAGCATATCGAAGTGATTGTTAATCAGATGATGAAAAAAGTTGTTATCAACAATCCAGGTGATACAATGTACTTGCCTGGCGAACGATTGGATAAACAAGATATTTTTGCTGAAAATGATAGCATGAAAGGTATGGTTGTTGTAGATGAGTCTGGAGATTCTAATCTTGATGTTGGAACTATGATATCACAGAATGAAGTAAAAGAAATAAACAAGGAATTCAAATCTAAAGATCAAAATATCATTAAGTTTCACAAAGCTAGACAGGCAACATTTGAACCAATTTTAATGGGTATAACTCAATCTTCTCTAAATACAAATAGCTTTATTTCAGCTGCTTCTTTCCAAGAAACAACTAGAGTCTTAACGGATGCTGCTACAGCTTCAAAGACAGATCATTTGCTTGGATTAAAAGAAAATGTAGCGCTTGGAAGGTTGATTCCTGCAGGAACAGGTTTTCCTGAATTGAATAAAATTCGTTTAACTGATGACGCAAATTTAGATAGCTCTGAAGAGCAAAGTTAACCTTAAGAAGTTTAATGATACGTTGTTGTCAAAAATGAATATTCCTACGCGTTCAAGAAAAAGTTTGATTCTTCCGTGTTATAACAATATATTCGCCGGTACTTTTAAATATTATAGGAAAGATATATGCCAACTGTAAACCAGCTAATAAGAAAGAGTAGAAAAAAAATAGTTAATAAATCTGCTAGTAGAGCGCTTGAAAAAAGCCCTCAGAAAAGAGGTGTATGTACTCGTGTATATACAACTACTCCAAAGAAGCCTAATTCTGCTTTAAGAAAGGTTGCTAGAGTTCGATTGACTAATGGTATAGAGGTTAATGCATATATTCCTGGTGAAGGACATAACCTTCAAGAGCACTCAATTGTGCTGATTGAAGGTGGAAGAGTAAAAGACCTTCCAGGAGTTAGATTTCATATTGTTCGCGGTTCATTGGACACTGCAGGTGTAAATGACAGAAAGACTAGTAGATCTCGCTATGGAGCAAAAAAACCAAAAAAATAAATTATGAGAAGAAGAAGACCAGAAAAAAGAACTATTAATCCAGATCCTAAATTTAACGATCTTCAAATATCTAAATTTATGAATTATTTATTGACAGACGGTAAAAAAGGGATTGCTGAAAAGATTCTATATGATGCTTTTGATATCGTAAAAGATAAAAGTAAAAAAGATCCTGTTGATATTTTCAAGAAAGCTCTAAATAACGCTGCTCCCCATGTAGAAGTAAAGTCAAAAAGAATTGGCGGTGCTACATATCAAGTACCGATAGAGGTCCCTACTAGAAGACAGTTTTATCTTGCATCTCAATGGATAATCGAAAGTGCTAAGAAAAGATCTGGTAGCGCTATGTCTAATAGACTAGCAGGTGAAATCCTTTCAGCTTCAAACAATGAAGGATCTGCTATTAAGAAAAAAGAAGATACGCATCGTATGGCTGAAGCGAACAAAGCATTCGCACATTTTGGAAGAGGAAGATAATGTCATCTGATTTAAGAATAGTAAGAAATATAGGAATTATGGCACATGTTGATGCTGGTAAAACAACCTTGACTGAAAGAATGTTATATTACGCTGGAAAAACTCACAAAATTGGTGAAGTTCATGATGGTGCAGCTACGATGGATTGGATGGAGCAGGAACAAGAAAGAGGTATTACTATTACCTCTGCTGCCACAACTTTTTATTGGGATAAGAATAGAGTTAATTTAATCGACACACCTGGTCACGTAGACTTTACTATGGAAGTAGAAAGATCTTTAAGGGTTCTTGATGGTGCAGTTGCTGTTTTTTGTGCAGTTGCAGGTGTAGAACCTCAAAGTGAAACAGTGTGGAGGCAAGCTACAAAATATAATGTACCGCGAATTGCATTTATTAATAAAATGGATAGAGTAGGTGCAGATTTTTATAATGCCATTGATACAATGAAAAAAAGATTAGGTGCAAAGCCACTTCCAATAGCTCTTCCAATTGGAGCTGGTGAAGATTTTAGAGGTATTATTGATCTGACAAATATGAAAGCTATTGAATATAATGAAAGTTCTCAGGGAGCTGAATTTGAATATATTGAGATTCCAGAAGATCTAAAAGCAGATGCTGATAAATGGAGAAATTTTCTTATTGAAGAAGTCGCAAGCTTTGATGATGCTCTTATGGAAAAATATTTATCTGAAGAAGAGATTACGCCTGATGAAATTAAAGGAGCATTAAAGAGAGGATGTTTTGAAAATGCTTTTGTTCCTACTCTCTGTGGATCTGCTTTCAAAAATAAAGGTGTTCAAAGAGTGTTGGATGCTGTTATTGATTTTCTGCCTTCCCCTACAGATGTTGGGAGTATCGAAGGTTCATCTGTTGACAATCCTGAGGAGTCAGTACAAATACAGAATTCTGTTGACGGATCATTTGCAGCGTTAGCTTTCAAGATTGCAACTGACCCATTTGTTGGAAAATTGACATATATCAGAGTATACTCAGGTGTTCTTAAAAAAGGTTCATTCTGTATTGATTCTAATACAGGAGATAAGCAGAGAGTTTCTAGAATTTTACAGATGCATGCGAATAAACGAGAAGAATTAGATGAAGCAAAAGCAGGTGAGATTGTTGCTGTTATCGGATTAAAAGATGTTAGAACGGGTCATACATTATCTGAAAAGGGCGATGTTACTTTAGAGTCTATGGAGTTTCCAGACCCTGTTGTTTCTGTTTCAATTGAACCAGTATCTAAAGGAGATCAGGATCAATTAGCTAAAGGTATGAATAAATTAAGTGAAGAAGATCCTACTTTTAAGGTAAAAGTTGATAGCGAAACAGGGCAAACAGTTATCTCTGGAATGGGAGAAGTTCACCTTGAGATCATTATAGATAGGTTAAAGCGTGAATTTAATGTTAATGCTAATGTTGGTAAGCCTCAGGTTTCATTCAGAGAAGCAATTCAAAAATCTGTCGAAAAAATTGATGAAAAATTTGTTAGACAGTCTGGTGGTCGTGGACAGTATGGTCATGTTGTAATAAATGTTAAGCCAACTGCTCAAGGTGAGGGTTATAAATTTATTAATAAGATTGTCGGTGGTGTAATTCCGAGAGAATATATTCCTGCTGTAGACGCTGGAATTCAAGAGCAATTAAAAAATGGAGTTCTTCACGGGTATCCAATTCCAGATGTCGAAGTAGAGCTAGTTTTTGGTTCTTACCACGATGTTGACTCTTCTGAAATTGCATTTAAAGTTGCAGGTTCAAGAGCTATTGCTAAAGCTTGCAAAGCAGCTAGCCCAGTATTAATGGAGCCAATTATGGCCGTAGAAGCAACTACTCCAGATGACTATCTTGGTGATGTTATCGGTGATATTAATTCTAGAAGAGGTAAAGTAGAAACAATGGAGCAACAAGGTAATAATCAGCAAATTAAGGCTGCAGTACCTTTGAGTGAAATGTTTGGTTATGCAACGGATTTAAGATCGCTTTCTCAAGGAAGAGCAAACTTTCATATGGATTTTCATGAATATGCTAAAGTGCCAGCTTCTATTGAAGAGAAGTTAATGAAATCACAATCCAAGGATGGAGAAGCATAAGTTATGGCTAAAGATTTAATCAGAATTGCACTTAAAGCTTATGATCACAAGTTGCTCGACAAATCAGCTGAAAAGATTATTCGTACGGCAAAATCAACTGGAGCAATTATTTCTGGCCCAATTCCTATGCCTACAAAAAGAACTGTTTATACTGTTTTAAGATCACCTTTTGTTAATAAAAAGTCTAGAGAGCAATTTCAGACTAAGATTCACAAAAGAGTAGTAGATATCGTAAACTCAACACCAAAGACTGTAGAGTCATTAATGAAGCTCGATTTGCCTTCAGGTGTAGATATAGAGATTAGAGGATAATTAAATGTACGGTTTAATTGGTAAAAAAATTAAAATGACACAAATCTTTAATGATGATGGTCATGTAGTGCCAGTTACATTGGTTGAAGCAGGACCATGCACTGTATCTCAAATTAAAAATGAGAATAATGCTGGTTATAATGCAGTACAATTAGCTTATGGTCAAAAATCTAAGAAAAAAACAAATAAACCAATGAGTGGTCATTTATCAAAATCTGGAGTTGAGACTGCTAAAGTTATAGCTGAGTTCAAATCTATTGTAGACTTTGACTATAAATTAGGTCAAAAATTTGATTCATCTATTTTTAATGTTGGCGAAGTTATTGATGTTAGAGCAAAATCAAAAGGTAAAGGGTTTGCTGGAACAATTAAAAGACATAATTTTGCTAGACAGGATGCTACTCATGGTAATAAACACACCGAAAGAGCGCCAGGTTCAATTGGACAGGCTTCATGGCCTTCAAGAGTATTTAAAGGCATGAAAATGGCCGGCAGAAAAGGTTCAGATAATGTAACTGTTCAAAATTTAGAAATTGTTGATATAGACAAAGAAAATAATTTACTATTTATTAAAGGAGCAATACCGGGAGCAAACAACGCACCAGTATTTTTATTAAAGAAATGAAAATAAAATCAATAGATACAAGCAAAGATTTTCAATTGAATGATGCAGTTTTTAAGGTTGCTATGAATTCACAAGCTGTTTATCAATCTGTTGTTGCTGAAATGAATAACGCTAGACAGGGTACAAGTTCTACAAAAAATAGATCGCTTGTATCAGGTGGTGGTAAAAAGCCATTTAGGCAAAAAGGAACAGGTAATGCTAGACAGGGAACAAGCAGATCGCCTCTAAACAGAGGTGGTGGTTCAATATTTGGCCCTACTCCTAAATATTACTTCAAAAAAGTTAATATTAAAACTAAGCAGCTAGCTTATAAATGTATTCTTTCTGATAAGGTTAAAAATGATGCTTTTAAAGTAATTGAATCTCTTCCTTCTGTAGAAAAAACTAAAGAATTTGTATCATTTTTAAATAAAAATGGCTTCAAAGGCATGAAAGTAACTATAGTTTCATCTGAAATAAACGAGAAATTAGCTCTGTCATCAAGAAATGTTCCTTATGTTTCAATGGTAAAGGCTAGTTCTTGTTCAGTCAGAGATCTTTATGATAATGATGTAATCATTATTGATATTAGCGGCCTTGAGGTTTTATCAAGTAGGTTTGGAGATAAAAACTAATGAGCCATTATTCAAAAATTTTAATTAGACCTGTTGTTACCGAAAAAATGACTGCGTTGCAAGAAACAGAAAATAAGTACGCATTTGAGGTTCCGGTTAATATCAACAAGATAGATATTAAAAAAGCTGTTGAAGAAAAATTTAACGTTAAAGTATCTAAAGTTGCTATTTCTAATAGAAAAGGCAAAGCAAAGCAGATGACAGTTAAAAGTAATGGTCGAACTATAAGAACTGATGGGTTTGCTAAGAGTAAAAAAAGGGCTATCGTAACACTAATCGATGGATATAATATAGATTTATTTAGTATTTAGAGAGAATTATGGCAATAAGACAATTAAAACCAGTAACACCAGCATCTAGATTCACTTCTAGACCTGATTTTTCTGAGATTACAACTGATAGACCAGAAAAATCTTTAGTTAGAAAACTTAAAAAAACTGGTGGTAGAAATAATAAAGGACGTATTACTTCAAGAAGAAGAGGTGGCGGTCATAAAAGAAGTTATAGAATTATAGATTTCAAAAGAAATAAGTTTGATATCGAGGGTAATGTAGCAACAATAGAATATGATCCAAATAGAAGTGCTTTTATCGCACTTATTCACTATGTAGATGGTGAAAAAAGATATATTATTCAACCTGATGGGTTGAAAGTTGGAGATAAGATTATTTCTGCAGAAAAAGCTGAATTAAAAACTGGTAATGCAATGCAGTTAAAAAATATCCCATCTGGACAATTTGTTCATAATATTGAGATGATTCCTGGCAAGGGAGCTCAAATGGCTCGTAGCGCTGGTGCATACGTACAAGTTATGGCACACGATAATAATTATGTAACATTAAAAATGCCTTCTGGTGAAGTAAGAATGGTTCCAGAAAAATGTTTAGCCACAGTCGGTGTTGTTGGAAACAAGCAGCATGAACTTGTTCGCTCAGGGAAAGCTGGTCGCTCAAGATGGTTAGGGAAGAGACCTAAAGTTAGAGGTGTAGCAATGAATCCAGTAGACCACCCACATGGTGGTGGTGAGGGTAAAAGCTCCGGAGGAAGACATCCAGTTACTCCATGGGGTAAGCCTACTAAGGGTTATAAAACTCGTAAAAAGAATAAAAAATCAAATGCTTTGATTGTTAAAAGGAGAAATGATTAATGGCTAGATCTGTTAGAAAAGGTCCTCATATTGATATGAAGTTATTAAAGAAAGTTCATAAGATGGATGAAGCTTCAAACAAGACAGTCATCAAGACATGGGCTAGAAATTCAATCATAGTACCCGATTTTGTTGGACATACCTTTGCAGTTCATAATGGGAATAAATTTATTCCAGTTTTTATAACTGAAAATATGGTTGGGCATAAGTTAGGAGAATTTTCTCCTTCTAGAACTTTTAGAATGCATTCAGGAGATAGAAAGAAATAATGGATATTATATCAAAAGCAAATGGTGTAAGAATTTCTCCAAAGAAGCTAAGAAAAATTGCTAATCTGGTAAGAGGTCTTAATGTTAATAAGGCGCTTAGTTCTTTATCTCATATGGATGAAAAAGGAGCGCAGATTGTAATGAAAACTCTTTCTTCTGCTATTGCTAATGCTGATAATAATGAAGATTTTAATTTAGATATGAATACAGTAAATGTTAAAACAATAACTGTCGATGAAGGTCCTGCGCTAAAAAGATTTAGAGCACGAGCACAAGGTCGAGCAAATAGAATTAAAAAGAGAACTAGTCACTTAAAAATTGTTATAGGATAAATATTAATGGGACAAAAATCACATCCAAAAGGACTTAGGTTAGAAGTAAATAAAAATTGGACATCTAATTGGTTTCCAAAGAAAAATGAATATGCTGCTGATCTAGCTCAAGATATAAAATTAAGAAAATATCTTAAGAAGAGACTTCAAGATGCTTCTGTGTCATCTATCGATATCGAAAGAACTTCTCAGGCAATAACAGTCAGTATTCATACAGCTAGACCTGGAATTGTCATTGGAAGAGGCGGAGAAGAAGTCTCTAGACTAAAAAAAGAAGTTTCAAAGCTTTGTAATACCGATGATATTCATCTAAATATTAATGAGGTCAAAAGACCGGAATTGAACGCAGAGTTAGTTGGTCAAAATATTGCCCAACAACTCATTAAAAAAATGCCTTACAGAAGAGTTTTAAACAAAACTATGCAGTCAACAATGAGAATGGGTGCTGAAGGTATAAGAATAAATGTAGCAGGAAGATTAGGTGGAGTTGAGATAGCACGTTCAGAGAGATTTATGGAAGGTAGAGTTCCTTTACATACTTTAAGAGCTGATATTGATTATGCATTAGTTGAAGCTCCTACTACCTATGGTGTTATAGGCATTAAAGTGTGGATTTGTAACGGATTTACTAAGGCGAAAAAATAATGTTAGAACCTAAAAAAATTAAATATAGAAAAGTTCATAGAGGTCACCGTAAAGGTATGGCTAAAGGTGGAACTGAAGTTAATTTTGGCAGTTATGGAATGAAGGCTATGGAACCAGGCTGGGTTACAGCTAGACAAATTGAAGCTACTAGAATCTCTATATCAAGAAGAGTTAGAAAAGTTGGTAAAATGTGGATTAGAATTTTTCCAGATAAACCTATTACTAAAAAACCTTTAGAAACTAGAATGGGTAAAGGTAAAGGTTCTCCAGAATTTTGGGTTGCAAACGTTAGACCTGGACGTATTTTATTCGAGGTTGAAGGTATTTCTAAAGAATTGGCTCAAGAGGCATTTAGAATTGCAGGTAATAAATTAGCAATCAAAACAAAATTAGTTTCTAGAAGAGGTTTAAATGAAGATTGAAGATTTAAGAAAGATGACTGAAAATGATTTGAAATCAAGGTTGGTTGATAATTCAGAAAACTTACAAAAATATCGTTTTCAAAAATCAATTCAACAGCTTGAAGATTACAAGCTCATCGTTGAAATGAAGAAAGAAAATGCAAAGATTAATACGATATTAAGACAAATGTCGTTAAATGAGGAAAATTCTGATGGATAGAAATGTTCAAACACTTGTGGGTAAAGTTGTGTCCAATGCTATGGATAAAACTGTAGTAGTGAGTGTCGAAAGATTAGTTAAACACAAGCTATATAAAAAGTATATGAAAAGATCTAAGAAGTATTATGCTCATGATGAAAAGAATATTTTTAATGTAGGGGACACTGTAGAGCTAAAAGCAACTAAACCTATGAGTAAAACTAAAAGATGGAGAGCTTCTAAGTTAATTAGTGGCGTAAAAAAATAGTGATACAACAAGAAACAAGATTGAAAGTAGCCGATAATTCTGGTGCAAAAATAGTCCAGTGTTTTAAGGTGCTAGGTGGATCCAAAAAAAGATATGCAAGTATTGGAGATGTTATTGTCGTTTCAGTAAAATCCTCTTCACCTGGTGGAATGGTAAAGAAGGGTGAAGTTGCAAGAGCAGTTGTTGTTAGAGTTAAGAAAGAAATAAGAAGAAGAGACGGTTCTTATATAAGATTTGATGATAATGCTGCTGTAATATTAAATGCTCAGAATGAGCCAAAGGGTACAAGAATATTTGGACCTGTTGCTAGAGAGTTAAGAGAAGGCGGATATATGAAAATTATTTCAATGGCGCCAGAGGTATTATAATGAAAATTAAAAAAGATATGATTGTTAAAGTTGTTTCTGGGAATTTTAAAGGAATGACTGGTAAGGTTCTAAAAGTGATACCAATTTCACAGCGAGCAATCGTTGAAGGTGTTGCGCTTACAAAAAGAGCAGTGCGCCCTACTCAAGAGAATCCTCAAGGCGGATTTTCAGAAAGAGAGAGATCATTACATGTTTCAAATTTAATGGTTTTAGAAGGTGATGATGCTTCTAGAATAGGTTATAAAATTTTAGACGATAAATCTAAAGTTAGAGTTTCAAAAAGAACAGGCAAGGAATTAGGATAATTTTTATGAGCGCTCCAAACTACAAGAAAAAATATTTAAATGAAGTTAGACCTCATTTAATGAAAAAGTTTGACTTTACAAGTATAATGCAAGTGCCTAAAGTTGAAAAAATTACTTTAAATATCGGTTTAGGCGATGCGAAAAATAATAAGAAAGCACTTCAGTCTGCTTTAGATGAATTAATGTTAATTACTGGACAAAAACCTGTAATCACTAAAGCTAAAAAAGACGTTTCTAATTTTAAAGTTAGAAAAGGTTTTCCTGTTGGATGTAAAGTTACTTTACGAAAAGATTATATGTATGAATTTTTAGAAAGATTATGTGCAGTTGCTCTTCCTAGAACAAGAGATTTTCGCGGTCTTTCATTTAAGTCCTTTGACGGTATGGGTAATTATAGTTTCGGAATTAAAGAGCAGATCGTATTTGCTGAAATTGATTATGATAAAGTTGATTCATTAAGAGGTATGGATGTGATAATTACAACTTCTGCTTCTAGCGATAATGAATGTTATGAACTTTTAAGGGCAATGGGTTTACCTATCAGAGAAAAAAGAGTAGCTAACAATACTGAGGAAGAAAATGGCTAAAAAATCAAAAATAGTTAGAGAATTTCATTTGCAAAAGAAAGTGCAAAAACACTATGCATTAAGAAAAGAATTAAGAGCAATTATTAAAAATCCTAATATTTCTGACGAAGAGAAAGATAAAGCAATTATAAAGCTTCAAAAATTGCCAAGATCATCAAGTGCATCAAGATTGACAAATCGTTGCGCTGTTTCAGGAAGACCTAAGGGATATATGAGAAAATTTGGTTTATCAAGAATAACATTTAGAGAATTAGCACTTAAGGGTGAATTGCCTGGCGTGACTAAGGCAAGTTGGTAGGAGTAATTTATGTCGATGACAGATCCAATAGCAGATTTTTGTACAAGAATTAGAAACGGATATGCCGCTAAAAAAAGATGGGTTGATGTACCTTCATCTAATTTAAAGAAAAGGTTATCAGTAGTTCTTAAAGAAGAAGGCTATATTGATAATTTTGTTTTTGTAGATAAAGAAGATAGTAAAGAGGATATTAGAGTTTACTTAAGATATAACGAAAACTCACCCGCTATAACTACTATCGAAAAAATCAGTAAACCAGGAAAAAGAGTTTATGTTTCTTGTTCAGATATCCCAAGAGTATTAAATGGTTTAGGGATTAGCGTAATTTCTACACCTAGAGGGGTATTGAGTAATAAAGTCGCTAGAGAATTAAAAGTCGGAGGAGAGTTGCTTTGCAACGTTTGGTAGAATGTCAAGAATAGGAAATAAAATAATTAATATACCGGAGGGAGTTTCTTTTGACACTAAAGATAACCATCTTACAGTGAAAGGTCCCAATGGAAGTTTAGCTGTCAATATTTGTGACGAAGTTTCATTAAAAATTGAAGACAGTACAATTAATTTGACTAGAAAGTCTGAAGATAAAGTTTCTAGGTCTATGCATGGAACAACCAGACAATTAGTTTCAAACGCTATTGAAGGTGTTACAAGCGGTTTTTCAAAAAATTTAGAGATAATTGGAGTGGGTTATAATGTTAAGCCTCAAGGTAAAAGACTTGTATTTCAGCTTGGCTTTTCTCATGATATTGTATTTGACCTTCCAGAAGGAATTGAAGCAGTAGCTCAAAAGAATTCATTGGAAATTAAAGGCGCTGATAAACAATTAGTTGGTCAAGTTGCTGCTAAGATTAGGTCGCTTAGAAAACCTGAGCCTTACAAAGGTAAAGGGATTAGATATAAGGATGAGTATGTCCGTTCAAAACAAGGTAAAACAGTTGGGGGTGGAGACTAGATGAAAGCTTTAAAACTTAAAAGAGAGCAATACTTAAGAAGAAGAAAAAGATCAAAAAAAGCATTTCCTGTAAAAGGGGAGATGAGGCTTTGTATCTTTAAAAGTACTAATCATATCGAGGCGCAAATCATTGACGATTTTAATCAAAAAACAGTTTTCTCAGCATCTTCAAAAGAGAAGGAGTTTTTAAAGAAAAAACTGAATAAAGTCGAAGTTGCGGCAGAAGTTGGTAAATCTTTATCCAAAAGAGTAAAAGGTAAAAAAATAGAGAAAATTTATTTCGACAGAAATGGTTTTAGATATCACGGAAGAGTTAAATCTTTAGCTGATGCAGCTAGAGAAGGTGGCTTAAAATTTTAATAAGTGGAGCTTAAATGAGTATGATAAATTATTCCGAACTTGATTTAAAAGAAGAATCAGTTATTCGAATCAATAGAGTTGCAAAAGTAAATTCTAGAGGTAAGAGATTTAGTTTTGCTACAATAGTAGTTATCGGAGATGGAAAGCAGTATGTTGGTATTGGTTCTGGTAAGGCTAATGAAGTTATTGTTTCAATAACCAAAGCTAAAGAGGATGCTAGACAAAATCTTGTTAAGGTTCCAGTACACAACTATACTATACCCCACGAGATTATTGGAAAGCATGGCGCTAGTAGAGTTTTGCTTAAACCTGCTCCTTATGGTACAGGTATCATTGCTGGATCAGCTGTTCGTTTAATAATGGAGCAAGTTGGAATTAATAATATTTATTCTAAGGTCTTAGGATCAAATAACAAAATGAATGTTGCAAAAGCAGTTATGAATGCTTTAACTAGCTTGCAAGATGTTAGAGTAGTTGCTAAGAAAAGAGGTAAAACTCCAAAAACATTATTTGAGATTTAATACTATGGCAAAAAAACAATTAAAAATTACACAGATTAAAAGTAGAATTGGTTACTCTAGGAAAGCTAAAGCTACTCTAGATGCTCTAGGATTAAGAAAAATGAACAAGTCAGTTATTTTAGATGCGAATGATGCAATTGTAGGCATGATTAAAAAAATTGATTATTTAGTTAAGGTAGAAGAAGTATGAAATTAGTTAAACCAACAAGCGCTTTAAAAAAATCAAAAAGAGTAGGTAGAGGGCATGGTTCAGGCTTAGGTACTACTGCAGGTAGAGGTCACAAAGGTGCCGGTCAAAGAAGCGGTCATAAGCATCGTCATTGGTTTGAGGGCGGTCAAATGCCATTGCATAGAAGAGTTCCTACTAGAGGATTTAATAATTTTAATTTTGCTAAGTCTTTTGAGATTGTCAATCTTTCTCAGATTGCTAAATTAAAGGTCAAAAATATCGATTCAGAAGTGATGTCAAAAAATGGTTTAATTTCATCAAGTCTTGTTCCTGTTAAAGTTTTAGGAAATGGTACTCTTGATAAAGCAATGAATATAACTGCATCGTCATTTAGCGATTCAGCTATTAAAAAAATTGAAGAGTCTGGAGGAAAGGCTACTATTCAGTGATTGATAAAATTAGAAATATTTTTGCAATTCCTGAATTAAGGAGAAAGATTTTATTTACACTTGGAATTTTGGTCATTGTAAGACTTGGTTCACAAGTTCCTATTCCTGGTATAAATCCAGATGCACTTCGTCAAACTATGGAGTCTTTAAATGACACTTTTTTCGGTCTTTTCAATCTCTTTACGGGAGGAGCTTTTGGTCAGGCAGCTATTTTTGGTTTAGGAATTATGCCTTACATTTCTGTTTCAATCGTTATTCAAATTCTTCAAACTACCCTTCCATATTTCCAAAGGTTGGCCATGGAGGGAGAAAGTGGAAGAGCTAAGATTACCCAAATAACAAGATACGGTACTGTTGTTTTAGCGTTTGTACAGTCTATATTTATATCACTTCTGCTTGAAAGTTATGGAATTGTGCTAGATCCAGGCTTCTTATTTAGATTTACTGCTGTGGTTAGTATAACTACTGGTACAATGTTATTACTTTGGCTTGGTGAAAAAATTACAGAGCATGGAATTGGCAATGGGATATCATTGATTATCATGGTTGGTATTATTGCAGGGTTTCCAAATGTTGTAATATCCGAGATTTCTTACTTTCAACAGGGAGTCAGAGGTATCTTATCTGAATTATTTTTAATGCTTTTATTCTTCTTTTTAGTAATGATGATTATACTTATTCAGCAAGGTGTAAGAAAAGTTCCTGTTCAGTATGCTAGAAGAATTGTAGGTCGTAAAGTTTATGGTGGACAAAATACATTTCTTCCGCTTAAAATTAATACAGCAGGAGTTATCCCAATCATTTTTGCTCAATCGATAATTTTGATTCCTGGTACTATTGCAACCTTTTTTGGACAAGATGCAACTCAATCCGGTTTTATATCTCTATTTGCAATGGACCATTGGTTTTCTAATACTTTATTTGCATTGTTAATTATTTTCTTCACATTCTTTTATACTGCACTTCAATTTGATCCTAATCAAGTATCTTCCACTTTAAAGCAACAAGGTGGATTCATTCCCGGTGTAAAGCCTGGAAAGAAAACAGCAGAATTTATTGAAAATATTCTAACTCGAGTTACCTTGCCTGGAGCATGTTTTCTTGGATTTATAGCTCTAATGCCATATTTCTTGCAGCAGTTTGCAGGATTAGATTATGCGTATGCATCTTTTTTTGGTGGAACAAGTTTATTGATTGTAGTAGGTGTAGGTCTTGATACATTGAGCCAGATAGAATCTCATCTTTTATCAAGGCATTATGACGGTTTTTTAACTAAAGGTAAAGTAAGAAGTAGAAGATAATGGTTGATATAAATAATCATATTGAAGTATCTGCAATGTCCGAAAGCTGTCAAATTCTTTCCGACACATTAAATCTAATGGAAAAAAATATTATACCTGGTCAATCAGTTTTAGAGCTAGATAAAATAGCCGAAAACTATATTCTTTCATGTGATGCAAAGCCCGCATTTAAAGGTTACAATGGATTTCCAGCTACATTAACTGTTTCCATTGATGATGAAATTGTTCATGGCATACCAAAGGATGTTTTATTAAAAGAAGGTCAAATTGTTAGCATAGATTGTGGAGTTATTAAAAATGAATTTTATAGCGATTCTGCAAGAACGATTGCTGTTGGCAAAATTTCAGATGATAAAGCTAAGTTAGTAGATGTGACCAAGAAAGCGCTTCAAATTGGTATTGAAAAAGCAGTAATTGGTAATAAAGTATTTGATATAAGTGATTCAATTCAAAAATATGTCGAATCAGAAGGTTACTCTGTAGTCAGAGAGCTTGTTGGGCACGGGATAGGAAAACAGCTCCACATTCAGCCTCAGATTCCTAATTTTTCAGATCCAATTACAACAGATCTTAATACAGAATTAAAAGAAGGAATGTGTTTAGCTATAGAGCCAATGGTTAATATGGGCTCTAGGCACATAAAAACAGATAGCGATGGATGGACGATTAGGACTAAAGATGGTTCTGCAAGTGCGCACTTTGAACATTCAATTCTTATTACTAAGTTGCAACCCAGAATTTTAACGTAATTATATTATGGCAAAACAAGAATCGATAGAAGTAGAAGGAGTTATTAAGGAAGTTTTACCAGGAGCTAGATTTAGAGTGATGATTAATCTTGGCGGAAAAGAGCATGAAGTTTTGGCTCATGTAAGCGGTAAAATGAGAATGCATTTTATAAAAATGCTTCCAGGAGATAAAGTTGATTTACAGCTTTCTCCATATGATTTAAGTAGAGGAAGAATAACATTTAGGCAATAATTATGAAAGTAAAAGCTTCAGTAAAAAAAAGAACAAGAGATTGCATTATTGTACGAAGAAAAGGTCGTATTTATGTTATCAATAAGAAGAACCCTAGACATAAGCAGAGGCAAGGATAATGGCTAGAATAGCAGGTGTTGATATACCAAAAGACAAGAAAGTGGCATATTCATTAAGATATGTACACGGAATAGGATTAAAAACTGCTTTAAGTATATGTGAGCAAGCAAAAGTTGATCCAGATGTTCGCGTTACTGATTTAACGTCAAAACAAGAAGACGAGATAAGAAAAGTCATTGTTGAGCTTAAGCTTCTTATTGAAGGTGAATTGAGAAGTGAAAATTTAAAAAATGTTAAAAGATTGCAAGATATAGGTAGTTATAGAGGTGTTAGACATAGAAAATCTTTACCATCAAGAGGTCAAAGAACTAAAACAAACTCTAGAACTAGAAGAGGAAAGAAAAGAATTTCAATTTCACTAGGTAAAAAGGCAGTATAGTATGGCAACCCAGACAAGATCTAATAAGAAAAAGAAAAAAATCAATCCTAATGGGATTGTTCATATTAAAGCAACATTCAATAATACAAACATTACTGTTTCAGATGAATTTGGTAATGTTGTTGCATGGGCAACTGCTGGAAAAGCAGGATTTAAGGGTTCTAGAAAGAACACTGCATATGCTGCAACAGTAGCATCTGAAAAAGTTGCTAGCGAAGTAGTAAGTATGGGAATGACAACTGTAGCTGTAAAAGTTAAAGGTCCTGGAGCAGGAAGAGAATCTGCAATCAGAGCCTTATCAACCGCCGGCTTGCAGGTTACATCAATTTCTGATGTAACGCCATTACCTCATAATGGATGCAGACCTAAAAAACAAAGAAGAGTATAAAATATGGCAAAATTAAGTACACCAAAAGGTAAGTTAGTTAGAAAGCTTGGAGTGAATATTTTCGGTAACCCAAAATTTGATAGATTGTTATCAAAAAAAGGTTATAGACCTGGTCAGCATGGTAAAGCTGGTAAAAGATTTTCAACTTATTCAGTACAGTTAAATGAAAAACAAAAAATTAAATTCACTTACGGTATGTTAGAAAAACAGTTTAGAAATTATTTTAAGAAAGCCTCTCAAATGAAAGGTGAAACCGGTTTAAACCTATTAGTAATGTTAGAATCAAGACTAGACAATGTTGTTTATAAGCTTGGTTTTGCTCCAACAAGACCATCTGCTAGACAGTTAGTAAGTCACGGACATTTTTTGGTTAATAATCGTAAGGTTAATATTGCTTCATACAGATTGAAACCTGGAGATTTAATAACAGTAAGAGACAAAAGTAAAAAACTTGATCTTATTTTAAACTCCATCAAAATGGTGAAGGGTGATTTAAATATTTCATGGCTGTCAGTTGACAAAGCTAAGATGGAAGGTACTTTTATTAGTCTTCCAGAAAGAGATGAGATTGATTTAACTATGAACGAACAATTAGTTGTTGAATACTATTCAAGATAAAGGAAGAAACATGAGCAATGATTTAAAATTTAAAATTTCGCATAAAGTTACAGATAAAAATGCTAGCAACTTTACTATTAAACCCCTAGACAGAGGGTATGGTATTACTCTTGGTAACTCTTTAAGAAGAGCTCTACTTACTGCTGTGCCTGGAGCTGCGATAACAAATGTAAAAATTGAAGGTGCTCATCATGAGTTTTCTACAATTGATGGCGTAACAGAGGATGTTGCAGATGTAATTATGAATCTTAAAGGTGTTAGATTTCATTTGTTTGAAAGTTCTGTTGAGCCAATTTTCCTAAAGGTTAAAGGGCCTAAAGCTTTTACTGCCGCTGACATACAAGCAGTAAGTGATAATTTTACTATCTTAAACCCTGAGCATCACATAACTGATATTGCAAAAGGAACCACTTTAGAGGTTGAATTAAGGTTAGGTATAGGAAAGGGATACAAATCTAGTGAGGAGAACAAGTTAAATAACTCTCCTGTTGGAATGATTCCTATTGATAGTATCTTTAATCCAGTTACTAAAGTTTCTTTTAACGTATCTCCGTTACCAGGAGCTAAAGAAGACACTGAAATGTTGTCGTTGAATGTAACTACAGACGGATCTATTTCTCCAATAGATGCAGTCAGCTACTGTTCATCTGTACTTTCAGAGCATTATAATATTATTAATTCGATTAGCAATCCTTCTATTCTAGAGATTGATAAGCCAGTAAGTGAAGAAATTCTTCAGATTCGTAAACTCTTAGAATCATCTATCGATGAAATGGAACTTTCTGTAAGAAGTCATAATTGTTTAGAAGCTGCAGGAATTACATTAATTGGAGAGCTTGTTGATAAAGATGAAGCTGAAATGTTAGAATATAAAAATTTTGGTAGAAAATCTTTGAACGAGCTTATAGAAAAACTTGAAACCATGGGCTTAAAATTTGGCATGGACACGAGCCCTTACACTGAAGATGAAGCATAATGAGAAAAAGAATATCAGCACGAAAATTTGGTAGATCAGCAGCGCATAGAAAAGCGTTAATGTCAAACTTGGCTAGTTCTTTAATTGAACATAAAAGAATAAAGACTACTCATGAAAAAGCTTTAGAGCTCAGAAAATTTATAGAGCCAATGATTACTAAAGCAAAAAATCACACTGTTCATAACAGAAGAGAAGTGTTAAAGAAGATTCATAACAACGCAGCTGTTAAGACGCTTTTTGATGTTATAGCTCCTAGTTATGCAGATAGACCTGGCGGTTATACTCGCATATTAAAGCTTGGTACAAGACCGAATGATTCCGCAAAAGTTTCACTTATTGAATTTATTGATAAGTTTAACTTTGAAAACGATGATGTTGTCGATAAGACTGAAGAAGTTGAAGCTGTTGAAGAATCAAAAGAATAGTTCTAGAGATTTTTTATAATTTTAGTTAAAAACCTGCAGTCTGTTTCATCAAAATTATCCAATTTATTTGAGTCTATGTCTAATACAAAATTAGTTGAATGGATTTTGAATGGAACACATATTTCTGATTTACTGTTTGGGTCACAAATTATATGTCCAGGAAATTTTTTAACATCAGGAATATTTAGAATTTCATTTTCTTTTATCGCTGCACCGCATACGCCCTCAAAATTAATTGGACTACATGGTATTTTAAGCGCTTTATAATCTCCAATAAAAAGTTGATTATCTTTTTTAAAATAAAATCCGCAAAATATCCAGTTTTCAAAAGAATCAAAGAGCATAGTGCTTATTGTTTTTAACTTATTTTTTGAAGGTACATTATTAATACTTTTAATGCATTTTGTATAAATTTCTTCTTTATTTTCAATTAATTGCATAATTAGTAATAATGTATGAAAAATTTTAAAAAACCAATAATAATTTCTGGAATGCCCAGAACGGGGACTACGCCTTTAGGGCGTATACTGTCCTCTTCAGATGATTTATCAATGATATATGAGCCATTTAATGCGAAACAAGGCGTAACAAGTATTGAGTTTAATTACCCATATCCTGGTAATAATATATCAGAAAATCGTTTTAATAAGATATTTAATGACCTTATACATCTAAAATCCAAATTTAAAACAGGTATATTGTCAACTGATTCGATTCTTAAAAAAATATTTAAATATTTTATTGGAAATGAAAGTTCAATTTCATTTCATCGGGTGCGATTATTTAAAGATGATAATCGTCTACTAATAAAAGATCCTTTTTTAATTTTTTCATCATCGGAGTTAAGTAAAAATTATAAAGTCATTTTTTGTGAGAGACCTTTAAAACCTTTAGCATCCAGTTTTAAAAGAATGAATTGGAATTTTACGGAATACGACAAACTATCAAAATTTTTTTCTGAAAGTGAATTAAAGGCAAGAATGCTTAAACCGTCAAAAAAAATATCTTCCGAAGTTATCGGAGCTATACAATTTTATGAATTAGTAGATTTATATAAGTCTAAAATTAATGCTAATAAAAATATATATTATTTTTCACAAAATAAGCTAGTAGAAGATCCTATAGTTGAAGTAAAAGCCTTATTTGAATGGCTCGAATTAGAATTTTCAGAAACTGTTAAAAAAACTATTACAGAGTTAAAAAATGACAAAAATCTTAATAAAAATCTTCCAAAAAAAAATATCCAACATGATATGTCGTATAATAAAAAATTTTCAAATAAATACTTTACAGAAGTTTTAACTTTATATGAGATTGAATTGATAGAAAATTTTTGTAGCGGAGGAGAGATTTGAACTCCCGACCTTCGGATTATGATTCCGCTGCTCTAACCAACTGAGCTACTCCGCCATAAACGGCTAAAGTTATATCACAATGTTTTAAATGTCTAAATTATTTTAATTTTTAGAAAAAAGTTTTTTAAAAAGTACTTTGCTTTTTTTTTATGTTTTGGTAATCTTGTCCGTTGATGAAATAAAGTGGAGATAGCTAGCTCAATGAATTACAAATCAAAAGATGATTTTTTAAAAAACCTAAAATTAAAATTTCCAAACGAAAACGAATTTTACCAAGCTGTTGAAGAAGTTATTAGTTCTATATGGGATACAGTTAAAGGTGATGAGACTTACTTGGATAATAATATTTTAGACCGTATCGTTACACCTGAAAGAGCAATAATTTTTAGAGTCCCATGGGTTGATGATAGTAAAAACGTCCATGTTAACCTTGGATATAGAATTCAGTTTAATTCTGCTATAGGTCCATACAAAGGTGGGCTAAGATTTCATCCAAGTGTTAATTTAGGAATTTTAAAATTTTTGGCTTTTGAACAAATATTCAAAAATAGTCTTACAGGCCTTAGTATGGGCGGAGGAAAAGGTGGATCAGATTTTGATCCAAAAGGAAAATCTGATAATGAGATTATGAAATTTTGCCAATCTTTCATGACTGAGCTTTCAAAGCACATTGGACACAATGCAGATGTTCCCGCTGGAGATATCGGTGTTGGTGGAAGAGAGATAGGCTATATGTTTGGTCAGTATAAAAGACTAAAAAATGAATTTACTGGCGTTTTAACTGGAAAGAAAACCGACTGGGGCGGTAGTTTGATTCGCCCTGAAGCTACCGGATATGGAACTGTATATTTTGTAGATGAGATGTTGAAAACTAGAAAAGATTCTTTAGCTGAAAAAGTGGTAACTATTTCTGGATCTGGTAATGTTGCTCAATTTGCTTGTGAAAAACTTATTCATCTAGGGGCTAAACCTGTTACTTTGTCAGATTCATCAGGGTATATTTATGATTCTGAAGGAATATCTCTAGAAAAATTAAAATTTGTTAAAGAATTGAAGGAAAAAAGATCTGCTCGAATTTCAGAGTATGCAAAAAAATTCAATGTAGACTTTATTGAAGGTAAGACACCATGGGAAGTTAAGTGTCATATAGCATTGCCTTGCGCGACTCAAAACGAATTAAATGCAGATGATGCTAAGTTGCTTACTGCAAATGGATGTTTCGTTGTAGCTGAAGGAGCAAACATGCCTTCAACTACTGATGCAGTACACCATTTCATTAATGAAAAAATCTTATTCGGTCCTGGTAAAGCTGCCAATGCTGGTGGAGTAGCGGTGTCTGGAATTGAGATGAGTCAAAATAGTACAAGAATGCCTTTAACAAGCGAGGAGGTAGATAACTTGCTAAAAGGTATTATGAATAGAATCCATAGTACATGTGTTAAGTACGGTACTAAGGATGATTTCATTAATTATGTAGACGGTGCTAATATTGGTGGATTTGTAAGAGTTGCAGATTCAATGATTGACCAAGGAATTGTTTAGATTAATTAGTATCTTATGCCGTTATGATGCGTAAGATTTCATCGATAGACTTTAAATCGTCAAACACTACTTCTGGTAAGACCGTTCTAATTAGAGTTGATTATAACGTACCTGTAGAAAACGATATCGTTGTTGACGAATTTAGAATTTTAAAATCTTTACCTACTATCCAGTATTGTTTAGAGCAAGGATCAAAAGTTGTTTTAATGTCTCATATGGGTAGGCCTATGGGTAAAAAAAACAAAAATCTTTCTTTAATGCCTGCAGGTGAAAAGCTTGCTGAATTGCTAGAAATGCCAATTAAATTTTCAGATGATTGTATTTCTGAAGATGCAATTGATGTATCAAAAAATTTGAAAGATGGAGAAATTCATTTGTTAGAAAATCTAAGATTTTACAATGAAGAAACTCAAAATGACCCATACTTTGCATCTCAGTTAGCAAAACATGGTTCTATTTATATCAATGATGCTTTTGGAACTGCCCATCGAAAACATGCATCCAATGCAAGTATTGCTAGTCATTTTGCTACAAAAGGAATGGGAATTTTAATTGAAAAAGAAGTAAAGTTTTTATCTGAAAATTTATCAAATCCAATAAAGCCTCTAACGTTGATTATAGGTGGAGCTAAAATTGATACTAAAATAGCTGTCATTGAAAACTTTTTAGGCCATGCTGATAATATTATTATTGGAGGAGCAATGGCAAATACATTTATGGCTTGTATGGGTAGAGAGGTAGGCTTATCATTGATAGAGAAAGAAAAAGTTGATACAGCTTCAATGTTAATCAATAAAGCTAACAGAAAAAAAACTAAGATAGTTTTACCCGTTGATTTTACTGGAGAATTAAAAGAATTTGGATCAGGAGATATTTGCTCTGCTGATGCTAACAATATACCAAGTGATATGATTTGCGAAGATATAGGAAAGAAATCAATTAATCTTTTTACAAAAATAATATCAGATTCAGAAACAGTTCTTTGGAATGGAACAGTAGGAGTAGCTGAAAATCCTAATTTTTCGGTAGGAACAAATAGAATAGTTGATGCTATCATTGAAAACGAATTAACTTCAATTGTTGGAGGCGGAGATACGGTAGCAGCAATCAGAAATTACAATGAAGAATTTGTAGACCAATTTTCGCATGTTTCAACAGGAGGAGGTTCATGCTTAGAAATGTTATCAGGAAGTAAGCTTCCAGCATTGGAGATGTTAAAAAAATAATGAATAAAATTTTTGCAGCAAATTGGAAAATGTATTTAAACGAACAAGAGTCTCTTGATTTCGTATCAAAAATCTTATCAAATAAGCATTTATTTTTATCTAATAAAGTAATGATTTTTCCCAGTCATACTGCTATAAGTTCTGTAAAAAGCGCTCTTCAAAATTTGTCAAACATTCAGGTTGGAATGCAAGATTGCGATATAGAAATGAGTGGCGCAGTGACTGGTTCAAATTCAATTAATTCTATATTTGTTGATTCATGTATTGTTGGCCACTCTGAAAGAAGAACTATTTTTAAAGAAGATGAAAAAATGATCAAGCAAAAATTAGAAAATTCTCTTAAAACTGTTAAATCTACAATTCTATGCATTGGAGAAACTTTAGAAGAAAAAAAGCAAGATGAAACTTTCAAGATTCTTGATAAACAATTGTCAATCCTTCCGAGTACATTAAATGGAAAAAAGCTTATTATAGCATATGAACCAGTTTGGGCAATTGGAACTGGTTTGGTTGCTTCCAATGATTACATTAAAGAAGTTCTTTCCTATATAAATAATGCTATAAAAAGTTTATATTCCGATGAAATATTGAGCAATATAAATTTATTTTATGGTGGCTCAGTAAATGAAAGTTCTGTTGAAAGCTTATCTACCATACCTTTGTTAGATGGTTTTTTAGTAGGTAGCGCTAGTGCAGATTTTAAAAAATTTGAAAATATTTTAAAGAAAATGAGGTAATATGATTCAATTTTTAATAACGATACATACGATAATTAGTATTTTGTTGATAATAGTTGTTCTTATGCAATCAGGGCAAGGTGGTTTGAATTCAATGATGAGCGGAACAGCCAATTCAATGATGGGTTCAACAGGGGCCAATGATTTTATCACAAAATTAACTACAGGTCTTGGAATTGCTTTCATTGGACTAGCAATGCTTATTGGCGCTTTAAGCGGAGAACCTAGCACTGCGTCTGAATCTATTTTACAGAAAGATGCAGATTCAAGACAAGTCGATGAGATGATACCACAAGAATTTTCTCTCCCTTCTTCAGATGAGTTAATTCCAGAAGAATCCTCTACAAATTAATTCTTGCCGAAGTGGTGGAATTGGTAGACACGCTAGCTTGAGGGGCTAGTGGAGGAAACTCTGTGTGGGTTCAAGTCCCGCCTTCGGCACAAAATATTTATTTAACATTTTTTTTAAAAGATTAATAGATTAAGCGATACTTAAAAAAACATAAGGCGAGAAAATGAAAAACTTTATTTTAATACTTGTAACTATGTCTGCAATATATGCTCAGACATCAGCTGTTGATTTGTATAAACAATCTCAAAAAGCACTTTCTTCTGGAAATATTGAACTTGCTGGAGAAAAAATTAGAGCCGCTATTGAAGCAGACAAATCTAACGATTCATTCAGGAAAGAGTTTGATAGGTTAAATGGTCTAAGAAATAAAATGATCAATTCTAATAGATCAGTTAAAGATGGAAGGTTTGATGATGCCATCCAAGGATTTTCTGACGTTTTAGTAAGTGTACCCAATTCTGCTGAAGCTTTATATGGAACCGGAAAAGCTTATGAAGGGAAAAAAGAGTATTTAACTTCTGTTGATTATTACAAAAAATCTCTTCGTATTGATTCTAATTATACTAAGTCTAAAAAGTCAATTTCTAACGTAGCAAAAAAATTATATAACAGTGCAAATCAAGATTATAAGAATGGAAATTTAGAAATGGCTCTAACAAAATATGAGCAAGTATTAATGATTAATTCCAGATTATATCAAGCATATTTTCAAATGGGAGTTTTGCAGAAAAAAATGGGTAATCTTACTATGTCAATAGATAGCTATTTAAAAGCTTTAGATATCAAAAAAACATTTGATAAAGGATGGTATAACTTAGGATTAGCCTATAAAGAAAATGGCGATGTAGAGAATGCAAAAAAATCTTTCGAAGAAACTGTTAGATTGAATACAAAATATTTCAAAGCTCACAAAAGCTTAGGAGATCTTTTTATTGACTTAGAAGACTTTGATAGTGCTATTTCTAGTTTTAAGAAAGCAGTTGAAGTGAAGTCTAATTATTCTGCTGCCTATCATGGATTAGGTATCACTTATGCAAAAATAGGAAATTACGAAAAGTCAGCCGAATCACTATCCAAAGCTGTTGAGCTGTCTCCAAAAGAGTTTCTATCATGGTTTCACTTAGCGGAAGCTCATAATAAGTTAAATGACTGCGAAGCAGCTAAAAATGCAGCTCTTGAATCAATTGATTTAAAGAAAAATTTTGGTGGTGGTTGGTTTGAATTAGGGATTGCCGAATATTGTGGTGGAAAAGGAAATAAAAATACCTCAATAAACCATTTTGAAAAAGCTAGAAATGATCGTGAGTGGAGAAAGATGGCTGAGTATGAAATTGATCGTGTTAGAAATCCGGAAAAATACGAACAATGATCAAAGCTGTTATTTTTGATTTAGATAATACTCTCCTAGATTTTATTAAGATGAAAAGAGAGGCGGTGCAAAATGCATTGCTTTCAATGAAAGAAGCTGGTTTAGAGCTTGATATAGATAAGTCTTATAAAGAAGTAATGTCTATTTATGAAACTGAAGGATGGGAGCATCAACTAGTTTTCAATAAATTTTTAAATGATAAAATTGGTTATGTAGATAATAAGTATCTTGCTGCAGCAATTGTTGCATACAGAAGAGGAAAAGAAGCCAATTTAAAAGCGTACCCAAATGTACATAGAACTCTTAATCATTTAATGAAAAACGGTATAAAGCTTGCAATTGTTTCTGATGCTCCAAGCAGAGAGGCATGGATGAGAATTTATTATTTAAACCTCCATCATATGTTTGATGCTGTAGTTACTTTTGATGATTCAAAAGAGCGAAAACCTTCTCCAAAACCTTTTAATTTAGTTTTAAAAAAACTAGCTCTATCAAAAGAAGATGTTGTTATGATTGGCGATTGGCCTGAAAGAGACGTTGCAGGAGCTAATAGTCTTGGGATTAAGACAATCTTTGCTAGATATGGCGATACTTTCGGAGTAAAAAATTCTGGTGCAAATTGGGATATTGATGATATATCTGAAATTATTAAAATAGTTGAAAGTGAAAATGGAAAATAAGTTTTCTATAGGAGTAGATATTGTATCTATTGAAAGAATAAGAGATATACTAACTTCATCCAGAAGAAACAGATTTCTATCAAAAATATTTTCATCTAGAGAAATTGATGATGCATCATCAAGACATAGTGAAGCACAATTTTTTGCTGGAAGGTTTGCCGCTAAAGAAGCTTTCAAAAAAGCAAGTTCAAATGAAAACTTTTTACCCTCAATTAGTTTTAAGTCAATTGAAATATTTAATCATAATAGTGGAAAGCCTGGAATTAAAGCTCCAAATTGTCAAAATATTGAATTATCTATTTCACATGATGGGAACTATGCAATTGCTTTCTGTGTTTCAAGCTAATGGATTATTTTGAAATAAATGGAAGAAAACAACTTCAGGGAGAAGTTGAAATCAGCGGGGCTAAAAACGCAGTTTTACCTTTAATGGCTGCTGCAATGCTTAATAACAAAAAGTTGCAGATTGTAAATGTTCCTTATTTATCTGATTCTACTACCATGGCTAAGCTATTAGAAAGTATGGGAGCTAAGGTAGCTTTTGATAGTCATAATTCTATTACAGTCGATTCATCAAGCTTAGATAGTCCTTTTGCTTCTTATGATCTAGTAAAAACAATGAGAGCATCTTTTTATGTTTTAGGTCCCTTGATTGCAAAATTTGGATATGCTAAAGTTTCATTACCTGGAGGATGTGCTTGGGGTCCAAGACCAGTAGATTTTCACTTAGAAGGTTTGAAAGCTCTTGGTGTTGATATTAAAATAGAAAATGGCTACGTAATTGCTAGCACTAAAGAAATGTTAGGTAGCAAAATACACTTTCCTAAAATCTCTGTTGGCGCAACTGGTAATGTTGTTATGGCCGCTGTTCTTGCTAATGGAGTTACAACGCTTTCAAATGCTGCTGCTGAGCCTGAAATTCAACAGCTTTGCAATATGTTGAATAGTATGGGAGCTAAAATCGAAGGCATAGGTTCAAATACTCTAATAATTGAAGGAGTCGAATCGTTAGACTCAATAAATAAGATTTCAGTTATCCCAGATAGAATAGAAGCTGGCACATTTATGATTGCAGCAGCTGCAGTTGGTGGAAAGGTAAAAATTAAAAAAATTATCCCCGAGCACTTAGATAGTGTAATTAATTATTTGAAAAAAGCTAAAATTCAGTTAGATATTGGTTCAGATTACATTTATATAGAATCAGATGGGCTAAGTATTGCTTCAACAGATATGGAAACAAACGAATATCCTGGATTTCCAACCGATCTTCAGGCTCAATGGATGATGTTGATGTGTTTAGCAGATGGAGTTTCAACTATTAAAGAAAATATTTATTATGATAGATTTACTCATATAATGGAATTAAACAGGCTTAACTGTGATATAAAATTGGAAAATTTGATTGCAAAAATTCAAGGAAATCAAAATCTGGTGGGAGCAGATGTGATGTCAACAGATATTAGAGCATCTGCAGCCTTAATTATTGCTGCATTATGCGCTAAAGGAAAAACAAAGATTAGTAGAATTTATCATATAGACAGAGGTTATGACAAAATAGAGGAAAAATTATCTAACCTCGGAGCTGAAATTATTAGAAAAAAATAATCGAATTATTGTTGTTTTTGATATAATTCTTTATAGATTTATGCACAGACATGAGAATTGTTATTATAGGTGCTGGGGAAGTAGGCTTTCATGTAGCCAAGTCTCTAAGTGAGCTCGATTATGATATATCAGTGATTGATATTGATCATGCTAAATGCGCTAGAGCTAACGAGCATTTAGACGTTATTGTTACTCAAGGTAACGGTTCAGATGAGAAAATTTTAAAAGATATTAATGTCGCTGAAGCTGACTATGTATTCTGTTTAACAAATTCTGATGAAACCAATCTAATCTCCTCATTGCAGTGCCATAATTTAGGAGCAAAGAAAATTATTGCCCGCTTAAGAGATTTGGATTACTCAAGAAATGGAAATGCTTTGCCACCTGAAAAATTTGGTGTAGATATTGTTATTCACCCTGAAGATGAAGTTGCGAAAGAAATTATTAGGCTTGTAAAGCATCCTTATGCTGATAAGTTTTATGAATTTGAAGGCGGTAAAGCAGTTTTATTTTCAAAGAAAATTAATCATAGATCTAAATTATCTGGAATGACTGTTGAAGAATTCCACAACATGAATACTGATTTTAAAAGTTTAATAGTTGCTGTAATTCGTGGCGAAAAGATGACAATTCCAACATCCACTTTTAAGTTTGAACCTGATGACTATGTTTTCTTTTTTGTAAGATCTAAAAATTTGAATCAATTGCTTAGCGAGTTAGGCATAGAAAATTCTGATTCTAAAAGAGTGATGATCGCTGGAGCTAGCAAGATTGGAAGAAGAATTGCTTCTTTGCTAGAGGATGATATGTCTGTAAGATTGATTGAAAAATCAAAAGAGAAAGCTGTCCAGATTGCTAATAATCTAGATAAAACAATTGTTTTAAATTCTGATGCGACAGATGTAGAATTCTTAAAAGGTGAAAATATTTCTGATGTAGATTCATTTGTTGCTGTAACAGAAGATCAGCAGCTTAATTTGTTAGCTGGAATTTTATCTAAACAGTTAAAAGCTAAACATTCAATTATTCATGTAACAAATCCTGATTATGTACGAAATATGTCTGACTTAGGCATTGGATCAATTGTTAGTAAAAACACAGTAAGTGTTAATGCGGTGATTAAGTCTATAAGAATTGATCAAAAAGAGCATGTTATACAACTTTTTAGCTCGTTAGATATGGAAGCTATAGAGTTAGTTGCAGAGAAGGATTCTAAAGCTGCTAGGTTGCCTCTTTCTAATCTTAATTTACCACATGGATGTATTATTGCCTTAGTAAATCACAATGGCCATATTAAAATTCCCGCAGGTGATTTTCAAATAAGCGAGAACGATACTGTGTTAATTTTTTGTATTAATTCTAAAATTAGGGAAGTTCGTAAAATTTTTAACAACGAATAATGAGCCTTAAGCCAACATTTAGGCTATTATCCATATTAATAGCAATTCTATCAATTTTTTTATTAATCCCTGCAACAGTTGAGTATTTTGAAACAGAAAATTTATATTTATTTAAAATTTCTATAGTATCAATTTTATCCTCTATCCCTGTTTGGTTTTTTTCAAGAAAAGCAAAGTCCTTTTCCAATAAGGATGTATTTTTAGTTATTGTGTTATGTTGGATTGCCGCTTCTTTTTTTGGTTCAATTCCATTTTATTTGTCAGGTAGTTTTGATGGATATTCAAATGCACTTTTTGAAGCTGTTTCAGGTGTAACTACAACCGGAGCGACTATCATTGAAGATATTGAAAGTATGCCTAAAAGTATTCTTTTTTGGAGATCATTTCTTCAATGGTTTGGTGGGCTTGGTATTGTCATTTTTACAATTGCTTTATTGCCATTGCTTGGAGTGTCAGGTGAGAAAATTTTTAATCTTGAATACCCAGGTCCCTCTTCCGAAAAAATTACTCCTAGGATTAAAGATACTGCAAGACTGTTAATTAAATTTTATGTCGGTTTTACTCTGGCATTATTTATGTTATTATCATATAACATGTCTTTTTTTGATGCTATTTGCCACGCAATGACAACAATGCCATCTGGTGGTTTTTCAACCTTTAATGATAGCATTAATGGGCAATCCGACTACATAAAATCTATTATTTTATTATTCATGCTTATTACGGGTACAAATTTTGCACTTCATTTTAGAGCAGTTAATTTAGGTTTAAGATCTTATCAGAGAGACAGAGAATTTCAGTACTATATTTTAGTGTGCATATTTTTTTCAGGTCTTATATTTTCATTGGGATTTTTTAATAGCGAAGAAAATTCTCCTTTAGATATAGCTTTTCAAACTGTTTCAATAGTCACCACAACAGGGTATACATCAACTAATTACAGCAGCTGGTCTCCGTTTATTTCTCAATATCTATTGTTTATTTTAATGTTTACTGGAGCAATGGGTGGCTCAACAAGTGGAGGAATTAAATTAATAAGAATTGTTGCCTTAGTGAAATACGTAAGAGTAGAGCTTAAGAGAGCATTGCATGAAAAAGCGATTATTCCAGTAAGGATTGGTAAAAAAGTTCTATCAGATGAATTGATCAGGAAAACATTGGCCTTTTTCCTTTTTTATGTACTATTCTTTTTTCTCGCATCTATTATCTTTGTAATGCTTGGCGATAATTTAGAGTCATCTATTGGAGCTGCAGCTTCTGCAATGGGAAATATTGGCCCCTCAATAGGTGAATATGGAGCTATGGACACCTATAGCAACATGCATACTGCTGGAAAGTATTTAATGATGTTTGGTATGATTTTAGGGCGTTTAGAGATTTTTGCAGTACTTGTCCTATTTACCAAAACATTCTGGAGATCATAGTATTAGCATACAGTCCAAAATTTTAGGCCTTCCTAAACAGCCAGGTATATATCAATTTAAAGATGTAAATGGTAAAATTATTTATATCGGCAAAGCTAAAAATTTAAAAAATCGCGTTAAATCGTATTTTCTCAAAAAATCATATCGAACTCCAAAAGAACAATCTTTGTTAAAAAAAATTGAAGATTTTGAATGGATAGTTTGTCAGGATGAAGCAGATGCATTTATTACTGAGGCAACACTCATTAAAAAATTTAAGCCAAGATATAATGTTCAATTGAAAGATGACAAGTCTTTTCCTTATTTAAAAATAACCAGAGAACAATTTCCTAAAGTTTTCATTACTAGAAAGATTTATAATGATAAAGCTAAATATTTTGGTCCTTATACGGATGTAAAGTCAATGAGAAGATTAGTTGATGTTTTATATAAAGCGTTCCCAATTAGAAATTGCTATATAAAATTAGATGAAATTGATGAAAAAACTAATCAACCGATGGTGTTGAAAAATGGACTAGGAATACGCACTATCACGGAGTATGAATATCAAGAAATGGTTATAGATATGATAGCTTTTTTAAAAGGTGATACGAATGGGGTAGAAAAAAAACTCACTTCTCAAATGGACTATTATACTTCAGAACTTATGTATGAAGATTCTGCAAGAATAAGAGATCAATTAAAAGCAATTAATTCCTTTAAAACCGGACAACGAAAACTAGAAGCAGACTTTTCTAATCGCGATGTAATTGGTTTTCAAAATAAAGATAAGCACTTTGTTGTTGTAATTTTACGAATTAGAGAGGGAAGGATATTAAGCAGAGAAAAAATTTCCTTAGACTCAGATGAAACACTTGATAAAATCTTAAGAACTATTGTCATTAATTTTTATATGAATGCAGCATATATCCCAAATAAAATATACTTTCCTGAATTGCCAGAAGAAGCTTACGAGCTTGAATCTTGGTTGTCTGAAAAAGCAAAGAGAAAAGTAGCATTTCATGTTCCTCAAAGAGCAGTAAAATTACAAGAATTAAAGCTTGCTAATCGAAACGCAAAACTTCTTTTGAATGAATGGTTATTAAATATTGAAAAGCGCAAAGATTACATTCCAAAATTATTAAATGAATTAAAAGATATTTTAAATCTTAACAAGCCACCAAGACTAATTGAAGCATTTGATATATCTCATTTAGGAGGAACGGACACTGTAGCTTCTATGGTGGTATTTAAAGATGGAAGACCTTTAAAAAGCGCCTATAGAAAATACAATATCAATGTTAATAAAATCGATGATTTTGAATCTATGAGAGAGGTAGTTTTCAGAAGATATAAACGACAGCTAGAGGAAGAAAATATATTACCTGATCTTATTCTCATTGATGGTGGAAAAGGGCAATTATCGGCTGCTTTAGAATCTTTAAATGAACTAAAAGTTAATTTACCAATTGTAGCATTAGCTAAACGTTTGGAGGAATTATTTTTACCTGGAGAAAGTGAGTCGTTGCGAGTTGCGAAAAATTCCCCTGCCTTAAATATTTTGAAACAATTAAGAGATGAGGCTCATAGGTTTGCTATCACATTTCAAAGACAAAAAAGAACTAAAGGTATTGCTAAATCAAAATTTGAAGATATTCCTGGAGTTGGAAAGAAAACCGTTGAAAAAATATACAAGAGATTCCAAAATACTAATAATATGAAAGATTTATCAGATAAAGCATTATCTTACAAGCTTGGTGTTAGTCAAAAGATTGCAAAAGAAATTAAAAAAATAGTTTAATGAGAAAAAATCTTAAATAAGATCGTTTTTTTTCATCCAATCGTCAGAAAGAAACTTTCTCATATAATTTCTAATACTGTCAGGAAGTATCACTAGGCAATTTTGCCCTTTTTTAAGCGATTTTGCTGCTTGTAAGGCTGCAAACATAGCAGAGCCACATGAACCCCCAATTAATAATCCTTCTTCGCGAATAAGAGCTCTTGCAGTGTTGAAGGCTTCTTTGTCATTCACTTTAATAAAATCATCTATATATTTTTTATCACATGTCTTAGGAACAAAATCATAACCAATTCCCTCAACTTTATAAGGTTTTCCTTTGTATTCATCTTCTCCGCCAAGGATTGAACCGTAAGGATCTGCTCCAATAATTTGAATACCTGGAATTTCTTCTTTTAGCCTTTTTCCAACACCAGTGGCTGTTCCACCCGTACCAACACCCATAACAACCATGTGTAAATCAGTACCAAAATCATCTAAAATTTCTTGAGCAGTTTCGAGGTAATGTGCATCTGGATTACAGGAATTATTCCATTGATCTAAAATATGACTATTTGGAATTTCTTTATTAAGTCTTGCTGCAACACCGAAGTTACTTTCAGGATCAGTTGAAGCAGCTTCATTAGGAGTTCGTACGATTTTTGCACCAAGAGCGTTAATTGTTAATTCTTTTTCCATACTCATTTTTTCTGGCATACAAATTATTAACTTATATCCTCTAACTGAAGCAGCTAGAGCTAGTCCAATACCTGTATTCCCTGAAGTAGCTTCGATAAGAGTATCTCCAGGCTTGATACGACCTTCTTTTTCTGCTTCATCAATCATTCGAAAGGATGATCTGTCTTTTACAGACCCTCCAGGATTGACCATTTCGATTTTAGCATAAAGATTACATTCTAGCTCTTTACCTATAGAATTTATTTTTACAACCGGGGTAGAGCCTATAGTTTCGAGAATATTATTATATATCATGTATAGATATTAAAAAAAAAGGGGCGAAAAGCCCCTCTTTTTTTAAAACAGAAAGAATTACTTGATAGTAATTTTTCTTCCAAGTGATGATTTTGCTTTAGGAAGAAGAACTTTTAATACTCCGTTATCAATATTTGCAGAAATTTTATTAGTTTCTACATTATTTGGAACACTGAAGGTTCTTTCCATTTTACCATATTCATATGCATCATATTTATCAGACTTTCTTTGTCCTGAGATTTTTAAACGATTGCTATCGAATGTTACTTCAATATCGTCTTTTGACATTCCAGGAATATCCATAGTCAAATAATATTCTTTTTCATTTTCATTGTAATAATTTGAAACAGAATTCATATTCATTGATGAAAATCGAGGATCGATTGATAAATCACTGAAGAACTGATCAATAATATTATCAAATGTATCTATTTCATTGTTTAATGGTTTCCATTTTATTAAACTCATTTTATTCTCCGTTCAATAGTTAATATTTACACTATTATACTTGCAAACGAAGTACCAATTAGAAAAGATATGCAGGTTTGGCATAATTTAATTTTAAGTATTGCCATTTTTTCAAATTGTAATAAAATTGTATGAATTTTTGACATAAAAAATGAATTTTAAAAAAATATTATCACAAGCAAATAGTAAAGCAGAATGGGTAGGGTTACGCTTCGTTGAAGAAAAACAAAATATTCTTTCAACTAAGAAGTTTTCGCTAGACAATGTGCAGCGTAATGCAACTAGAGGAGTGATGATAGATGTGATGGTTAATGGTCAGTTTTCTTATTATGCTTCTCCTTTTCTTGATGAAAAACATATTCTTGATTGTATAGATATAGCTGTTAATAACGCTGAATTAGCATCAAAATTTTCCGTTTTTAAATTTGATCATGATGCAGTTAGAAAAGGATATGAAGGTACTTATAAAACTAATCTTAAATCACCTTTAAGCAATTTATCAGTAAATGATATTAAAGATTTAGCTTTTCTTGGCTCAAAAAATATGATGAATTTTGATAAAAGAATAATTCATGCTGCTACAACTGTAGAGTTGATTGAAAGAAATACTCAAATTGTTAGTACAAATGGAGCTGACATTGATCAAAAAATGGATATAGTGTTAGTGGAGCTATCTTCAACTGCTCAAGACAAAAATGATTCACAAACTAGAAGTAATCATGGAATGAGAGGTCATTGTTTTCAGGCAGGGGCAGAATTTATTGAAGATTATAAAATCGAAGAAGAGGCAAGGCAAATATCCTCTCAAGCTATAGAATTATTGGAAGCAGAGCAATGCCCAGCCGAAGTATGCGATTTAGTGTTAGCTCCTGATCAAATGATGCTTCAAATTCATGAGAGCGTAGGACATCCTTTAGAGCTTGACAGAATTTTAGGAGATGAAAGAAATTTTGCTGGATCCAGCTTTGTAAATCTTGAAGATTTTGGATCACTGCAATACGGTTCTGAATTAATGAATATCGTGTTTGATCCAACCGTGGATAATCAATTGGCCTCGTATAACTATGATGACGGAGGAATGCCTGCAACCAAAGAGCATCTTATCAAGGATGGTGTTCTTGTAAGGGGATTAGGCGGTATTGAAAGTCAAATTCGTTCAGGTGTTGATGGTGTATCAAATTTGAGAGCTTCATCTTGGAACAGAATTCCAATTGATCGAATGGCAAATATTAATTTAGAACCAGGTGTCTCTACAAGAGACGAAATTATAGGAAGTGTAGAGCGCGGAGTGTATATGGAAAGCAATCGTTCATGGTCCATTGATGATTACAGAAATAAATTCCAATTTGGTTGTGAGTATGCAAAATTAATTGAAAATGGTGAATTAACTAAGGTGATTAAAAATCCAAATTATCGAGGAATAACTAATCCATTTTGGAGAAGTCTTTCTATGACTGGTAATCAGGATACTTATGAAGTGTTTGGAACTCCAAATTGCGGAAAAGGTGAGCCTAATCAAGTTGAAAGAGTTGGCCATGCTTCCCCGTTGTGCAAGTTTGATAAAGTACAAGTTTTTGGAGGAGCATAATGAAAAAAGAGATTTTTCAAAATATTTGCTCTCAAGTTTTTAGTTCTTTGCAAGATAATGAGCAATTAACTATTTATTTAGAGGGAGAAAATTCCCAATATTTTCGATTTAACGACTCAAAGTTACGACAAAGCGGAATCATTGAAGATTATGCTGTAACTATATCACTTTTTTCTGGCAAGAAATCATTACAATCTGCAACTACAGTATCTTCAGATATTCAAAGCTCTGTTGGTAACTTAAAAAATGAAATTCAAGCCTTGAGAGATCCTTTATCGCTTATTCCGGAGAATGAATTTACTAGTTTTCCCGATAATTTTGATTCAATAGAAATAATTAAATCAGGAAAACTTCCTGCAAGAAGTGAAATATTGGAAGCGTTAATGGAGATTATTACCAAAGATTATTTAACAGGCGTTTGGACATCTGGAAAGATTTTTAGAGCATGTTCTACTTCGGAGGGTACAAATCATTGGTTTGAAAAAGATTCTTTTATATTTGACTTTTCATTAATTGATGAAAAAGAAAATATGGTAAAAGTCTTATTTCCAGGTAATGCTTGGGATAAAGAAAAATTTACCACTGCATTCCAAGAAGCATCAGATAAATTAAAATTGATGAATAAACCAAAAATGGAATTAAAGCCAGGTAAATATAGAGTATGGTTTGAACCGAATGCCGTAGCAGATTTCGTTGATATGTTTAACTGGAATGGGGTAAGCGAATCCGCATTTAGAAACGGATCAAGTTGTTTATTAAAAATGAGAAATTCTAATCAAAAATTATCGCACCTATTTTCTTTGAAAGAGTCTTTTTCGTCAAAAGCCACAGCGCCTTTTAATTCACGAGGTGAAGTGTCAGAAGATGTTAAAATTATCGATAAAGGCGAGCTTAATAATGCCCTAGTAAACTCTAAAACAGCTTTAGAGTATGGAATAATATCTAATTTTGCTGAAGAAGCGAATTCTTGGGGAATGGGAGAGTATATGAGATCTCCTCTTATGGAAGCAGGAGACATTGAAAAAAATGACTGTTTAGCAAGGCTAGGAACAGGTATTTTTATATCTAACATTCATTATCTCAACTGGAGTGACACGCTTGGAGGAAGAATAACTGGTTTGACAAGATATGCTTGCTATTGGGTTGAAGATGGCAAGATGGTTGCACCAATTAAAACAATGAGATTTGATGATTCATTTTATAATTTTTTTGGCAGTAATTTAGATGGTGTTGGAAAAGAGATTTTGGCCAGGCCAGTAATTGAAACTTATGATGGTAGAAACCCTGGAGAAACTACATGTCCAGGTATATTAGTTAATGATTTTGAATTAACTCTCTAAATCTCTATATTTCGACGCTATTTTAAAATTGGCGTCGTACCCAAGTGGTTTAAGGGACCGGTTTGCAAAACCGTTATTCGTCGGTTCGAATCCGACCGACGCCTCGTTAAATGTGTTGCCCGGGTGGTGAAATTGGTAGACACAAGGGACTTAAAATCCCTCGGAGATTAAACTCCGTGCCGGTTCGAGTCCGGCCCCGGGCACTAATCTTATGAATCATTTTATTTTCTTTCATGGAGTTGGCATACGTTCTCATTTCTGGGATACTATAATTCCAAAACTTGAAAAAAAATCACTGGAATATTCTCTTATTGATTTAGACTTTACTTCCTTAGATAATGCTCTCGAATCATCTATTAGTTCTGTTAAAGAAATAATGAATAAATATCCTGAAAGAAACATTATTTTAGTAGGGCATAGCCTTGGTGGATTGTTTGCAATTTTTGTTGCCCAACAGCTGGGAGATGCAATACATAAGCTTATTATTGTAAACACAGGTCTTGCTCCAAAAAGAGTGGCTTTGAAGGCTATGCAGCAAATGCAAATAAATCGCTTATCAAAGTTTTTTAAGAAAATGGGTATGAGAATGCTTTTTAGTGGTCAGCTGCCTAAATGGTTAACAAGATCCCTTTTTTTTACAAGCGATACTTCTGAGGAAGTTCAATTGGAGCTCTCAAAGCATAAAGTAAGAGAGAGTCGCTCGTTTTTAATGGAACACTTTAATTCTAAAAAAATGTGGAATGCACATTTAAATCGTATTCATTTTAGCGGACCTGATAACGTACTTTCAATATTTGGTAGCAAAGATAAAACCACTCCAAAAAGAGCTTTTATGTACCTGGTAAAAAAGCTAAATGCATCACATAACATTTACCATGGTAGTGGCCATAATGATATAATAACAGCTGAAAAATATAATGATAAATTTGTAGAAGATATTATATTATTTGCTGATAATATTTAATATAAAGAATAGACTTAAAGTATTACTTTATGTATAAATTTGAACATAACTTAAATCATATAATTCTTGGATAGCTATAATCAATTTGGTAAAATTGAAGTAATGAGACCCTTCCATTTAGCTTTTCCTGTAACAGACTTATCCGCTGCAAAATCTTTTTATGTAGATGTATTGAATTGTAAAGTTGGAAGGTCATCGGATCATTGGATTGATTTTGATATGTTTGGTCATCAGGTTGTAGCGCACTTAGTAGAGCAAGCTGAACATCCTTCAACCAATTGTGTAGATGGAGATGATGTGCCAGCATCTCATTTTGGAGTAATTCTAACAATGGATCAATGGAACATTCTCAAAGAAAATTTAATAGCTTATAAAATTAAATTTATTATTGAACCAAAGATTAGATTTGTAGGCGAACCGGGGGAGCAGGCAACAATGTTTTTCCTTGACCCTTCGGGAAATGCATTAGAATTTAAAGCCTTTAAAGATGATTCAAGTATTTTTGCTAAATAAGGAATATATAGATGGATAAAACTGCAATTGAACATTGGTCTCCAGTAATAGGAGGACAGTTTTGGTGGTTGGGAGTAATATTCGCATTGATTTTTGTACCACTTATGATTTTTGTGGGCGGTAAATTAACTTCAAAACAGCGAGATATAGCTATCTATGGAATGGGTATTTATCAACTTGGAAACAAAATTCTTTCTCAAGTTGGCTATCTGCTATCAGATAATTATATTTTGGCTTCAAACTTGCCTCTTCATTTGTGTGGTTTATCGGGAATTTTAGCAGGTATAGTTGTTTTTTATCGAAAGCAAATGCTCTTTGAGTTTTTATATTTTTTTGGTTTAGTGGGTTTTATTCACTCGGTTTTAACTCCAGAATTCACAGGTGGTACTTCTACTTGGAAAATTTTTGATTATTACGTTGGACATTCAATGTTGATTATTGTTCCAGTTTGGTTGATGAAATATTATGACTTTAGATTGAGACCTAATTCATGGTGGACAAGTTTCGTATATTTGCAATTAATCGTCGTTATTGTCATGCAAATAAATAACATTATTGGAAACGGAGCTAATTATATGTATTTGGCAAAAGCTCCAATAGCAAATAGTCCATTAGTTTTACAAGATCCGTATCATATTATAGGATTTGAGATTTTTGCCTTAATTCATTTTTACGTGTTAGATGTTATAGCAAGGCGGATATTTAATTAATGACACTCTTATTAGCATATTTCTTTTTGGCATTAGTTTTATCGTTTTTATGCTCACTTCTTGAAGCTGTTTTATTGTCAACTCCTGGTTCTTATGCATCCATCCTATCTAAGCAAAATGGGCAGGACGGTGCACGCCTTGAACGTTTTAAAGAAAATATTAATCGTCCTTTAGCAGCGATATTAACCCTCAATACCTTTGCACATACTTTAGGAGCTGCTGGCGTAGGAGCTCAAACCTTAGAGCTTTACGGAGAGGGGTCAGTTGCCCTGGCTTCTGGAATTCTCACTTTGTTAATCCTTATTTTTTCTGAAATCATTCCCAAAACAATTGGTAGCGTATATTGGAGAAGTTTAATTGGTACAACAACAAAGATTATTGAAGTGTTAATCTTTTTTACTTACCCATTAGTATTGTTAGCTGAATTTATTTCAAACTTTGCAAATGGTGAGGCTACTGTAACAAGAGAAGAAGTAATCGCTATGGCTGAAATGGGAGAAGATGAAGGCGTGCTTGAAGAGCAAGAAACTGATATTATAGAAAACACCCTAAAATTAAAAGATGTAAAAGCAAAAGACATTATGACACCTCGATCAGTGATATTCGCTTTAAATAGTGATTTAACGGTAGGACAAGTGCTTGAGGAGCATGATACCCTAGATTTTACTAGAATACCTATTTACAGTACGGATTTGGACGCAATTGATGGTATGGTAAATCGTTATGAGATTATTAATAGAAAAGCAGATGATCAATTCAGTACAAGAATGCACGAGATTTCACAAGAAGTTCCAATGATAAATGAAAACGATTCCATTGATAAAGTTTTAGAGCTATTTATTAAAAACCGAGATCATATGGCATTGGTAAATAACGACTCAAAAGTCTTAACAGGATTAATTACTCTAGAGGATGCTATTGAAACTATTTTAGGACAAGAAATTGTCGATGAGCACGATTCGGTGGTAGATATGAGAGATTTAGCTGAGTCTAAAGAGAATAAATAAATAATTAATTAAATATTTGAGTTTTTAAAATCCTACATTAACTTCTTCACCAGTTATGGCTAAAAAACAAACATTCGAATCAAAGCTAAGTAAAAAAGGTAGCAACTTTAAATATGTTAAACATATCAAGTCTGTTGTATCAGAAGATTCCGGTTTTATCAAATTTTTAGATAATATGGTTAGACTAGAAGAAAATGAAAATATCGATCAGGCCTTAAAGCGTATGGACGAAGAGTCAAAACAAGTTTTATCATTTGGTGAATCTATTGAAGAAGCTCCTGCTGAAGAAGTAAAAGAAGATGCTCCAGTAGAAGAATCAAAAGAAGAAGCTCCTGCTGAAGAAGTAAAAGAAGATGCTCCAGTAGAAGAAGCTGAACCGGCAACTGAAGACCAATCAGCTGAAGAAGCTGACGTATCCTCCGATAAATAATTGGAGAGGTGGCCGAGTGGCTTAAGGCGCACGCTTGGAAAGCGTGTAGAACGCAAGTTCACGCAGGTTCGAATCCTGTCCTCTCCGCAAAAAAATAATTATGTCGATTAGAAATCCATACAATATATCAGGTGTATAATAGTTTGATTTTTAAAACTTTAATTCACTATTCATTTCACTTTATCTTGCCAATGTTAATAGCAAAAATATTCTTTGGTAAAAATTGGTATCAAGCTTTCCTTATTATGATTGCAACTATGTTAATTGACCTAGATCATTTATTAGCATCCCCAATTTTTGATTCCAGTAGGTGTAGCATCGGTTTTCATCCATTGCACACTATATATGCTGCCTCAATATATGTATTACTATTTTTTGGTCCTTCTTGGAAATGGAAAGCAGTATCTATTGGATGTTTGTGGCATCTTTCTACTGACTATATTGATTGTTTGTTGTAATATTTTACAATGAATTCCATCAAAAAAATAAAAACAACCAACAATCTAGAATTTTTTACAGTCTCTGTTGATTCAAAAAAAGAAATCCCTTTTATTGATACAATGGTGTCAGCAGGGTTTCCGTCACCGGCAGATGATTATCTAGATTTACCTATTGATCTTAATGAATACTTAGTGGAAAATAGCGCAGCTACTTTTTATATAAGAGTAACTGGAAATTCGATGACAGATGAAGGGATTGATGATGGAGATTTATTGATTGTAGATCGATCAAAAACCGCAAAGAATGATGATATTGTTATTGGTGTTTTGAATGGCGAGTTTACTGTCAAAAAAATTCAAAAAACAAAAACTAAATTATTCTTAGTTGCAGCTAATAAAGATTATAAAAAAATTGAAATTAGCGAAGAGATGGATTTTTCAGTGTGGGGAGTTGTAACATATGTTGTCCACAAAACAAGATAAGTATATTGCAATAATTGACTGCAATAATTTTTATGCTTCATGTGAAAGAGTTTTCAACCCCAAATTAAACAAGAAACCCGTTATTGTTTTATCTAACAACGATGGGTGTGTTATTGCACGCTCACAGGAGGTCAAAGATTTAGGTATCCCTATGGGAATCCCAGTTTTTAAAATTAGACATCTTGTTGAGATTCATAGCATCCAGATTTTTTCATCCAATTTTTCACTATATGGAGATATGTCTAATAGAATAATGAGTATTATTCGTTCTGAAAATGCAGATATGGAAGTGTATTCCATTGATGAAGCATTCGTAACTATCAATCCTCGTTATAAAGATCCTATGAAATATGCCGTTGAATTAAGAAATAAGATTTATCAATGGACCGGAATTCCGGTATCAATCGGAATAGGAAAAACTAAGACTTTGGCTAAAGTAGCAAACCATTTATCTAAAAGAGGCGTAGGAAAGGACAACGTCTGTTTGGTTGATAGTAAAAACGATCAAGACTTATTACAGAAAGTCAAAGTGCGCGATATTTGGGGAATAGGAAAGAGAAAGCAAAAATTTCTGAAGATTAATGGTATTTATAATGCTTATGATTTGAAACAAGCTAATCCTGAGTGGATTCAAAAACATATGACCATTATTAGTAGGCACACAGTAGATGAGTTGAATGGTAGAAAAAAGATAGAGTTAGAGCGTGAATTTGTCACTAAAAAGAGTATTTCAACCTCTAGATCGTTTCCTAGAATGATTTCCGACCTTAATACTTTAAGAAACGCTATTTCTTCACATGCTTCCAGATCTGCTGAAAAGCTTCGATCACAAAATAGCTATGTAAATTTGATTGGAGTATATTTGTTTACTAATCATTTTCGCGCTGATTTGCCTCAATATCGCCGCTATATCAACGTTCAGTTACCTGTTGCTCTAAATGATACCAGCGGCATTATTAACGCTGCTTTAGAGGGGTTGTATGCGATTTATAAAAGCGGATATGAGTATAAGAAATGTGGAGTAGTCTTAAATGATTTAGTACAAGCAAATGAAGTACAGCAATCATTGTTTTACGATCGAAGAGATAAGGATGAACGTATTAGTGCATCTATTGATCAAATTAACCAAGCTTTTGGATCAGATACGATTAGATATGCAGTTCAAGGAGAAAGTGAGTCTTGGTCGATTAAAAGAGAACAACTCTCACCGAGCTATACAACAAATTGGAACGATTTTTTAACATTGAAGGTCTAGTAAAAAATTACCAATTTAAAGAAGAGCTAAAAGCTAGCTAGGTCAATAATAAAATGAGATTAATAATGAAAAAATTTATATTATTACTAATATTATTCAATATTTTTACTTTCGCTCAAGAGTCTTCAACTGGTAATATTCTAGAAGATCATGACAAGGCTGTAGAAAGTATTCTATCAGATGAAATCAAAAAACAAAAAAAGATAATTAACAAAGCCTTGGCTAAACAAAGCAATGATGTATTATTTAATCAAGCAACATATTCTTTTTTAGGTTTTATTGGCACAATTATACTTGAAGGAAATAATGCAAGTAATCCTGCAAACTACATTCCAATAATCTTAGGACATGCGTTAGTACCAGTTCTTGAAATGAAGGAAATCAATGAAAGCAATGAACCTGAATCATTAAAAAAAATGCGTAAAAGCAGAGTAAGGGTAAACAGTATGCTAGGATCAATCCCCATAGGAAAGTGGGTTATTGTCTCGCTTAGAATGCCAAAAGCTTTCCTTGATAGAATTTTCTAATGAAAAAGGTTGTTATAGCATCAAAAAATCCGGTTAAAATAAATGCTACAGAGAAAGCTTTTGAAGATGTGTTTACAGATGGTTTTGAGTTTGAGGGAATATCAACAGATTCTTTAGTATCTGATCAGCCTCTATCAGATAAAGAAACTTTACAAGGTGCAACAAATCGTCTTAAGAATGTTCAGCATGCAGAAGCTGATTATTATGTTTCAATTGAAGGTGGAATAGATTTGCTTGACAATAATTATGAGGCATTTGCTTGGGTGGTCATTTCAGATAACAACAAAATCAGTAAGGCAAAAACTGCTACATTTCCATTGCCATTGAAAATCTCTGATCTTATAAAGCAGGGATATGAGCTTGGAGAAGCGGATGATATAGTCTTTAATCGCTCAAACTCTAAACAAAAAAATGGTGCAGTTGGAATACTTACTGATAACCTCATTAATAGAACCAATTACTATAAACATGCAATTATTTTAGCGTTAATTCCTTTTACAAATTCTAAACTCTACTAAAATTTATTATATTCACGCATGTTTAAAGCATTACACGAACTTAGAAAGAACACAAGAGAGTCTGGTATTAAGAGTGCGATAAAGATGATGTTTAAAAAATATGGGTGGAAACTAGGGTTTGCTATTTTTATGTATTATCTAATAAGAGACATTACGTTATATATCCTGATTCCATACTTAATACTTAAAGGTTTCTTTAATTAATCTAAAACCACTAATTCAGGTTTTGTTTTAATAGAAAAGTCAATTTTTATTTCATCTTTAATAATCTTGTCCATAGCTGTTGATTTAGTGGTTTCAACTTTATTCCAAAAAGATTCGGGGTCATAAATATGTACTTCAGATCTGTATTGAATGCCAAAATCGTTCCTATCAAATATCAATGTTCCATCAGCTGTTTTAATTGGAGACTTTAAATCAACGACTGTATTAAACCTTACTCTGCTTGATTGCGATTTAATAGTTAAGTAAGCATCAATTTGTATCAAAAAATTTTCATTACTAAGTTTTTCTAATATTTTACTTGATTTAATTTCAATCTTTGCTGTATCATATTTTTCTACATTAAAAAAATCAGGACTTTTTAGATGATTAATTAAGTTTTGCTTCCACTCATTTTTAATATCATCATTCGTAATTGTTTTCATGTCTATAATAACTGTACCTGAAATTTTATAATCTTTAGATATATTTATTTTTCCCCTCTTAATCTTAATTTTACCAAAATGGTCCTTAGTGCTATATTTTAAACCACCTAACCATTCAACATCGCTTTCGTTTAAATCAATAAGTAAACTAGCATTATTGCGTTTAATAAATTTTATGTCTTCCTTTTCAGTCGTTAATTCTTGACAAAAAACAGTTGATATAAACATTATTAATAAAATTTTTCTACACATTATATTCCTCATATATATTTTTTCAATGTTTAAAATTAATATTTTAAAATTTTAAGGACAAGTAGACATCTTAATTTTACTATGTTATATTATGTTCATAATAAATAATTTTTTGGAGGCATGGCAGAGCGGTTGAATGCACTGGTCTTGAAAACCAGCAAGGGTGTAAGCCCTTCAGGGTTCGAATCCTCTTGCCTCCGCAATGAATACTCCTCGTGTTAGATTCGCACCAAGTCCAACCGGTTATTTGCATATTGGTGGAGCAAGAACTGCTCTTTTTAATTGGCTATTTGCTAGGCAACATAAGGGACAGTTTATGTTAAGGATTGAGGACACTGATCTAGAACGATCCAAAGAAGAATATGTTGATCAAATTACCGATGCTTTATCTTGGCTAGGACTTAACTGGGATGAAGATATTGTACTTCAATCAAACAACAAGTCAAGACATGAAGAAATGGTAGCAAAAATGCTTGATAATGGAACAGCTTATCGTTGTTTTTTTCAAAAAGAAGAACTTGATGATTTGCGATTAGCATCTGAACAAAAGAAAGAAGTGTTTCGTGTACCGGAAACGTATAGAGATTTATCAGATGATGAAGTTCAGGAATTGCTCAATCAAGGCAAATCATTTACGGTCAGATTAAAAGTTCCAGAAGGTGAAACAGAATTTACTGATTTAGTATATGGTACAATCAAGGTTCAAAATAAAGATTTAGATGACTTTATCATTGCTAGATCAGATGGATCTCCCACCTATAATTTTGTGGTAGCTATCGATGATTCAGATATGAATATTTCTCATGTTGTTAGAGGAGATGATCATTTAGCAAATACTCCAAAACAAATCCTTGTATATAGAGCCTTGGGACTAAATGAACCTATTTTTGCTCATTTGCCAATGATTTTAGGTTCAGATAAAAAAAGATTAAGCAAAAGGCATGCCGCAACCAATGTACAAGAGTACAAGAATAAAGGATTTACTGCCACAGCAATATTAAATTATTTGTCGTTACTAGGATGGAATCCTGATTCCGATAAAGAAATTTTTAATCAAGAAGGGTTGATAGAAAGTTTTCAATTTGATCAAGTACAAAAAAAATCAGCCGTCTTTGATGAAAAGAAACTATTGTGGATCTCCCAACAACATTTAACTAAGATGAGCGTTAGAGATGCGATGAATGAAATATATAAGCTGAATCCTGATTGGGGAGATGGTCTTGATTGGAATTATTTAAAAGAGATAGTAAAGCTGATTAAAGATAGGTCAAAAACAATTACAGAAATTGCTGATATGTCAGGACTATTTTTTCAAGAGTTGCTTAAATATGATAAAGATTTAATATCTAAAATCTTTAGCGATGAAGCAATTGCTATTCTAACAGACTTTAAAAGCGCTTTAGAAGGTTGCGATACATGGAATAGATCTGAAATTGAACTTATTTTTGACAATTTAATGGCACAGCATGTTGTGCAGATTGGAAAAGTAATGAAGCCTATAAGGGTTGCGCTTACAGGTATTACTTTTGGTCCTGGTATTTTTGATTTAATACTTTTATTAGGAAAAGATATTTGTTTAAAACGTGTTCGTAATCTTTTGTCGATATTGGACTAAAAATTTATCAGGTTGAAGCTCTGGCTTTTGATTAATAACTTACTAACTATTTTACATATGCGCCCGTAGCTCAATTGGATAGAGCGTCTGGCTACGGACCAGAAGGTTGTGGGTTCAAGTCCTTCCGGGCGTACAAATGTCTAGTCAACATCTAAATCAGCCCAATCATGAAGATTGGATGAGAAAAGCTTTAAGTTTAGCGACAAAAGCAATGCTTGAAGATGAAGTGCCAATCGGCGCTGTAGTTGTTTATAAAGGCAAAATAGTTGGGCAAGGATATAATCAGTGTAATTCATTGAACGATTCAACTGCACACGCAGAAATGCTTGCTATCACTGCAGCATCAAATACTATTGGAGATTGGAGGCTTAATGACTGTACAATGTATGTTACCAAAGAGCCTTGCTCGATGTGCGCCGGTGCAATCGTTAATAGTAGAATAGAATTCTTATATTTTGGATGTTATGATGAAGATTTTGGTGCATGCGGATCCAAATTTGAAATTTGCGGAAATGTGAGTTTAAATACACCGGCAGTAGTGAGAGGAAATCTTTTATCTGGTGAATCTTTAGCGCTAATAAGAGAATATTTCTTTAGAAAAAGAAAGAAAAAGAAAGAGTCATTTACAGAATAAATGGAAAGATTGCTTTTCGGTTGCTAGGATAATTATCAAAAGTTCTTTTATACCATTTATGTCCAGCTATTGCTCTTGGAACTAGGTTAGCCATAGTCCAAATCATAAAAGAAAATCCAGCCAAAGACCAAGTCATTAAGGCAAAGGCAACCCATTCTAATATTTCTCCAAAATAATTTGGAAAAGAGACGTATTTATAAATAAAACCGTTAGGAATTTTATACTCACCTGACGTTGATCTTAGCGAAAGCAAAATATTGTCAGATTTGATATTAATTATAGCTCCTATGATAAATAAGCACGCTCCAACAATAAAATTCCAGTTTAGCATATAGTCAACAGAGTAAGATTGAATAGAGCCTAAGAAAGTACCATTAACGAATCCATTTCCAATATTGAATAAGAATGCAAGGATTGCGATTAATAATGGCATTTTAGCAGGATTATTTTGTCTTAAAGGGTAAATTAGGCTACGATTAAAGTAATGCGCGACCCAGAATGTGATAAATATAGTGCTTGTAATACTTTTTTCGATATCGCCATTGCAATAAAAATATAACAAAGTTAATGGAGAAATAATTTCCATAACTATCCAACCAATTTTGCTTGGAATCATTGGTCCCCAATTTTCTTGTGCAAATTTTCCATATGGAGCAGGTATTTTCAAGAGGGTGATAAAGGCTATTAGTCCAATACCAAGCCAAGCAAGAACGAGTAATTCAAAATTTTGTATCATCGATTATAATTTATGAGTAATATTTAATTCTTTCAAATAGCAGTTATGAAAAAAAATATAATAATAACCGGTGCGACCGATGGTATAGGATTAGCAGCAGCCAAGGTTATTGCATCAAAAAATTATCAAATAGGTTTGGTAGGGCGTAATCCAGAAAAAGGAAAAAAAGCCATAGAAACTATACAGTCCAAAACAGGAAATGAAAATTTAGATTTTTTTCAATGCGATTTAAGCTCAGTTAAGAATATCAAGAAATTATCAGATGAGATCAAAAGTAAATATTCAAAAATTGATGTTTTGTTGAATAATGCTGGTGGAGCTAACAAAACTAAAGTGATTACCAGCGAAGGTCTTGAAAAAACATTCGCTACAAATCAAATGAACTATTATGTATTGTCCACTGAACTCTTGAACATCATTTCAGAATCTAATGATGGAAGAATCGTTAATGTAGCTTCTAATGCGCATATTGGAGCAGAGATAGATTATGAGAATGTTAACGCAGAAAAGAGTTTTTCAGCATGGACATCATATTGCGTCTCAAAGCTAATGAATATTATGATGACATATAAAATGGCTGCAATGCAGGATAAAGTTTCGGTGAATGTATTACATCCGGGATTTGTTGATACAAATATTGCTGGAAATGAAGGAAGCTTAATAAAATATATTGTCAAATTTGGCGCAAAACTTTTTGCAAGATCTGTTGAGAGTGGTGCCGACTCTAGTATTTATCTTTCAACTTCTGACGACGTTAAGGGTGTATCAGGAAAGTATTTCTTTAAATGTAGAGAAATTCAGTCCTCTAAAGCTTCTTATGTCAAGGAAGATTGGGATAAAGTATGGAGTTTGTGTCAAAAATTTAAAGAAGATATTTTATGAGAAATAAAGTACTTCAAAGAAAGGATTTTGATTTTTTCACATCTGCAAAAACTAGATGGAGAGATGTTGATACTCTGGGACACATTAATCATACTGTATATTTAAGTATCCTTGAAACTAAGCATAAGGATTTTATTGATCATCTTTACGGTCAAACTACATATGATTTTGGGTTAAAAAGCACCTCAGCGGGACTTTTAGCTTCGATGGATGTAACGTACATAAAACAAGTACACCATCCTGTAAAGCTTGAAATAGGGTGTCGAATTACAAGAGTTGGAAGTAAAAGTTATGATGTGCATCAATGCATTTTTGTTGAGGGAGAAGACGACCCTTCCTTTCAGACGATTCACACTTTTGTGATGTTCAATTTTGTTGAGCAAAAATCGATTCCAGTGCATCAAGTTATTATAGACAATTTAAGGGAGTTAGAATGATTACGTTATTATCGCCGTCAAAAAAGTTAAATTTCAAACATCAAGATGCTGTTTCAGCTTTTACGCAATGTGATTTTATTGAAAGTGCGCAAGAGCTTGTAAATCAGGCCAAGAATTTGACATCGCAAGATTTAAAAGATTTAATGAAAATCAGCGACTCCTTGGCAGATTTAAATAAAGAACGTTTTGATAACTGGTCTTTACCATTTAATCAAGACAATGCAAAGCAAGCAATACTTGCATTTGATGGTGGCGTATATTCTGGATTAGAAGCTCATACATTTAATCAGAAAGATCTAGAGTTTGCACAAGATCATTTACGAATCCTTTCAGGATTGTATGGAGTATTAAAACCCTTAGATTTAATTCAACCATACCGACTTGAAATGGGAACAAAATTTGAAAACGCAAAAGGAAAGAATTTGTATGACTTCTGGAGTAACGAAGTGACTAATAGTCTTAATAAAAATATGAAAAAACACGATAACAAAACCATTATAAACTGTTCTTCAAATGAATATTTTAATGTTATCAATCAAAAGAATCTTGAAGGAAACATACTAAATACAGTATTTAAAGAATACCGAGATGGTCAGCTTAAATTTATTTCGTTTAATGCTAAAAAAGCTCGTGGTTTACTTGCAAAATTTGTAATTAACAATAAAATAACAAGTAATAGTGATTTGAAAGATTTTAATATAGAGAATTATAAATTTGATTCAATTCTTTCTAATGAATCAACTTTCGTTTACACAAGATAGAAAAAGGAGATAAAATGAAAAGAATAATTATATTTTTATCATTAATAGCTGTTGGATGCCAATCTAATTCTGGTGAAATGCCAAGACAAGCTGGTCAAGCTTCAAGCGAATTAATGAACGGATTGGAAGCAATGCATCATGTACGATTTGAAGAAGCAAGAGAGCTTTTTAAAGAAGGAATTAAAAAAGATCCTAACTGCGCTTCTTGTTATTTAAATCTAGGAAATGCAGAGCAAGATAGAGTTTTGAGAAGAGGGTATTTTGAAACAGCTTTAGAAATATCTAAAAAAGGACACCCTGAAACCAAATTGATGCAATCAGCAGTTGATTGGATAAATGGTGAAGGCGGAAGATTTGATGCATACCCTGATTTATATAAAAAATATAAAGGTGATAATTTTCTAGCTGCGGGAGCGTACAGATTTCAAGCATCTAACGAGTTTCCTGATTATGGTGTTGGACTGTTAGAAGAAGCGGCATCCAGACTGAACAAGGGTCATTTATATAATTTATTAGCTTACTCATATATTAGAAATTATAACGCACCAGGAAATGAAGAAGATGATGAAATGTATGAAAAAGCATTAAGATATATTGAAAAATATATTGAGTTAAATCCCAATGAAGCAAATGCTTACGATTCGTTAGCTGAGTTTTACCTAAATAAAGGTGATTTTGATGCTGCATTGGAAAACTATCAATTAGCTTTTGAAGTAGATCCAGAATTTGAATGGGCTACTAGAAATCTTGCAGTTGCAAAACATCAGAAAAAAATGGCAAGTGAAGATGCTTTAATAATGGCATGGTCGAGCGATTCAGAGGATGCTAAAAATTTATTTAATAATGGAATGTGGCAGCTTTATAATCTTGAATGGGAGCAAGCTAATGATTCATTTACTTCGGCAATAGATATTGATGATAGTTTTGCTCTTGCTTATGCAATGCGCGCTAGAGTCAACTTCTTTCTTCAAAACCAAGGTAAGGTAGAAGAAAACTTGGATATTGCTGTCAGCATGTCATTAAATGCTTCTGAGGAAGAAAAGAACATGATTATGGCATTAGCTAAAGATACTGAGGACGGTACAAATACTTTTAATAGAGTGGTGGAACGATTAGTGAAAAAATATCCTGATAGTTCATTTTTAAGATTTGAAACAATATTTGCTACTATAAATGATATAGGGCCTGATGCTGTATTAAGAAATGGTAAAGATTTGTATCGAATGAATCCGAAATTTACTCCAGCATTAAATATTATGGGTTATGCATATCTTCAAAAAGAAGAGTATGATAATGCGAAAGAGTCATTTCAGGAACAAGTAAGAAGGCAAGCGGGAAAAGCAAACCCATATGATTCTTTAGGTGACTACTACTTATCTGTGGAAGACAATGATATGGCCTTAAGGTATTTTGAACAGTCAGCTAAGATGGGCTTGAAAGCAAGCGAATCAAAAGTTGATAGTCTTAAATCCATAGTTGCCGAAAAATAAAAGTAGATACAATATATTGCTAAAAAAAGAGCGTAGAGTTTTTTATATTTCTACGCTCTTTTAATATCTTTAGTTAAATTGTTTTTAAAAAGGAATCAAGTTGTCAGAAAATTATCAAGTTTTAGCTCTTAAATGGCGGCCAAAGCACTTTAACGATGTTGTTGGTCAAGACCATATTACAGCAACTTTACAAAAAGCATTCGAAAAAAATCGCCTAGCTCAAGCATTCTTATTTGCTGGTCCAAGAGGTGTTGGAAAAACCACAATGGCAAGGCTTGTTGCAATGTCTTTGAATGGTTCAGATAAACCTACTACAGAATATGATATAAGCTCAGATTCTATTAAGGATATTATTGAAGGAAGATCTATGGATGTTATCGAAATAGACGGTGCGTCAAACAGAGGTATAGATGAAATAAGGGAACTAAGAGAAAATATCAAGTTTATGCCAGTTTCAGGTTCTTATAAAGTCATTATTATTGATGAGGTTCATATGTTAACCGTTCAAGCTTTTAATGCATTACTTAAAACACTTGAAGAGCCACCTAGGCATGTAAAATTTATACTTGCTACTACTGATGTTCATAAAGTTCCTCAAACCATTATATCAAGATGTCAAAGATTTGATTTTCTTCCTCTAACCAGTAAAATAATTTCAGAACAATTAGCTTTCATTGCTAAAGAAGAGTCTCAAAAAATTGAGCCTCAATCACTTTCCTTGATTGCATCAAAATCGGAAGGAAGCATGAGAGATGCTTTAAGTTACTTAGATCAAGTGTTAGTGTTAGGGGATAATGTTCCTTATCAAACAGTTCAAGATCTTTTGGGTGTTGTTCCTAATGAGGTGTTATTTAGCTTGTCAGATGCTTTACATGAAAGGGACGGAAATAAGCTAATTGATAACCTTGAAATGATTAGAAATAAAGGATATATAGTTGAAGACTTGCTGAAAGATTTAATTATTCATTTTAGAAACCTTTCAGTTATAAAGTTTAAAAATGGATTGAAATTAATTGGATTAGAGTCTGAATTAGCTAAAAAATACAGCGAATCAAATTATAGTTGGTCAGACAAAGATATTATCAGATTATCAAACAACTTATCAAGCCTGTATGGTACTATAAAACAATATTCTGATCAGTATTTATTGCTTGAAATGCAATTGATTAAATTGCTTCAATTTGATTCAAGTATTGATATTGAAAAATTTTTGAAAGAAGATAATAAAAATACTCAGCAGACTAAGACAGTGGAAACTGCTAAAAAGCCTTTAAAAAAAACTGAAAAAGTAATACCTGAGCTTAAAAAAACAGAAAATATTCAAAGCGAAGATTTGAAAAGCAATTGGGAAACAATTCTTCAGACTATTTCAAAACAAAGAGGCTCTATTGGCGCACAGCTATCTGGGTGCATTTTAGGCGAGATTGAAAACAACAAAATTGAATTGATTTCATATGATAATTCGGAGTTTAACCAAAAACTGTTGAATGATAGCTTGCCATTATTGAAATCTGTAATTGATGAAAAATTTAATTCAAGCGTTGAAATAAAGTTAATAATCGATACTAAAGTTGAAAAAATTGAAAATGATGAAGATAACCAAGTAAATGAAAATGATATTGTAAACCTATTTGAAGGAAAGGATATGTTATAATGTTTGGAAATATGAAAGAAATGCTAAAGCAGGCTCAAAATATGAAGTCTCAAATGAAAAAGATAAAAAAAGAACTTGAAACAATTGAAGTAGAAGGTATCTCTGCTAATGGAGCATGTCGCGTTACAATGACAGCAGATATGAAAACAAAAGAAGTTAGGATTGATGAAACTCTTTTAAGTAGTGAGGCTCATGTTATAGAGAATGCTATTAAAGTAGCTGTAAATGATGCCTTGGAAGATGCGAAAGACACTTCAGCTAAAAAACTTAAAGCAGTAACCGGCGGATTAACTGATGGATTACCAGGTTTTTAATGGCTAATGCACCAAAATATATTGAAGAGTTAGTAGAGGCGTTTACCAAGTTTCCTGGAATAGGAAGAAAGGGCGCTGAAAGAATTGCTTACTTTATTGTTAAATCAGAGAAATCTTTTAGTAAAAACCTAATTGAAGCAATGACTGATGTTAATGAAAAGCTTGAAATTGACCCAACCAGTGGAATGGTTTTTTTAAAAGGAGAAGAGTCTACGTTCAGCGATGAAAACAGAAATTCAGAATTTTTGTGCATTGTTGAGAATATGGAAGATGCTATTAAAATTGAGAATACAAATAGTTTTGATGGGCTTTATCATGTGCTCGGTGGATCAATATCTCCATTAGACGGCATTGGACCATCAGATCTTTCTTTTGATAAGCTTTTAGAAAGAATCAACCCAGAATTGAAAGAAATCATTATTGCGACTAACCCAAGTACTTCTGGAAATGCAACAGCTTTATATCTTGAAAAAATCCTTAAAGACAAAAAGTTAAAAATTTCACGTCTTGCAGTTGGATTGCCAGTTGGTAGTAATTTAGAATATATTGACGATAAAACCATATCAACGGCTATCGCTGGAAGGGTCAAATTAAATTGAAGCTCTTTCTTAATTTTTTAACTTACTCTAGAATAGTATTAACTCCATTAATTATTTATCTAATTCTTAATGATAGTTTTTTACTTGCCGGTCTTATTTTTGGATATTGCAGTATAAGTGATGTTGCAGACGGTAAAATTGCCAGGAAATTTAAATTAGTTTCGGAGCATGGAAATTATATGGATCCTTTAGCTGACAAAATACTAATGATTGGAACATTGTCTGCTCTGCTCTTTTTAAAATATTATTCCATTATGGGCATTTTCTGTTATTGTCGGAAGAGATGTTGTTATAACATTTTATAGAAACTATTTATTAGCAAAAAATAAACCCTTACAAACCTCACAATACGGAAAGTTTAAAACAGTATTTCAACATATTATGGTCTTAATAATTCTTATTTTCTAGTCCAGCGCAAAGCTTAATAGAAATTATAGTAGCTATAAACGCATTTTATGCCGTTTCAACTGGAATACATTACTTTGTTAAAAATGGATTTTAGTAAAGGTTTCAATATTCAACTAGCAACTCTGTTTGGGTTAGGTAGATTACCTGGCGGTGGTACATGGGCATCATTGTTAGTACTGCTAATTGCTTTGTATGAACAAAATGTTGAAACAGCATCATTTCCTAGCTTTTTTTACCCTAATAATTGGGCCTAGAGCATATAAAAAATTGACTGATGAATCAAAATCTGAAGATCCTAAAGAGTTTGTGTTAGATGAGGTTGTTGGAATGGGAATAGCCCTAGCTGGTGTATACATATTATATAATGTTTTCGGTGAATTTGATTTCAATATTGTATTTCTTTCTGACATTGACGCACTTTTTATTTTAACATTTATCATCTTCCGTTTTTTTGATATATCCAAAATTGGACCTGTTGATTGGGTAGAAAATAATCAGAATGAAAAACCTTATAATAGGGTTATTGGAGATGATATCATGGCTTCGTTTTTAACTATATTTGTGATAGTAATAGTTCTAAGTATTAATTTATGGGTGTTATAAAAATAGGAATTATAACAATTGGTAATGAGCTTTTGAGCGGTTTTACATTAGATCGTAACGCGGCATGGATAGGGCAACAATTATTAGCAGCAGGTATGAAGGTTGATGTTCATCATACAATCTCAGATGATTTCGCTGATATTTATGACACTCTTGAATATCAATGGAATGAATGGGAGTGTGATCATATTATTGTCACTGGAGGTTTAGGTCCAACCGTAGATGACATTACAGTTTCAGCATTTATTGCATACTTTGATGATACAGAAAAATTTGATAGAGATTATTGGGATAAATTATCAGAAAGATTTAAAAAATTAAATTTCAAAATGCCAAATCTTAATAAGAATCAGGCTTTTAAAGTAAAAAAAGGAAATATGATTCCCAATAAAGTTGGTTCTGCTTAGAGGATTGCACTATACAAAAGAGCATGCATCTTTCTTTAAAGCGATTAAATCAATGGTTAAAAAAACACCAAAAGAAACAAATTTCTATGCCTTGCCAGGCGTTCCAAAAGAAATGAAGTCAATGTTTTCTAATTATGTACTTCCTGAAATAGAAAAAAACCAATAGAAATAAAGTAATTTGCAAAAGCATAAGAACAACTGGAGTTCCAGAATCTATTCTACAAGAAAAAATCACTGATTTGATTGAAAAAAATGAGAATAAATGCGATATAGCTTTTTTGCCTCACAGAATGCTTGGAGTTGATATAAGGCTTACTTCAAAGGATGATAAGCTGTTAGATGTTTTGTTAGATCAAATTGTGGGAAGAGTTGGGAAGTATGTTTATGGTTTTGATAGCGATAAACTAGAAGAGGTTATTGCCAATTTATTTATTAAACACAATCTTACAATTAGTACTGCAGAGTCTTGCACTGCCGGAATGCTCGCTGCAAGATTAACAGATGTAGCTGGAAGTTCCACTTATTTCAAGGGAGGAGCAGTATGTTATAGTAATGAGTTAAAAATTAATGATGTTGGAATCAAAAAGGATTTAATTGATCGTTATGGAGCTGTTAGTGGAGGAAGTTGCCGGTGCATTAGCTAAAAATATTGCTCAAAAAAATAATACAGATATTGGAATTGGTATTACAGGAATTGCAGGACCCGATGGCGGAACAGAAAAAAAACCTGTTGGTTTAGTATTTGTTGGAATATTTTATCCAAATAATTTATATATTAAGAAGTATAATTTAACACCCAACAGAAGCACCAATCGCGAGCTTACTGTTATATTGTGTCTTAATGAAGTACGAAAAATTTTACAAAATTCATAAAAAGTTAAAGGATAGTCACAGATGGCAACAAAAAAAGTAGATAAGGCGTTAGAAGCAGTTCAATTAGATATTAAATAAAGAGTACGGAGAAGGTTCGATTATGAGATTAGGTGGTACTGCCACACTTGATGTTGAAGCAATCTCTACTGGATGTTTATCATTAGATATGGCTCTTGGGGTAGGCGGTGTACCAAAAGGTAGAATTGTTGAAGTTTTTGGACCTGAATCATCAGGAAAAACAACATTAGCACTACATATTGTTGCTGAATGTCAAAAAAAATGGCGGAAAGGCTGCATTTATTGATGCAGAGAACGCGCTAGATCCAGAGTATGCAAAGAATTTAGGTTGTAATGCAGATGATCTTTTAGTTTCGCAACCAGATTCAGGTGAGCAAGCATTAGATATTTTGCAAAAACTTTTGGAAACAGCAGCATTGGATGTTATTGTAATTGATTCAGTTGCAGCTTTAGTTCCAAAGCAGGAATTGGATGGTCAGATTGGAGATGTAACAGTTGGATTGCAAGCAAGATTAATGTCTCAAGCGCTAAGAAAGTTGTCCGGACCAATTAACAAGTCAAGAACTTGTGTTGTATTCATCAATCAAATTAGAGAAAAAATTGGTGTTATGTTTGGAAGTCCAGAAACAACACCAGGTGGTAGAGCTTTAAAATTTTACTCTTCTGTTAGATTGGATATCAGAAGAATTGCAGCTATTAAAGAAGGTACAGATATGACTGGAAATCGTACTAGAGTTAAAGTTGTTAAGAACAAGGTTGCTTCTCCATTCAAAATGACTGAATTTGATATTATGTATGGAAAAGGAATATCGTATGCAGGAGACTTACTTGACCTAGCGCTTCAGGGCGGAGTAGTTGAAAAAATGGGATCATGGTTTTCTTACAAAGGAGACAAGATTGCCCAAGGACGCGAAAAAGTTAAAACACTGCTTGATACAGATGATAAATTAATGAAAAGCGTACTCTCTGATGTCAAAACTTATTTAGAATTAGCTTAAAATTAAAAGCTTAAAAATAGGCGACCAGATTGAAGTAGAAATTGGCCCCATAGCTCATGGTGGACATTTTATATCACGTCATAATGGACAAGTTGTCTTTGTCAGACATGCAATAACTGGTGAAAAAGCAGTTGTAAAAATTACATCCATTTCATCAAAATTAGCGCATGGCGATGCTATAAAAATCTTAAAAGAATCTAGCAATAGAATTAAACCTGCTTGCAACTATGCTACGCCTGATGGATGTGGAGGTTGTGATTTTCAGCATATTGAAATATCAGCTCAGCAAAAATTAAAATTAGAAGTTATCAAAGACCAATTTATGCGTATTGCAAAGATTAAGGTAGATCCTAAAATAGTCAGCTCTAAACCTAGTGATGGTTTGCGCTGGCGTACTCGTTTTGACTTTGCGGTATCAGAAAATGGTAAGGTTGGTTTGTATTCATCAAAAACTAAAAAAGTTGTTGAAATTGATAAATGTTCAATTGCGCTCAACAAAATTAATAATTCAGATATTTTTAGTAAAAAATGGAACGGAAGTGATCGTGTTAGGGTTGCGGTTTCTAGTTCTGATCAGTTAAATATATCTAGAGGAAAAAAGACTATAGCTGGTCCAAAAAAAATCCGTGAAGTTGTTGGAAGTAATTTTTATGATATTTCCCCTCAATCATTCTGGCAAAGCCATACGCAGGCACCATCAATATTAAGTGATTTAGTCGTTGATTTTATGAAACTAAAGCCTGGTGACATAGTATGCGACCTTTATGGTGGAGTTGGACTGTTTACTATGCCTATTTCAAAAAAAATTGGTAATGATGGCCATGTTCACTTAGTTGAGCTTAGTAGTCATTCCGTGCGCGATGCATATAAAATATTCAAAGACTATACTAATGTTTCTATTCATCGTGGTAGTGTAGATAGAAAACTTCCAAAGATTAATAATATAGATATTATTGTTTTAGATCCGCCTAGAACTGGAGCTGGCAAGGAAGTAATAAATCAAATTATTTCTAAGAAGCCAAGAGCGGTTGTATATATTTCATGCGATCCGGCATCTCTTGCTAGAGATGCAAAGTATCTGAAAGATTCTGATTATGAGTTAGATAAAATTAATGCTATTGATTTATTTCCAATGACGCATCATATTGAATCTATTGTTAGGTTTATTCCAAAGAAAAAGAATTAATATTTTTCAAAATATTCGTTAGATAAGTTTTTTAACTTACTACTTAACAAAATAATAGCGAGAAGATTTGGAAAAGTCATAAATCCTAAGGCAGCATCTCCAAAAATCCATACTGGTTCAAGTAGTAAGGTAGAGCCTACAAATACCATAAACACATAAACATATCTGTAATATTTAATAGCATCAGAGCCAAATAGATAATCGGTAGCTCTTTCACCGTAAAAAGACCAACTAATTGCTGTTGATATAGCAAATAAAACAACCGCAAGCGTTACAATTTTATCTCCAAATGGAACCCCTTGAGCGAATGCATGACTTGTTAAAACACTACTGTTCATCCACATATCTTCAGAAATTGAAGGATCAATTCTTGTTGCATAAAATTCTGTTAAATGCCATGAATCGGTAACCATAATTACTAATCCGGTAAGCGTACAAATGATGATTGTATCTATATATGGCTCTAAGAGTGCTACAACACCTTCTCTAACAGAATATTTAGTTTTAGCCGTTGAATGGGCTATAGCTGCAGACCCTTGACCAGCTTCACTTGAAAACAACCCTCGTTTAACTCCCATCATCATTGTATTTAAAAAAGCAATTACAGCACCGGCGCCAATACCAGACATTTGCGCAGGTGGGTTAAATGCCATTGAGAAAATTGTATTAAAAGATGAACCTACTTTTTCAAAGTTGTTTAAAACAATAAACAAAGCAGTGAAAACATAAATTGTTGCCATAATAGGAACAAGATACCCGGTAACATTACCAATACGTTTTATACCACCAAGAATAACAGAACCAACTATAAAAGCAAGAATAATACCTAAAATAATCTGAAGTAACGAAGGTTCAAGAATGCCAGGAATTATAACAGATTTAGCCATAATTGGATGAGTTGAACCTAAAACTGGTAAGAATTGACTATATAGCTGATCGGTTAGTGTAAAAGACTGGATGGCATTTCCAGTAAAGAAAGAGCAAATAACAGCAAATGCAGCAAATGTAACTGCTAGCCATCTCCATTGAGGTCCAAGACCGTTTTCAATGGTGTACATAGGGCCACCAGCTGTATTTCCAAACTTGTCTGTTTCTCTGTATTGAAGCGCAAGTGTACATTCAGAGTATTTAAGGGCGGTACCAAAAAATGCTGTTATCCACATCCAAAATAGAGCACCAGGTCCACCATAATAAATTGCAATTGCAACACCTGCAATGTTTCCTATACCAACAGTAGCAGCAAGGGCGGTTGATAAAGCTTTAAAATGGTTTAAGTCACCTTCATCTTCAACATCATCATAATCTCCACGAGTAACCCTTATTCCATGCAAAACATGTTTTAGTTGAGGGAAGCCTAATTTAAATGTCATATATACTCCAGTACCTAGCAATGCAATTACCATAAGAGGAATGCTTGCTAAAGGAAAAGAGTTTTTAAATTCATCCGAAAGAAGATTGCTGGGAAAAGACCATACTTTATCGTAGAACTCAACTCCAATACCTGGAGAGAGAAGCAAAATACCAATGATTGCAAATACTAAAAGTGTATACTTTTGTTTTGACATGAACACATATTAATTAATTTTTTAAAAGATGTACATTGATTTTTTATTATTAATTTAAAAAATGATAATTGCAGGTGTAGATGAAGTGGGAAGAGGTTGTTTAGCCGGACCTGTCGTTGCTGCTGCAGTAATTATAGACAAACCTATTAATGCTCTTAATGATTCAAAAAAATTATCTAAAAAAAAGAGAGAAAAGTTATTTTTTGAAATAATGAACAATTCTCTATCTGTGGGGATTGGAATCAAATGGAACGATCATATTGATTCTTATAATATTAAGATTTCAACTGAAGCTGCAATGATAGATGCTATTAAAGCTTTAAATGTAAAACCAGATAAAGTCCTAGTTGATGGTTTTCCTTTACAAATCGATATTGTTAATGAAGGAATTATTAAGGGCGATCAAAAGTTTGAAGAAATTATGGCTGCATCAATAATTGCAAAAGTAACAAGAGATGAATTAATGCGCTCGTTTCACTATATTTACCCTGAGTATGACTTTATATCAAATAGTGGATATGGAACAAAAAAACATTTAATTGCGTTAGAGAAGCACTCTTATACACCAATACATAGAAAGACATTTAAGCCAATATCAACAATAATAAGAAATGAACAAAATAATTAAAGAATTTAAATCGCTCTTGTATCTAATTATTATTGTACTTTTTTTGAAAGAAACAGTAGTTGAGCTTTATATTGTTCCGACCAGCAGTATGGAAAGAAATATTTTAAGAGGTGATATGTTGGTAGGAAGTAGATATATCTATGGGATGAAAGTTCCTCAAAAAATTTGGGTACCTTTTACGGCAATTAGTATTCCAACATTTCTCCCAGATTACCGTTTTCCTGCTTTTAAAAGCGTCGAAAGAGGAGACGTTGTAGTTTTTGAATATCCAAGAGATAATGTTTATAAGTACGTAAAAAGATGTATTGGTTTACCTGGCGACACTATTGAGATTGAAAATAGAGTTATTTTCGTAAATAATCAGGAGTATGAATTGCCTAATGGAGGTCAATTTCTTTCAAATGAACCTTTGTCAAAGTCATATGTTGATGATAACATGTTCCTTAATAATGGTAATAAGGATAACATGAAAAAATTTACTATTCCAAAGAAAGGTGATTCATTTGTGATTGATGAAAATATGAACTGGGAATTGATTATTCCCTTATTGCTTTTTGAGGGTAATAAAGTTGAGCTTGTTTTCAATGATCAAAAGTTAACATTTACAAACGAAGATCCTTATGATTTATTTAGAAGAACTGGAGACAGAAATGTTTTTAATAATTATGCTCCAAATCCAAATGCAACATTAATAAATCCTTGGTCTGGTCTAAAAAAAGAGTTTATGAAATATCTAGTAATTAATGATACATCAATTGAAAATATTGATAGTTATAAACTTCAACAAGATTACTTTTGGATGATGGGAGACAATAGGGATAACAGCGAGGATTCAAGATTTTGGGGATTTGTTCCAATGAGTCATATTCTTGGACAACCAGTTATAACCTGGCTTTCAATTGATCTGGATAGCTATCTTCCTAGGCTAACAAGAATTGGAAATATTCCTAAATAAAAAAAATGTTTTCATATTGATTTTCATTCACTAGTTTTAGTGAACTTAAGAAAAAACAATTGAGGTATTATAAATATGTTATCTAGTACAGAAAAAATTTTAAGTGTTATAGTTCTTGTCTTAACATTGGCTGTAGGGTTTTCTTTAATGCAGTACAATTCAGCAATGGATGAAATGTCAGTGTTGAGAGGTGAACAAGTTGAGCACGTTGATATGGTTAACAAAGAATTTAAACAGCGAGTAAAAGCTGTTGAATTAGAAAATATAGGCCAAGGTAAAGAAATTAAAAGAGGGCAAGATATGATTCTTGCAAATACAAAATTAATCTATACTAAAGCTGATTCTTTAGGAAGTTTGATTGACGATTTAGCCTATGAAATCAAAAGAGTTGATAGAGATCTTTCAAAGAAAATTAAAAATGTTCAAAAAGACCTTGAAGGTTTAGAAGATAATTTTGATTCAGAAAAACGCAGAACTAGAAGAGATTTGTCGGATATCAAAAAACAGTTAAAGAAGCTTAACGATTCAGTGTTTCCTCCTGAAGAAGAATAAATTTTTTATTCAATAATTAAAAAAGGGCTATGTTAGCCCTTTTTTTTAATGAGAGAGTACCGAGAGTCGGGCTCGAACCGACATGAGATTGCTCTCACTGGTGTTTGAGACCAGCGCGTCTACCTATTCCGCCATCCCGGCAAAGATGTTGACAAATTTCAGATAAAGTATGTAGTTTGTCAATAACTAACATTATATATTGATCGTATAGACAAAAGGAGATAGATGTGTCATTTAAAACTGTACCAGGAATGTTTCAATCTCTCATCAAAGAGAGACCAAATCTTAAAACTTTTTTTACCAAAGAAGATAATAAATGGCAAGGAGTTGAGCTGTTAGAATTGCAAAAGTTGGTTGAAGACTTTGCAAACGGATTAAAAAATTTAGGTATTAATGAACACGATAAAGTAGCAATAATTGGTGCAAATTCTCGCAAGTGGGCTATTTCTGACTATGCAATTGCACACATTAGAGCTGTTTCGGTACCAGTTTATCCAACATTGATACCTGCTCAATCTCAATATGTTGTAGAGCATTCGGAAAGTAAGATTGCAATCGTGCAAGATGCTATACAATTAGACAAAGTTTATTCATTGATTAATGACGCAAATTCTAATCTAAGCACTATTATTGTGATGGATGACGAATATAACGGCAATAAGGATCATGTAGTTAAGTTTTCAGAAGTATTTAACATGAATAGTGAAGTGCATGATATAAGAGAGATTTCAAAATCTGTAAAACCAGAAGACTTGTTGACATTGATTTATACAAGCGGTACTACAGGAAACCCTAAAGGAGTTATGCTTAGTCATGCGAATATTTGTAACAACCTTCTTTCAATTGATGGAATTATTAAAGCAGCAATGGAGCTCAATCCTGAATTGAAACCTGCAGATGGTATTGAAAGGTTTGTCTCATTTCTACCAATTAGTCATAGTTTTGAAAGAGTCGGTGGTCATTATTCAATTTTCAGTCAAGGGACTTCTATATATTATGCAGAGATGAACTTTACTCCTGAAATATTATTTGAAAATATTAGAGAGGTTCGCCCAACTTTTTTAACTGCAGTGCCAAGAATTTTTGAAAAAATTCATGCAAAAATCATGGACACTGTTTCAGATATGTCCGGTGTTAAGAAATCACTTGCTGAATGGTCTATTGCAGTTGGAATGCAAACTGTACCCTATCGTCAAGCAAGCCAAAAACTTCCATTTATGTTGGGTTTGAAATATAATATTGCTGACAAATTAGTATTAAATAAGTTTAGAGCAGCCTTAGGTGGTAAAGTAAGAGCATGTTCTTCTGGTGGTTCAGCATTATCAAAGGAGGTTGGCTCTTTTTTCTGTGGAATCGGTATCTCAATTATTGAAGGATACGGTTTAACCGAAACTAGTCCGGTAATGACAATAGGACATCCTGATTTCTTCAAGTTTGGCACTGTTGGAAAAGCAATTCCAGGTGTTGAAGTAAAAATAGCATCAGATGGAGAAATTATTTGCAGAGGACATAATGTTATGCAAGGATATTACAAGAATGAAGAAGCAACTAATGAAGCAATTGTTGATGGGTGGTTTCATTCTGGAGATATCGGTGAATTTGATGAAGATGGTTTATTGAGAATAACTGATAGAAAAAAGAGTTTAATAGTAACTTCGGGTGGAAAAAATGTTGCTCCTCAACCAATGGAAGTTTCATTAACATCTAATAAGTATATTGAGCAATGCAATGTTGTTGGAGACGATAGAAATTTTATCTCAGCATTGATCGTACCTAATAAGGAAAATCTCATGGCATGGGCTGAAAAAGAAGGGTTGTCAAGCTTAGACTACAAATCGCTATGTGCTCATGAACAAACTTATGATATGTTTGACGCAATTGTTAAATATACTATGAAAAATTTCTCTCGCTATGAATCTATAAGAAAGTTTGCACTCATTGCAGATGAATGGACAGTTGATAAAGGTGAATTAACGCCAAAAATGTCTATCAAAAGAAAAGTTGTGATTGAAAAACATAAAGATGAGATAGAGGCAATTTACAATTCTCCAAACATACCAGTCAAAACGCCAGATGATGAACTTCAACTTGGTGGGTAAATTAGTATCAATATTAATTTCTTCAATTGTACTTTTTAGTTTTGTAGATAAAGATGCTTCACCTTATGTGATTGTTTTAGGAGTTGCACAAGATGGCGGAGCGCCGCACGCAGCATGTATCAAAGAGTGCTGCTCACTTAAATGGAATAATCCAAATTTACATAATCGTGTTTCTAGTATTGGTATCGTAGATCCAAAAACAAAAGAAGTTTGGATGATAGACGCTACTCCAGATTTTACAAATCAATTACATTCGCTTTCAAATAATCAGCAATATTCTCTCAAAGGGATTTTCCTAACTCATGCACACATAGGTCACTATACAGGGCTAATTCATCTTGGAAGAGAAGTTATGGGTGCTAAAAAAGTAGTAGTTAATGCAATGCCAAAAATGAAGAGTTTTCTTGAAAATAATGGACCATGGAGCCAGCTAGTCAACTTAGAAAACATTGCTATTAATATGCTTAATAATAACGAAGTGCAAAAGTTAAATGAAAATATATCAATCACTCCTTTTTTAGTTCCTCATAGAGACGAGTTTTCAGAAACAGTTGGATATAAAATAGAAGGACCTTCAAAATCTTTGGTTTTTATACCTGATATTGACAAGTGGGATAAATGGAAAAAAGATATTGTAGCTATTGTAGAAAAAAATGATTTTAGTTTACTAGATGGAACTTTTTATGATATAAATGAACTGCCTGGTAGAGATATGGAAAAAATACCTCACCCTTTCATAGTGGAAACAATGCATCTTTTTAACAATTCAAATGATAAAAAATCGATTTTTTTTATTCATTTAAATCATACTAACCCTGCCTTAAATAATGACTCATTTGAGCATAATCATATTAAAAATAACGGATTTAATGTCGCCTTTAGAAATCAAATTTTTAATCTTTAAATCTTAAAAATACATTACGATTTTAATAAATATTACCTAATCTTAAATTATTAATGAAAAAAAGCGAGGTTTTATATGAAAAAAATGTTAATGATAGCTATTCTTTGCTCTTTCGCCTTTAGTCAGGCATATCATATACAAAGTTATATAGGTATAAAAGATGGAGTTAGAGTAGCAGATTATGAGAAAGCTATGATCCAGCATAATAAAGCGCATGTAGGCTTAGGTGCGGTAAATACTTTTTCAGTAGTTAATGGTCCAAATGCAGGAAAGTATGTTAGAGTTGCTGCAGCAGAATGGCCAACTCCCCTAAATATGGTAGATAGTGTTTATGATGCTATGAGCAATCATGAACCAGTAGCATATGATAAATGGGGTAATATGATTGTGCAGTCAGGTGGTATGGAGTTTTGGACACTTAGACCAGACTTAAGTAGAAATATGCCAACAGTAGAAGGTTCTGATATAAATGGTCAGCAACCTAACTTTATAACCATCTACTATTATGGTGTTCAACAAGGTGGAAGTAAAAATGCTGAAGAAGTTTTTACAGCCTTTAATGAAGTTGCAAAACAAACTGATAGTACACGTCCATGGGTTGCAATGACGAAAACATTAGGTGGTAATGTATCAGTATATTCATACTCAACACCACACATGACAATGTCTGAAGTGTTAGCGCCTGCGCAAGCAGAATTTGGACAGGTATTATCTAAATTGTATGAATTGGATTCAGATTTAGATTCAAAAGTGAGAAATGGATGGTCATGGATTTGGAGTGAAACTTGGAGATTTAGACCAGAGTTAAGCACTTCATCTAATTAAAGATATCAAGCAATACATTCTATTAAAGAGCCTATTAATTATTGTTAATAGGCTCTTTTTCTATTAACATTCACATATGTACAATAAAAAATCTAAAATTGAGTTAGAAAAGAATTTAGAAAAAGAAAACTTTGAACGAATTACTTGTTCTTTTTACAAGTATTTTTCAATTACAAATCCAAATGAATTAAGAGATTTTTTATACAAAAACTTAGAAGAATTGAATGTTTTAGGTAGAGTTTATATAGCATCTGAAGGAATAAACGCTCAAATAAGTATTCCTGATTATCAAATGGAATCATTTAAAGAATATATTCAATCCATTGATGGATTAAGTAATTTACAATTTAAGCATGCTGTTGAGGAAGGAAGATCATTTATTAAGCTAAAAATATTGGTGCGAGATGAAATTGTTGCATATAAAATTCCTGAAAATTCTTATGATATGAATCAAATAGGAACACATTTAAAGCCTATAGACTTTCATAAATCAATTAAAAAAGATGGTTCTGTAGTAGTTGATATGAGAAATTATTATGAAAGCGAAGTTGGAAAATTTAAGAATGCAATCATACCTGACGCCCATTACTCTAAAGAGTTATTGCCAACTGTTGCAAAGCTGTTAGAAAAAGAAAAAGATAAGAAAGTTCATTTGTATTGTACGGGTGGAATTCGATGTGAAAAAGCTAGTTCTTACTTAATCAAAAAAGGCTTCAAAGAGGTTTATCAATTAGAGGGTGGGGTTATTCAATATGCTCACGATATTAAAAATTCTAATCTGAAATCAGAATTTATAGGTAAAAATTTTGTCTTTGATGATAGGATGGGAGAAAGAGTTACCAATGATATTATATCATTTTGCCATCAATGTAAGGAGCCTTCCGATTATCATATAAATTGCAATAATGACGCATGTCATCTACTCTTTATTCAATGTGATAACTGCAATGATAAGTTTAAAGGTTGTTGTTCGAAGGACTGTATGGATTTTGCTAACTTAGATACAGATACACAAAAAAAGTTAAGAAAAGATGAAAATAAAAAGGTTTCAAGTGCTAAATTATCTACTAAATTTAGACCTAAACTGTACAAACTATTTAATTATTGGAAATAACATACTATGAAAGATAAAATACAAAGTTTTCTGCTTACGCCAATTAAAGTAAGTAATAAAAAAAGTTCAGATTATACCTTAATTGAAAAGATAGCTCTAAACCCAATTTTTTTAACTGTTTTAGTTTATTTTGCTATATTTCAAGCATATTCTTTTTTTGAAGCACCAAAATCTTCTCAGTCAGATTCAAAATTAGGAAATGCAATGGTTTATTTTGAAAGAGGAGATTTTGATAATGCGCTTTTAACGCTGGACGAGATAGTGTTAAATTATCCAAACACTAAAGCTTCATACCAAGCAAAATTTTATATTGGTAGAACTGCTTTTATTCAGGGTGATAATAAAGTTGCTCTTGAAAATCTTAAAAGCTCCGTATCAAAGCTTGATATGGATATATTAAAAAAAGAGTCCTACATGATGATTGCATTTTTAGAAAAGAATTATAAAATATATGATTCTGCATTAAAATATACAATTTCAGAAGACGAAAAAATATATATCAATATTTTAAAAGCAAAAATGTTGGGTGAAAGCGGAGACGCAGAACGAGCAAAGATACTGTTAGATTCAATTGATGCATATGATACGATTTACAATGAACTTTTTGAGGAAGTATACGGGTTCATCTTAAGTATTAACTAAGATACTTGTTAATACGACTATATATAGATATATTCCGTTGTATTAAATGGGCTACGGCCCATTTTTGTTATAATTAAAAAATTGAAGGATTGTCATGATTAACAGAGATTTAATTGAAATTTTTATAGAATTAGCAAGAGAAAAAAATATAGAGCGTTCAGAGCTAGGAACAATTATAGAACAATTATTTTTGTTCATAATTGAAAAAGAAACTGGAGAAGCTGATAATTGCAGTGTCATCGTTAATTTGGATAAAGGTGAAATAGAAATTTATGTAGAAAAGACTATTGTTGAGGAAGTAGATGATGATCATTTTGATATCACCCTAGAAAGAGCAGTAGAATTAGAGCCAGACCTTGCTGGTGAATTAAAACTGGGAGATACCTTTGTTGAAGTTATTGATCCTGCTCGATTTGGTAGAAGATTAGTTGCAAATGCAAGACAGTTTTTAAACAAGAGGACTCGTGAAGTGCAGCAGCAATATATTTATGAGGACTATGTCCAGAGAATCGGAGAGGTTATTATTGGTACTGTTCACCAGGTTCACAGAGAGAATACTTTTGTAAACATTGAGCAAACAGAGCTAAGAATGCCAAGAAATGAGCAAATATTCTCTGAGCGTTTCAGAAGAGGAGATACTATCAGAGCGCTTGTAAAAGCAGTTGAGGTCACTCCTAAAGGACCCGACATACTAATTTCAAGAAGCGATGATTTGTTTCTTTACAAATTGTTTGAAATGGAAGTGCCTGAAATTGAAGATGGGATAATTGAAATAAAGGGTATTGCCAGAAAACCTGGAGAAAGAAGTAAAATTATTGTTCATTCAGTAGATAAAAGAATAGATGCTGTTGGTGCATGCGTAGGTATGCGAGGTAGTAGAATTCAATCTGTTGTAAGAGAATTAAACAATGAAAAAATTGATATTGTAAACTATACTGACAAATCAGAAGTTTTCATAACAAGAGCTTTATCTCCTGCAAAACCAATGGATTTATATATAGATGATGATAGAAAATATTGTGTTGCGATATTTGAAGAAGGCGGACTTGAAAATGCAGTTGGAAGAAGCGGAGTTAATATAAACCTTGCTTCAAAATTAACTGGTTACACAATTGATGCCTATACTAAAGCTGAATATGATGAAGTTCTTATTAATCAAAAAACTACTTTAGAATCCTTAGAGGGTGTTGAAAAATCTGTAAGCGATAAATTAGTTGAAGTAGCAAGTATTGCATCGGTTGCAGATTATTTAAATGCTAAAAAGTATATTTTATCAGATGAAGTTGAACTTTCAGCTGAAGATATCGGCGCAGTTAGCGGTGCGGTAAATAACTTTATTAATAAGACTCATAATAAAGAGTCAGAAGCGGAAGTTGAGGCAGCAGATAGTGTTTCAGATGAAGTTTCAATAGAGACAGTAGAAGAAAGGTTTCATCGGACGAGGATGTGAAAAAACAACCTGAAGAAGATTTAACAACAGACAAAGATAATGAAGATTCTTCTGAAAAAGTTTCTGATGAAGGTAAAGAGGAAGTATAGTTAATGGCCGATTCTATTAGAATATTTCAGCTCGCTAAAGAGCTCAATATATCACACACTGATATTTTAGATTTCTTAAAATCTAAAGATATTTCAGTATCGAGTCATATGTCTCCAATCGACGGAAAAACTCAGCAAATTGTATACACAGAGTTTGCTAAAGATCGACAATCAGCTGAACGAGATAGAAAAGAGCAGGTCAGAAAAGAAATTCATGATTCAAAAGTAGTTATGAAGACTAAGTCAGTTAAGAAGTTCCAAATTCTTTCTGTTCAAGAGCAGCGTGAAGCTGAAAAGAAGAAAGCTGATTTAAAAAATGATACATCATCTAAAACAAGCGAAAAGAAAGAGAAAGATCCTGTAGAGGCAAAACCAAAGAAAAAATTACGTAAAATTTCATTAAGAGAACCTGAGAAGGTTGAAACAAAAAAAGCTAAAAAGCATAAAGATGAAATAAAAAAAGATAATTCTGCAGTTAAGAGATTAAAGAAAACATTGGCCTCAATTGACTCTGGACCAAAGAAAAAATCATATAAAAAACTTAAAAAAGATTCAAAAGCTGTAGACAGCGATCAAGTTAGAGCTGTGGAGTTAGCAGAGTATGCTACTATTGATGAAATTGCTAAGGTTTTAGATGTAGGTACCAGTGAAGTTATCGGAAAGTGTCTACAAATGGGTATTCTTGCAACGGTAAATCAACGATTAGAATGGGATGTAATTGAGCTTATTGCTGGTGAGTATGATGTCGAGTTAAAAAAATATGAAGAAGTAGTTGATGACTTATTTGTAACTGCTCACTCCGATGAAGAGTTGACAAATGCTATTGAAAGAGCTCCAGTTGTAACTATTATGGGTCATGTAGATCACGGTAAAACATCTATATTGGATTATATTAGAGAAACTAAAGTGGCTGCTGGTGAATCTGGCGGTATTACACAGAGAGTTGGAGCATATCAGGTTATGCATAATGAAAATAAAATCACTTTCTTAGATACTCCTGGACACGAAGCTTTTACGGCGATGAGAGCTAGAGGAGCACAATCAACCGATATTGTAATTCTGGTTGTTGCAGCAGACGACAGCGTTATGCCTCAAACAATAGAAGCTATCAATCATGCAAAAGCAGCTGAAGTTCCGATTGTAGTTGCCATCAATAAAATCGATAAACAAGGAGCAAATCCTGATATTGTTAAAAGAGAATTATCTGAAAAAAATGTTTTAGTTGAAGAGTGGGGTGGTAAAATACAATCCGTTAACACGTCGGCAATCACCGGTGAAGGAATAGATGCCTTAATGGAAGCAATTTTACTTGAAGCAGAAGTGTTAGACTTAAAGGCGAACGAAGAGATCGATTGTAAGGGAATTGTGATAGACTCGAAGTTAGATAAAGGTTTAGGACCAGTTGCAACTGTATTAATTCAAAAAGGAACTTTAAAAATAGGTACTCCTTTTATTTGCAATAATCATCCTGGAAAAGTCAGAGCAATTATGAACGAAAGAAATGAAAGGATTAAAGAGGCAAAACCTTCCGATCCTGTTCAAATCTTAGGTTTTGATCAAGTGCCTCAAGCTGGAGATATTTTTGCAGAGGTTGAAAATGAATCCGATTTAAAGAAGATTGCTAATGAACGTCAAAGAATTAAAAGAGAAATTGATTTACAAATGGTTCAAAAGACATCTTTAGATAGTATTTCAGCTCAGATTAAAGAGGGTGATATTAATAATTTGAATATTATTATTAAAGCTGACGCAGACGGGTCCATTGAAGCCTTAATTCAAAGTATAGAAAAAATAAATAATGATGAGGTCGGTGTTGATATCGTCCATAAAGGCGTCGGTAATGTTACAGAATCTGATGTACTACTCGCTCAAGCTTCTCAAGCAATAATTATCGGTTTTGGTGTTCAGGTACCATCCAATACAAAATTATTAGCTAGTCAAAATAATGTTGAAATTAGAGCTTATAGTATTATTTATCAAATCGTAGAAGACGTGAAAATGGCTGTTGAAGGATTATTAAAACCTGACATGGTAGAAGAAGTTATTGGTGTGGCAGTAGTGAAAGAATCATTCAAGATTCCAAAAATTGGATTTATTGCTGGTTCGCAAGTAGAATCTGGTAAAATTACCCGCGATAGCTTTGTGAGATTAATAAGAGAAGAAGAGGAGTTGGTTTCTAAGGGCTCTATAACGTCTCTAAAGCGATTTAAAGATGATGTTGCATCGGTTGACTCAGGTATGGAGTGTGGTATCTCTGTAGAAGGAGTTAAGAAGTATTTTGAAGGTGACAGAATTGTTGCATATAAAATAAACGAAATAAAGAGAACATTAGCAGACAGTTGAATAATAAACCATTTTCTAGATCAGAAAGAGTATCACAACAAGTTTTAAAAACCATTAATCATATCTTAACTCGAGAGATGGACTTAAGAAAGTACGGCTTTATAACATTTTCATCAGTTAAAATGACTGCAGATTTAAAGCATGCAAACTTGTATTACAGCATCATTAACCCTACAAAAAAAATCGAGATAATCAATAAAGAGTTAAATTTGCTAGTTCCTGTTTTTAGAAAATATTTATCAGTAACATTAAATTTAAGATCAACGCCCACATTAAAATTCTTTTATGATGATTCATTCGAACAGTTTGAAAAAATTGACAAGCTTATAAAAGAGATAGATTAAAATGATATACAATATTTATAAGCCAAAAGACTTTTCCTCCTTTTCTATAGTAAAAAAAATAAAATATATTACTAAAGAAAAAGTTGGTCACTCAGGCACACTGGATCCATTTGCTGACGGAGTTCTTGTCTTAGGTGTCGGAAAATCAACTAAGAAATTATCAAGCATCATTCAATATGATAAGACATATGAAGGTGTCATAAGGCTTGGTATACAAACCGATTCTATGGATTTAACCGGAACAGTTGTTGCTGAGGAGAAAATTCCTGTAATTACATCTACTATGTTAGATCAATGTGCTAATTCATTTGTTGGAGAGTTACTGCAAAGAACTCCTATGTTCTCAGCGAGAAAAATTGACGGAGTTCGTCTTTATAAGCTTGCAAGAAAAAATATATCTATTAAAACCAATCCAAAACTTGTTACTATAAAAAACTTAAAGATTGAAGTTATTGATGATAATAATCTTAAAGTAATTGTAGAGTGCTCTTCAGGGACCTATATCAGGGTGTTAGCAGAGGATATTGCAAAATATCTAGGAACTGTAGGACACTTAATAAGTTTGACAAGGTTGAGCGTTGGAGAATATAATTTGTCTGAATCATTGACTGTTGAAAGTTTTGAGGAAAAATGGAAGTCATAACATCTTTAGATAAAATGAAAGAGCTTTCAAGCTCTGTTATTACCGTAGGAAACTATGATGGTATTCATAAAGGTCATCAAGACGTACTTTCTTTTATAGTCGATGAAGGTAAAAAAAGAAATGTTCCATCTTGCTTGATAACATTTGATCCTAATCCTTTTTACGTACTGTCGGATGATTCTTCTCCGGTAAATCTACAGAGTTTAGAGGAAAAACTGTCAACTTTAAATGCTATTGGAATCGATAAAGTATTAGTAATACCTTTTACAAAAGAATTTTCATTGATGACAGCAACAGATTTTGCTAACAAAATTCTAAAAGGACTATTTCATCCTCAACTTATATCCGTTGGTATAAACCATTTTTTTGGACATAATAAGGAAGGTGACTTTGAATTTTTGAAATCATTTTGTAGTAAAAATGATATCGAATTGCATACTCCAGCAATGAGAGAGCATAATGGAAAAACAATATCAAGTAGTATAATAAGAACATTAGTTAATGATGGAAATTCTGATAAGGTATATGATTTATTGGGTAAGTTTTATGGATTTGAAGCGTTGATAGTTTCAGGTTCAAATCGTGGAAAAAAGATGAATTATCCTACCGCAAATTTTATCCCAACATTTCAAAATCAACTCCCACCAAGTACTGGAGTATACCTTTCAAGAGTTTTTTTAGACGGAGAAACTTATTTTGGGATGACAAATGCAGGTGTTAGACCCACATTTAATGAAAAAAAATTTGTTATGGAAGTTCACATTTTATCTGATAAATTCGGCAATCTATACGATAAGAATTTTTATATCGAATTTTTAGATAAAATTCGAGATGAAATAAAGTTTGATAATAAAGAGTTGTTAATCAAACAAATTGAAAAAGATAAAAAAGTATGTATCAAACTGGTAGATGCTTTTAAGGAGAAATATGAAATATAGTAAAGAAACAAGTACACTTCTTCAAGACGCAGGTCTTGATGCAAAAGATGTCGGTAGTAGCGAAGCTCAAATTACGCTTTTAACTGATCGAATTAGATCTTTGACAGAACATGTCAAAATGCACAAGAAAGATGTTCATTCAAAACATGGTTTAGTTAAGTTAGTGTCTCAGCGAAAGAAGCTATTGAAATATTTAAGAAAAACTAAACTAGATAGTTTCGATGAATTAATTAAAAAGCTATCGATAAGAGGAAGATAAAGAAGAAAATGATAAAAGTAGAAAAGAATATAGCGGGAAGACCGCTTCGAATAGAATCAGGACAAATAGCAAGACAGGCAGGCGGATCCGTATTTATTACATATGGAGAAACAGCAATCCTTGCAACAGTATGTTGTTCAGCTGAACCAAGAGAAGGAATTGACTTTCTTCCAATGCAGGTTGAATATAGAGAAAAACATTATGCGGGTGGAAAAATTCCCGGAGGTTTCTTTAAAAGAGAGGCGAAACCAACAGATGCTGAAGTTTTAACTTCACGTCTAACTGATCGACCAATTAGACCTCTAATTCCTAAAAATTATAGAAACGAATTGCAAATTATGTTAACAACAATGTCTTATGACGGTATAAATACACCAGATGTGGTAGCAGCTATTGGCGCTTCCGCGGCGTTGATGTTATCACCAGTTCCATTTGATGGACCAATTGCGTCTGTAAAAGTTGGTTTAATTGATGGAGAGTATATTTTAAATCCAACCAACGAGCAGATGGAATCATCAGATTTAGATCTAATGGTTACTGGTAAAAAAGATAAAATATGTATGATTGAAGGTGGATCTAATTTTGTTCCAGAAAAAACAATCTTAGAAGCCTTAGATGTTGCGATGGACGGTATTAATGATATTGTAGATCTTCAGATGGAATTTTCTGAACATTTTGATAATTCTTATGAGATAGTTAACACTGCAGTTATAACTGAAGAAGTCACTAACTCTTTAGAAGAGCTTTATTCAGATAAAATTCAAAAATTGCTTGATATGGATTCAAAGCAAGCAATGGATGATGCATTTAATGAAATTGCTAAAGAAGCTTCAGAATCTTATAAAGAAGATGAGCAATTATATCCTGAAGTTAAAGGTCATATAAAAGCGATGTTTAAAGATGCAGTCAGAAAAAGCATTTTAGATAAGAAAGTTCGAGTAGATGGCAGAGGATTAGCAGATGTTAGACAAATTAGTATTGTTCCATCTTTATTGCCTCGCGTTCATGGATCTGCCTTGTTTACTAGAGGAGAGACACAAGCTATCGCAGCTTTAACTTTGGGTTCTAGTAGAGATGAGCAAATTATAGACTCGATGGCTAGTGATTATAAAAAATCATTCTTATTACACTACAATTTCCCTCCATATTGTGTGGGAGAGACTGGTAGAATAGGTTTTACCAATAGAAGAGAAATCGGTCATGGTCACTTAGCTGAAAGATCGCTAAAGCCAATCCTTCCTTCATCGGAAGAATTTCCTTATACAGTACGTATTGTATCAGAAATCACCGAATCAAATGGTTCGTCTTCAATGGCATCGGTTTGTGGTGGCTCATTGGCAATGATGAACGCAGGAGTGCCTATTAAAGAGCATGTAGCAGGTATTGCTATGGGTTTAATCATGGATGGCGATAACTACGCTGTTTTAAGTGATATTTTAGGTACAGAGGACTTCTTAGGGGATATGGACTTTAAGGTCGCTGGTACGAAAGACGGAATCAGTGCAATACAATTAGACTTAAAGGTACCAGGATTACCAATGGATGTTTTATCAAATGCGCTTGAGCAAGCAAATGAAGGTAGATTGCATATTCTAGATGAAATGAATAAAGCAATTGATAAGCCTAATGCGCTATCACCGCATGCACCTCAAATTGAATCTTTTCAGATTCCTAAGGATAAAATTGGTGCCTTAATTGGACCAGGTGGTAAAAACATTAAAGCTCTTCAAGAAGGCGCTGAATGTGTTATTAACATAGATGACGATGGAACAGTTAGTGTATCTGCTGAAGATAAAGCCAAGCTAGATAATGCTATTACGCAAATTAAAGCTGTTGTCTTAGATCCTGAAGTTGGAACGGTTTTTGATGGTAAAGTAACTAAACTTCTAGACTTTGGAGCTTTTGTTGAATTTGCTCCTGGTAGAGAAGGGTTGGTTCATATATCACAGCTTGCATGGGAACGTGTAAATAAAGTTGAAGATGTATTATCAGTTGGCGATGAAGTAAAAATAAAGTTATTCGAAATTGATAAACAAGGTCGTTTAAACTTTAGTATTAAGCTTCTTACTGACAAACCAGAGAAATAGAAGTATTGATATGAAAATAGGTATTCCAAAAGAAATAATTTCTCAAGAATATCGAGTTTCTGTTAATCCTGAAACTGCTAAAATGTTGCTTCAGAATTCTCATGAACTATTTGTTCAGTCTGGTGCAGGAGTAGATAGCGGTTATTCTGACGAAGATTATTCAAACATTGGGTGTACTATTGTAAATAGTGCACCTGAAGTTTTTGATAGGTCAGAAATGATTGTTAAGGTTAAAGAACCTTCTTTAGAAGAAGTCGAAATGCTTACTAATAAGGTTATTTTTACCTATTTGCATTTAAGCTCATCTAAAGAACTTACTGAAAAGCTCCTCGAATGCAACGTTACCGGCTTAGCTTATGAAACGGTAGTAGTGAATAACCAAACTCCAATGCTAAAGCCTATGAGTGAGATTGCAGGTCGACTATCTTTATTGGATAGTATAGAGCTGCTCAAGAAAAATAATGGTGGAAAAGGAAAGTTGATTGCTGGAACAAGTCTTGCAGAACCGGCTAATGTTTTAATAATCGGTGCAGGTATTGTAGGAATCAATGCAATGCAAATGAGTTTAGGGTTAGGAGCTAGTACAACTTTACTAGATGTAAATAATGAATTGCTCAATAATATTAAAAGTCAATATCCAGCTGTTAATGTTGCAGAATCCTCTGAAACAGTCATAAAGAATTTACTCCCAATGATTGATATTGTAGTGGGTGCTGTATTAACACCAGGCGGAAAACCTCCGACTGTAATTACTAAAGATATGCTTAGCTTAATGGAGCCTAAATCTATACTTTCTGATGTTTCTGTAGATCAGGGTGGTTGTTTTGAGACTTCTAAACCAACAACGCATGGCGATCCAACCTATGAAGTGGATAGCATCATCCACTATTGTGTGAAGAATATACCATCAGCAGTTCCATTATACGGCTACAAACGCTTTAAATGAAGCTACTAGGCCATTTATGTTAAAATTTGCTAATTCTGGACTACATGGCCTATTTAATGATGATAAGCTATTAATGGCATTAAATACCTACAAAGGTAAGCTTACAAATCTTGAAGTTGCTGAAGCTCATTCCTTGAGTTTTACTACACCTGAATCTGTTTAATTCAACTGAATATCTATATTAAAGTATCACTTTAAGTATTTTTTTTATATATTATTAAAACAATGCTTGAATCAAATACAAAGTTATACTATAGTATAAAAGAAGTAAGCGAAATGACCAAATTAAAACCTTACGTATTAAGGTATTGGGAGTCTGAGTTTCCTTCATTAAAACCAACGCAAAAATAAGGCAGGAAATAGAACCTATAAAAAGCAAGATATTGAAGTAATACTTGATATTAAGAAGTTACTTTATGATAAGAAGTTTACCATTAAAGGAGCAGTTGAAGAGCTTAAAAATAGATCTCTCAAGGCCACATTGCTGATAATACATTATCAAGTACCCAAATTTCAGCGCTAAAAGAAATAAAAAATGAACTTAAACATATATTAAATATTTTAAATAGGAACTAAGAGCTATGAGCTTATTTATGGTAGCCACCAGAGCCTCTCTATAATTGAGAGGCTTTTTTATTATAAATGATCTAATTTTATTCTTAATTTTTAACTATGAATGTGCGATTAATTAAAAGAAGTTTTATCAAGCATAGATTAATTGTGCGTATTTTAAACACAGTATTTGTTGGTATAGGTATATTTTTAGCTTCATTTCTAATTCCAGTAATTGGAGCAATTGTATCATTACCTATGAGTATTATTGGAGCTTATTTATATTATGTTTATGATAAAAAATAAAATATTTTTAACGGTACTGTTTTACGCTAACGGGGTTTACTATGGCTAATGATACAGAGAATAAAAAAGCGGTGTTTGCTGCTGGGTGTTTTTGGGGCGTTGAGTCAACTTTTCAGCAGATGGAGGGTGTTAAGACAACAACTGTTGGGTATATAGGCGGAAAGGTCAAAAATCCTTCTTATGAGTTAGTTTGTACTGGATTAACAGGTCACGCTGAAGCCGTGGAGGTAGAGTACAACCCGCAGGTGGTATCTTTTGAAACACTTGCTGGATACATTTTTTCAATTACATGATCCTACTACCATGAATAGACAAGGTCCTGATGTTGGAACTCAGTATCGTTCTGCAGCTTATTTTTCAAGTAACGAAGAAAAAGAAATTATTGAAAGCAAAATTAATGCCTTAAATGAATCTGGAAAATTTTCTACAAAAGTAGTTACAGAAATTGAGGCTATTTCAGAGTTTTACAGAGCAGAAGACTATCATCAAGATTATTATAAAAAAAGAGGAATTGATGGTTGTGCTATTTAGTGTAATATGAGTTATAATCATAAATCTATCGAGGATAAATGGCAAAAATCCTGGTCTGATAATGAAACATTTAAATCAGAGGATCAGTCTAGCAAAAAGCCTAAATATTATGTCCTTGATATGTTTCCATATCCTTCAGGTGCCGGTTTACATGTTGGTCATGCTTTAGGTTATGTTGCTACGGATATTGTTGCACGTTATAAACGAATGAAAGGCTTTAATGTGCTCCATCCTATGGGGTGGGATGCGTTTGGTCTTCCTGCAGAGCAATATGCTATAAAAACTGGTACTCATCCAAAAATTACCACACATGAAAATGTTACCAATTTTAAAAGACAGATTAATCGTTTAGGTTTTTCCTATGACTGGTCGAAAGAAATCAATACAACTGACCCTGAATATTATAAGTGGACTCAATGGATTTTCTTACAGCTTTACAATAAAGGATTAGCTCATGAGCAGGAAGTTGCTGTTAATTGGTGTCCAGAACTAAAGGCTGTACTTGCTAATGAGGAAGTAGTAAATGGAAAATCAGACATTGGAGGTCATCCAGTAATTCGCCTGCCTATGAAGCAATGGATTTTAAAAATTACAGATTATGCTGAATCATTACTTGAAGGTTTAGATGATTTAGATTGGCCAGAAAATATAAAAGAGCTTCAAAAAAATTGGATTGGAAGATCAGAGGGGGTAGAGCTTGGTTTTAATATTGAAAATTCCGATGATTTAATAAATGTTTATACTACTAGACCAGATACACTTTTTGGAGCAACTTATATGGTTCTTGCTCCTGAACACACGTTGATTGACTCTCTTGTAACAGATAATAATAGAGATAAAGTTGATGCTTATATTGAAGAATCAGCTAAGAAATCTGACTTCGATAGAACAGAAGTTAATAAAGATAAAACAGGTGTATTTACAGGTAGTTATGCAATTAATCCTTTGAGCCAAGAAAAGATTGAAATTTGGATAGCAGACTATGTTCTTATAAGTTACGGAACTGGTGCAATTATGGCCGTTCCTGGTCACGATGAAAGAGATTGGGAATTTGCAACGAAATATGATTTGCCAATTAAAGAGGTTGTAGAAGGTGGAGATGTTAGCAAGTCAGCGTTTACAGCTAAAGGAAAGTCTAAAATAGTTAATTCTAACAATGACAATACCTTATCTATGAATGGATTAACAGTCGATGAAGCAATTAATACATCAATTGAATACATCGAAAAAAATGAAATTGGTAGATCTACTGTAAATTATAAGTTGAGAGATTGGTTGTTTTCTAGGCAAAGATATTGGGGAGAACCTTTTCCATTAATTCATAAAGGCGAAAATATAGAACCAATCAATGAAAAAGATTTGCCCGTGATGTTACCTGAAGTAGATAATTATAAACCATCAGATGATGGAAAGTCTCCATTATCAACTATTAAAAATTGGGTTGAAGTAAAAGATGAAAGTGGTAATATTATTGGACTTAGAGAGACAAATACTATGCCACAATGGGCAGGTTCATGTTGGTATTATTTAAGGTTTACAGATCCAAATAACACAAAAAACGCATGGAGTAAAGATAGCGAGAAATATTGGATGCCTGTTGATTTATATATTGGTGGACAGGAGCACGCAGTACTTCATTTGCTATATGCAAGATTTTGGCATCATGTATTACATGATTTAGGATTAGTGTCGACCAGAGAACCATTCAAAAAACTTTTTAATCAAGGTATGATACAGGGTGATGATGGTACAAAAATGAGTAAATCTCGAGGCAATGTTATAAATCCTGAAGATATTATTGAAGAATATGGCGCTGATTCAATGAGGCTATATGAGATGTTTATGGGCCCATTAAATAAATCTAAACCATGGAGCACAAAAGGTCTTCAAGGATGTTATAGGTTTGTTAAGAAGTTATGGTCAATAGTAATCGATGATAATGGTTCATTATCGTCGAGAATATGCGACGATAAAGCTCCCAATAAAGAGACATTATTTTTGCATCATCAAACAATTAAAAAGATTGGTGAAGATATTGAAAACCTTCATTTTAATACTGCGGTATCGCAACTAATGATTTATTGTAATCATCTTCAGAAATGCGATTCTATCTCTAAAAAATTAATCATAGAACTTATTATTATTATTGGTCCATTTGTACCGCACTTGTCTGAAGAGCTATGGCATATGTTAGGAAACAAAGATTCTGTAACATATCAAGATTGGCCACTTTACGATGAATCAAAAATACAGCTTGATGAGGTTACAATAGCAGTTCAAGTCAATGGTAAACTTAGAGCTAATATTGAAATTGCTAAGGATTCTATTGAGAAAGATGTTGTTAATATGGCGCTTTCTCTTGAAAATGTTGAAAAGTTTACTTCTAGTGGATCAATCGTAAAAACTATTTATGTTCCAAATAGATTGCTAAACTTTGTCGTCAAGTAAGTCTGTACCTTTAGACATAAACCACACCGTACCAACTAAACTTAAAACAGCAATTTTTTGATAAGTTGCATGCATAGTAAGTGATTCAATTGATTTCCATGGAGCTGGCCCGACCTCAAGAAAGATAATATATCCTAAAATTACTATCGAACAAATAAAAAGGGACGTAAGTAACGTTTTTCAAGCCTTTTGAGTAAAAAAGATATGAATATATACCCAAAGTTACTAAAGCGCCGTTAAACACTGAATTTGCAAAGAAAATATGCAAAGAATATAGTGACGGAACATCAGCTGGTGTTAAAACTACACCCAAGTAGGCTTATTGAACCAAAAACAGCAGATAATTTTGCCAATAAACTAATTTTTGGATATTCCGATGTAAAAAAATCTGCAGCTTTTACTAAGTATATCAATACTGCAACAAGTTGAACAAACATACCAATTGAGAAAAGAATAATAGAAATACTGTTATCATCACCAGAATGACTAGTTGTGCGTCCAAGATCACTTATAAAATTTTTAAAAAAGTTATAGTAGGGTGTTTGTTTCTCGACATAATTACCACCACCATAAAAAAATGCAGCGAGCGTTAAAAGACTGAGGTAGGAAAGTAGTAATATTCTTGTTGTTTTGCCTAGTGTATATCTCATAGTTACTTAATTATACATAATATATATTATGCGTAAAACCTGTAAAACAGCCAAATAACAGGCTATTAAAGTCTTTGTTAAAATATTGATAAGTCTTTATTGAAGTCTTTCATCTTTTACTAAGAGTTTTACCCATCTTTTCAATTAATCCTACCACCAACGCATTACCCATACAAAAATATCTCCAATTATCAGGCATGCCAGTATTTGTCCATCCCGCTGGAAACCCACAAATTTTTTCAACTTCATCTGGAGTTAAAGTTCTATACTTCATTTTTCTTTGGATCTGAATTATATGCTTAAACCTGCTTGGTGTTTGTCCGCCTTCGCTAGTAATGATTGTTCTAGCTGGTGCTTCTAATGGCTCAGGAAATGGCCATTGATCCTTCAGAATAAAAGAATGTGCCACCATCTTTTCTTGTAACTTTTTTCTTTTTAGCGCCTTTTAATTCTTTCCATTTCCAAATTTGAGCTTCATCGTAACAAAATACTTATCATCAACATTTTTATCAAGATATCTCCTAATACCGTTCTGTTTTCCGTCATAATTTAGGTATAACTTTCTTTGTGCTGATGTGCTATTAAATAAAAAGCCAGCATTTAAGAAATGATAAGAAAAATTATCACTTATTTTTGCGTATCAGCTATATTTTTAATGTCTTCTTAAAGTTTAGTGTCAATGAGTTGTCTTGTTCTACTTTAAATTCGTCGCTAAAAAATCCTTTATTATGGATAAAGTCACCTTCTATATGCTGTTTTTCCATATTTTTGTACCACGTTGTGTCCTTTTTGAGCTGCAAAAAAGAATGTACGCCTTCTTTTCTGCGGAAATCCGTACTCTGCAGCGTTAATCACTCGCCATTCGACACAATACCCAAGATTATGTAAACATGATAGAATTACCCCAAAATCACGCCCCCTTTGAAACGTTGGTGAGCGCAGTAAGCGATCTACATTCTCTAGTAGGACATACTTTGGTCGTTTTTTACGTAAAATTTGTTCGATATTCCACCATAAAAACACCTTTTTTACCCTCTATTCCCTGTGCTTGAACGGTTGCAACAGAGTAGTCTTGGCATGGAAATCCACCTACCAGTAGGTCGTGCTCTGGAATATCCTTATCAATATCAACATCGTTGATGTCTGTATTTAATATTTGGAAAGTTGTCTTTAAAGTGTGTTAGCATAACAATTCGTAGGCATGTTGTGCCTTTGATTCTTAGGTTCCCATTGGTTGGCCCAGACGGTTGTATGGCCTGCGCCCTCTAATCCAATTCGGAACCCCCCTACTCCCTGCGAACAATTCTACAACTCTTAATTTTGACATCGGCTAAATTAGAGATAAATAATCAATTTATTTTATATTTTCTTGCTTCATCAGCACAAACTTTTCTTAATTCTCGAATTTTTAAATAATAAATATTGAATTCATCATCACCATTAGAGCAATTAAGGCAAGGTTTTGTATATTTTTTAGCTCTTTTTTCTTCAAAATTCATAAAGTCTTTATGTTTTATATCAAGACTGTTATCTAGTTCAATAAATCCGAATTCTAAATTATTGATTATCCATTGGTCTATTTTAAATTCACCATTTTTTGCAAAACAAAAATTTGTATAAGAGCTCACACTTCCATCATTTCTTAACCTAGGTAAAGCTTTTAGTGATAACTCTTCTTTTAAAACTGCACCAATTGACCTTCTAAAAGTTGAAAAATTTACGAGACTAAGATGATTAGCATAAAATCTATCAGCAATGTATTTATTCTGCTTTTCCTGCATAGATGACTCTATCATTCTCACTCATTCTCAAATCCGTTAAAATTGCTTTCCTTCGGAGCAATCTCCAGCTATAAAGACCGTACTTCTACATCTTCAAAATATGATGAATCTTCAATGATATCTTTTACAGGTGTACTTAAACTTCATTTAAAATTGGGTAATCTTCTCTTAAATAGACCTATTGAACCTTTAATACTTCTTAGCTTCTAAATTGAAGATGAGCTATAATATGATCAAACGCTCTTTGTTTGATACAAAAAGCTCTTCTCTCTGCAAACTGCAATTTTGGATGTTTTGCAATAGCTCCGCTTTTCGATAAGGATGGATTTAATTTATTGTATCCACCGCCATGTCTTGGACAATTTCCTAGAAAATCGGTATCTCTTTCACTGATAATTTGACCGTGTCATTATTTTATTTCTAATAATAGTATAATCACGCTGAATAAGCTCAGAATGATTTTTTGATGGTTCCCACTTAAAAGTATGCACTATTTGAAATCTTCAAATTTCACAGGTGATTTTTCATATAAATATATGATAAATAAAATTTTATTAATCTTTTTTAGATGGTATTATCAGTCCAAGTTATTCTTTTATTACATCATTGTAATCTATCTGGTTAAAACCAATCTTTCTTTTGCGTTATAAATATTTCTAGAATTTATATAATGAATTCCTGTAGTTTTTAACTCCATAGAGACGTCTTCAAAATCAGGTCTTAGAATAACTATTTAAATCAAGTTTGAAGTAATCTCTGCTCTATATAATTTGCAAATACGCTTTTTGTAATTCTTCGATTGTCTGGATAATTGATGACAAGATTAGGCAAAGCCTCTTCTATGGTTTTTCCTTCTAGCTTCCTTGCTTTTTCTAGATATGAATTTTTCACTGTTCATTTTTTTTAAAAACCAATTAAATCAACGGAAAAGTTAAATTATTCTTTATTTTTTAAATTTTTTCTTAAGAATTAGCATCAATTTATTTAATGCTATAGTATTATCATCATTTTTTAAGAAGATTTTTTCCATTTCTTTTAGACCAGTATTGATATATTCTTCTGATATATTTCTGATTTCACTGCGTTCACCGTCTATAAAATCTAACCCTTTTTCATGTACAGCAATAGCTATTAAGTAGGCTTGAGCTTTACGATTAACGGTATTATCTCCATCTAAATTAACATTTGGATACTTCTTTTTTAATTTTGTTCTCACGCCTTTGTTAAATCCTAATGCTAGAGCAATCATCATAATTTCAAGACCGTTAAGATTTTTAAATAGAGGATGATCTCCAAGTGGTTCCCAAATAGATTTCTCTATAGTTCTGTCATAGTTTATATTTCTTCCTAATTCTATTGACATTATATCACCTTCTTTGCAGAGGAATTCTTTGACTTGTTATCTTTTATTACATTGAAGTAATTCGAAGTATATTTTGGAATTATTTCTTTTCTAATTACATCTTTAAATTGAGGTTTTACATTTAATTCACTGTCTTGCACTAGCAAAAGAAGTTGATTTAAATTGCTAGCACTATTAAAAGTCTCGACTAATTTTGTGTAAGTATTGATTTTATGTTCTGAATCCAATCGCCCAGCAGGTGTATCAATCATTATGGGGAAACTTAATCCCGCAGCCTTATTTATTGCTAGCATATAAGAATAAGCGATGATATTTCTTTGGCCTGCAGAGGCCTCTTCTCTATTTTCAGGAAGAAGAACGTTAAGTTTATCTTCATTTTCAACAATCATATTAAAATCATTATCAATCCTTCCTACAAACTCATTTTTTGAGTGAAGTATAGTATCCAAATATTCCTGAAAATACTTATTAACTATTACTAGCACTTGATCTAAAATCATGTCATTCGCTTGATCTAAAATCGCCTTTGATAACTTGACAAAGTTTACTTTATCCATGTTTGTCGTTTTTTTATCATAAATTCTCCTAATTTTTGTATGCTCACGAGTGTTGTGAGCTATAGTACTTTCTGCAGCCTTTAACTCTCCTTTGAAACCATCTCTATTGCTTCGAGCACTCATTAGCTCAGAATTAACTTTAGATCTTTGAGTAAGTATCTTTTCGTATGTACCTGGAGATTGTTTAATTGCATTTGTTTCCATTTTTTTCTTTTTCTTAATTAAAGAATCTCTTTTTTCTTCTTCTCCAGCTATATCTTTTGCTATACTTTTTATTTTTATATCAAGCTCTTTGTAATTAAATGTTCTTGCAACTTCTGACTGATTCCTAGCTCTGGCAGCTCTTAATACAAGATTTCCTTTCTTCGCGTCAACAACTTGCTCATTAAACTTATCTAGGGAGTCTATAAATGAATTTTTTGAGAAAGATTTTGACCATTTTATTTTTCCTGCAATTACATCTTTTTTTGAGAAATTATCACCAGGAATAATAAGCGAATCGTCAGAAATTAATTGTTTAACTGTTTCAGGCTTAACTTCAGCAGGAGGAAAATTACCTTCCTCTTCTCTTTTCTCAATTTCTTTATTCATATTTATTAAGGGTTCTTGAATTATAAGTGCATCAAATTGATCTAGAATTTTTTTCTCATACTTCGATTGCATCCTATCAATATTAGTACTACAGATTGCGATATCATTTTCAATTCTCTTCAATTCTTTTTCTAAATCTTTTGTTTTTTCGGAATCTCTAAATTGTTTTGAAACGATAGAAAACTCTTTTTCTCTATCTTTTATAGATTGAGATGCTTCTTCTATTTTAGTATTCAATTCATCCTTTTTTTGTTTCGCAATAATTATTTGTCTAGAATATTCTTGTAATTTTCTACCCATTTCGTCATTACCAGATGAGGCCGATAAAAGATCATCAATCCATCTTTGAAGATTTTTGGATGTCTGCTCTGAACTATCTAAATATGTTACAAGCTCTAAATGTTCTTTAATTTTTTTTGATATTGATTTATAATCATTTAATAATCTTTTTAATTCTTCACCATCAAAAAAACAGAAAGGGGATATTTTTTCAGGTATAACATTCTCAACCTCTCTTTTATAAATAAATTCATCATTCTTTTCTTGATATCCTCCCCTGGCATGATCATAATATTTTACAATAAACTCTTTTTTATCTT
>CALSRE010000002.1 GCA_943788675.1 uncultured bacterium
GCTTGATGAGGTGATAGTAGCTGTTCAAGTAAATGGTAAACTTAGAGCAAATATAGAAATTGCCAAGGATTCAACTGAGAAAATAGTCGTTAATAAGGCGCTTTCGCTTGAAAATGTTGAAAAGTTTACTTCAGACGGATCAATTGTTAAAACTATTTATGTTCCAAATAGATTGCTAAACTTTGTCGTCAAGTAAGTCAGTACCCTTAGACATAACCCATACAGTACCAACTAAGCTTAAAACAGCAATTTTTTGATATGTAGCATGCATAGTAAGCGATTCTATAGATTTCCATGGTGCTGGACCTAGCTCAAGAAAGACAATATATCCTAAAATTACAATCGAACAAATAAAAAGGGAAAAAGTGACGTTTTTTAAGCCTTTTGAGTAAAAAAGGTATGAATATATGCCCAATGTTATCAAAGCGCCGTTAAATACTGAATTTGCAAAGAAAATATGCAAAGAATAGAGCTGCTGGAACATCTGCTGGTGTTAAAACTACTCCAAGAAGGCTTACTGACCCAAAAACTGCAGATAGTTTTGCTAATAAACTAATTTTTGGAAATTCAGTTGAAAAGACATCAGCAGCTTTAACTAAATATATCAATACAGCAACAAGCTGAACAAACATACCAATTGAAAATAGAACGATAGAAACACTATTATCATCGCCAGAATGGCTGGTTGTTCTTCCAAGATCGCTTATAAAGTTTTTAAAAAAGTTGTAGTAGGGTGTTTGTTTCTCGACATAATTACCGCCACCATAAAAGAATGCAGCAAGCGTTAAAAGCCCGAGGTAGGATAGTAGCATTATTCTTGTTGTTTTGCCTAGATGTATATCTCATAGTTACTTAATTATACATAATATATATTATGCGTAAATCTTTTAATTTTTCTTCTCAAATGATTCCTTATATATATTGTTACATCAGGTCCTTGTAATTTTGTAGTAGCAGGATCTGTTCTTACATAAAAATCTTTATTATCAACATAGCAGCCATCTGAGCTCCTATCTTTCAATGATTGACAATTTACTTTTAATACAAATAAACCATCCATATTAATTAATTCTGAATTAATAAATGGTAAAAATCTTTTACCAATTCTAGTCTCAAATATATCTTTAAAATGAAGTTTAAATTTATCATAATTATTTTTATAAATTTTTTTGACTTCTCTATTTAAACCAATTATTTCGCTATTGTCATCAACTCCAATTAATAAATCTCCCACCATTTGTATTAAGAAAAGCCGCAATTGTCTTAATTGATGATGTTTGTATAGCTTTATCCTTCATTTTTTGTAAAAAATATTATAACTTAAGGTCTGTTTATATTCAACTTTACTATCTTCACCATTTTTTAATAGAATTTTAACTTTATCATGACCGCTTAAAGCTCCCAAATTGATCAATTAACGTATTTAACTTCTCTAAAGTAGTGTTGACGTTTAAAGGATTAACCGTAAAGTCTTCAGAAATTTTTAATAATTTCTTATTTATAACAGTTATTTTTTCAGTTGCTTCAGCTATCATTTGTTGTTTTTCAACTTTAGGTACAGGTATTTCAATAGACATTAAAAAGCTTTTGTTGATATTTTTTGATTGTTGTACCGGTCATTATACTCTTTCTTAGCTTTTGTCCTATCTCAGAAGAGAAAAACCAAGCTGCATATTCGCTTTTTTACTATCTTTGGATTTAAAGTTATCTTGAAAAGATTTTGATGTTTTATTTTGGTTTGATCTAAATCGTTATATACCCTTCCTAAGCCTATTTTGGGTAAATATATTGAATTTTTATCATGAATATGAGTTCCACCCGTTTTAACTGCAGTAATCTTTGCAATATTGTTTAAATTATATTTCTTAAAGTCTTTATAATGCTTTAAAAACAGATCTTAATTCAAACTGATGTTTCAAAGTTTCAAGATTGTAACATTCGTCTAATGAAGTTAATACTCCAGAATAAATATCAGAAGAACTTAAAGAAGTAGAATTATTATTGATAAACGATAAATAGAAATTATTAATTAAAGCTTTACTATTAAATTCAGATAATTCTCCAGCAAATAAATTTTTACTTTGTTTAAACGAAAAAATACATAAGTAAATATCAATATTTGTAAATGGGTAAATATTTTTTACATTTATTATACCATTTAAGAAAAATCCTTTTTTTTCAATTAATTTTATAAATTTCTTTTGATTATTTAAAATGGAGCTTGATGAAAAGAAAAAACAAAATCCATCTTTTTTTAATAGTTTTATTGTTTCAAACAAAGCAATATTCTCAAAATTTGTATTAAAATTTTTGAAAACCTCTAAACTTCCTTCCGTGGTGCAAAATTCTTCTAATGAACTGTTTTTAACATTTAATGGGAATTGAGCAATTAACATATCATATTTTAAATTTGAATTAACAAAATTATGAATTTCTTGTGGGATAAAACGAGCCTTAATAAGTGTTTGTTCAAATCTTACTTCATCTAGCAAAGTTGAAAAGTTGAGATTGTTAAAATCCTTTTTTTGATGGTAATTAAAAGATGAATATGGATTTTCAACCATATTTATGTTTAATACGCTCTTTACTTTAAAGAGCGTATGAAAATGTTCTAATAAATTAACTATGTTCTTATTTTTTTCACTTAATACCATAATACTATATTTTCTACTTTTTAATGAAATTTGCTACTTCTGGATTTTTAATTAAAGTATTTAAAATCTTTTCTTTATTCTCTTTCTTTTCTAAAAACTCATAAAGTTTGGTATTTAAATCCAATGTTTTGATATTTTTCTTATCATATATTTGTTCCATCTTATCGCGTTTATTGGAAAAAGTATTATCTGAATTCAATACTTTAATCACTTCATCATCATTAACAATATCGGAAAAAATTCTCTTCATAGTTTCTTCTGTGCCATCTGGTACTTTCCCATAATAATCATTGATTTGACTTATAATTTCTGATAATAGATTCATAATCTTCTTCCGTATCAAATGGTTTTCCATCATACTTGGGAGAATCAAACATAGTATCATCAGGTTCTAATGAAATATTTAACTGACCTCTTACATCTAAGGTCAAAGATTCTAAGTCAACCAAGTCTGAAACATCGATACGATCTTGTCTATCTACTGGAAATTTCTTTCGTAAAAATTCAAAGAAACAATAATGTTTTTCTAATTCTACATTATCAAATTGATGTATCATTGAAATATATCCATAGGACTTACAGTAATTAGAAAACAATGTTCTGGATTCATCTCTATCTTCATCAGATAATCCTCTCCATCGTTCTAATACTGTATTGAGATCTGGTTGAAGTAAAGAATCGTCTCTATTTTCTGAAAAATAAATTGAATTCCAATGAGTGATTTCTTCATCGGTAAACAAATTATAATGACGAATCTTATCTAAAATATCATACACCAGATTCGGGTCTGTATCTTCAGAAAGTATGGTTGTTTGATAAAAGTCTTGAAAGGATTGTTGAATTGTTTCAATCTTGTTGACAAAATCTAACACAAAGGTGTTTCTTTTTTCCTTTGGTTTTACGATTTAATCGTGAAAGAGTTTGAACACATTGAACTCCTCCTAAGGGTTTATCAATAAACATAGAGTGTAGTAATGGTTCATCAAATCCTGTTTGAAAACTTATCACATACAATTAAGACTCGATATAGTGGATTTTTAAATTCATGAGGAATGTTATTAGTTTCAACTCCATTATCTTTATTAAAGAAATTTCGGTAACCTTATCTCCATTGTAATCTGTTTCCCCACTAAATCCGATTAAACATTTAATTTTATTTTGAAGTCCTTTTTCTTGAAGTTGTTTATTCATCTCCATATAAAATTTCACAGTGTCAGGTATAGAACGAACAATTATCATTCCCTTTCCTCTTCCTTCGATGGATTTCAACGGTATGTTCTAATAGTTGATTTAAAATAATTTGAACTTTTTGAGAGATTACCTCTGGAGTAGAATCTACCCATTTTATTAACTCTCGTTTTCCTTGTTGTCCAGGAAGTTCAACATCCTCTCCTTTTCCACGAAGTTTAAACCAACGTTTTACTGGAGTATAGGTCTTTAAAACATCTAAGGTAAACCCTTCTCCAATAGATTGTCTCATGGTATACGTATGAAAAGGTCTTTTTTCTGTACTTCCAGGTTGAGGAGTTCCAAATATTTCAATGGTTTGTCGTTTGGGAGTTCCGGTAAATCCAAAAAAGGAAATGTGGTCTTGTTTTTGACGAGACTTCATTTCCAACTTGATTTTGGAAATCTCTTCATTGATAGTATCATCATCTACTGGAATTTCTGGTTCATTTAACGATAAGGTTTTATTCAAATTCTTGGTTCCTTTTCCACCTTGTGAGAGTGAACCTCATCTACAATAACCCCAAACGTTCTACCTTCTAATTCTTTCATTCGATTTACCACCACAGAAAACTTTTGAATGGTAGTGACGATGATATTTTTACCGGTGGATAAGGATTGTTTGAGTTGTTCTGAATCTTTATCAATTTGTTGAACTACTCCTTGAGTCTTCTCTAAAACTCTTTACCGTATCTTGTAATTGTTTATCCAAGACTTTTCTATCAGAAATAATAATCACTGAATCAAATAATCGTTTTTGACCATCATCGACAAATAAATTGGTCAACATAAATGACAACCATCCAATAGAATAAGATTTACCGGATCCAGTAGTATGTTGTACTAAATAATTGGTACCTACTCCATCTTTCAGTAATTGAGATTTCAATTGACGAATTACATCTAATTGATGATATCGTGGAAAGATTAATACCGGTTTTTTTTCTTCCATAACTTTTTGTTTAGAATCACTCCATTTGTAATCTGATAAATGAGTAAACAACACAAAGTTTTCAATAATATCCAATAAGGAAGTTGGGGTTAATACTTCTTTCCATAAATAATCTACTTTAAATCCATCACTTTGAGTTTCTCGATTATGTAAAGTCTTATTAAACGGTAAAAAATATGTGTCTTTCCCTTCCAATTTGGTAGTCATATGAACTTCATCATTATCTACACTAAAATGAGATAAACATCGTTGAAATTGTAGTAGTGGTTCTCCAGTAGGTTTTCTATTAAAACGATATTGGTCATCAGAGTTCAGTACGGTTTGTCCAGTTAATTGATTTTTTAATTCAATTGTTGTTATGGGTAAACCATTGATAAACAATACCACATCAATAGAGTTGTTGTTATGAGGTGAGTAATGAAGTTGTCTTACTAATAAAAATTTATTTTTTAGGTATTTATCTTGTCGATAATTCACATTGAGTGAACTCGAGGGTTGAAAATACACCACCTTAATATTTCCCCCATAAACATCATTGAATCCTTTTCGTAATACATGTATCAATCCTTTGGATTCAATTTGTTTGTATAATCTTTTGATTAAATGAGAGTCTGTATTTTCCCCATACTTTTTTTCTAAACTTTCATAAGTGTTTGGTTGAGTATCTTTTATGAACCCGATCAATTCTTTTTCAACAACACAAAGTTCCTTGTTGTACCAAGTATCTGTTCGTTGATGTGTTTTAGAATGAAATTGTAATCCATCATCAATCAAAGAAGTGAGTTCTTCTTCAATATGTCGTTCATAACGTTTTTCAGTTGGATGTAATGGACTCATTCTTTCCAATCTCTCACATCAACTTTACCCGTCACCACTTCGGAAATAAGGGATTGACGGTATTCTTTTAAAAGTTCAATTCGTTGAGTTTCTTTTTTAATGTTGGAATCAATCTTTTGGGTTTGTTCATCAATGTATTCAGTTATTAAGGTCCTTTCCTTTATGGGTGGTATAGGGAACAACATACTTTCATAATCAAGTCTACTCATACTTGGTTGTGTTGAACCATATTTGAAATACTCAAAGGGAATAAGTTTGAAAAGTAAAAAAAGATATTTAGGGGTAATATCTTTTTCTGAATTGTATAATACATCACATCAGATACCCAAAAAGGTTCTTCAAACAAAAATGGTTTATCAATCGTTCCTTTCCTCCCTAATAATAGTGTAGGTTTATCATAAAGGAAATCTGAACCTCTATTAATTTCTCCACCCGTACCTAAAATTGGATATTGTCCATCATCTTTTTGAATATTTTTAGAATCCTTACCACCCTCGAGAGAAAAAAAAATATTTTAACCTAATTAAATCCCAATCCATCGGAATCTCCCCAATCCATTCCACTCCACTATCTTTCATCTCCACATCGGGATTCAATCCTTTGGTCACACAATGATTGATAAGGGAAGTTCGTTTTTCTTTCAGTAGTTTTATTTTTTGTTCTGTTTTTTCAATCAGTTCATCAATCTTTTGGGTTTTGGTATCAAGGAAGGAGACGATTTGTGTTTGTTCTAGATGGTGGATACAGATGTAGGAATTTACTGAATATTTCTCTACCTAGACTCATCGGTCAATCGTATGACTCATTGTCCTGAAAACAGTTTTTTCTTATGTAATTCTTTAAACTCTGTAAGTTAAAAAATTAATACCTGATTATTATTCGTTTTATTTCAAACATAATAGATGGTGGATTATCCAGTATACTTACTTATATCAACCACCCAGATTTACAATCCATATGATTCATCGACGACTATCATCAGGATAAATCTTCTTCGTAAATCTACTTTCGTATTATCAGGTCTGACCTTCTTGATACATTTTTTGAGTATTATTCCATTCTATAGTTAGATGAGTATACCTGTTCCTCATCACGGATTTTTCGATTTCTCTGTTAAAATATGAATACTATATTCTTTTTATTTCCCAATTGTTGGAATATCTCCAATCCAATTTCATTTGATTCGTTGTATGAAAATAAGACTTCATTAATCCAATATATCTTCATTTGTCCACCAATCTGTTCATCTAATTCAATAAATCTTGAGTGATATCTTCCAATGAACGAAGTGGTTTATACTTGTAGAAATACTTGGTGAAATTGATTTCATACCCAACCTTATCTTTATTTCTATCCATCCAAGAATCAGGTAAATGTGGTTTTACTTCTCTTTCGTAAGTATTCATCTATATCTTGTTCCAATGGAACTCGTTCATAATCTCTTTTCTTAGAATCTGGTTTAGGATTCCCTTTTTTATCAGTAATGAATTCTCCATTCATCATCTAATAATGGTTGTTCAATGGTAACCTTTGTATATCCAAAGAAATCATTTGAAAAATTTTACTATGTTCGATTCTTCAAAATTTTGAATATAATTGAATAATTCTTCTCTTTGATCATCGTTATTTCCTTTCTTTTCTCACCTAAGTTTTTTCTCATTGATTTTGAAAATGGTTAACCATTAATCAATTGAACTTTACCTTTTCGTTCAGAGATTTTTTATTTGTTAACAATCCATACATAAGTTGTTATACCTGTATTAAAGAATAATCTATCGGGTAAAGATACCACACATTCTAACCAATCATTCTCAATTATCCATCTTCTAATCTCTGATTCACCACTACCACTATCTCCAGTGAATAAAGGTGAACCATTAAATACTATTCCAATCCTACTACCATTTGGTTCCATTTTGGAAATCATATGTTGAAGAAATAATAATGAACCATCTGAAGTTCGTGGTGTTCCTACACTAAATCTTCCCAATTCTTTGGACTCATTTTGAATTTGTATTCTTTTTCTGATTTCCAACTGACTCCAAATGGGGGATTGGTTATCATGTAATCAAATCGTTTCCTCCTTGAATGTTGATCCTCGAGTAAAGATGAAACTAGGACCTCTGATATTATTTGGGTTCTTCACCAGTAATCAACATATCTGATTTACAAATAGAATAGGTTTGAGGATTTAATTCTTGTCCAAACAAATTCACATCTACATCTGAATTGATGTTTTGATGAATCCAATCTTTTCCAATGGTTAACATCCCACCGGTACCACAACATGGGTCATATAAGGAAATAATCTTATTTGGGTCTTTTAATACTTCTTTTTCGGTTGAAAAAACTAACGAAACTAATAAATTGACCACATCTCTTGGGGTATAATGTTCTCCACTGGTTTCGTTACTCATTTCTGAAAATTTCCTTAGAAGTTCTTCAAAGATATTCCCCATGACATAATTGTCTACGACTGAGGGATGTAAATCTATTTCAGTAAATTTTTCAACCAATAAATATAACTTATCATTAGAGTCCAACTTATCAATATGTTTTTGTAGTCCAAAGTTTTGAACGATATCTTGAACATTGGTTGAAAAGGATGTTAAGTAATCATAAAAGTTTTCAGATAATTTTGATGGTTCTTCTTTTAATCGTTTCAAGTCATATCGTGAATAGTTTGAAAACTTTAAGTTCAATTTAGTTTCAATAATTTTAGAGGTATCTTCAAAATTATTTTTGTATTCATTGTGGACTTTTAAAATATCATCTTTATGAGACTCTAATACACAATCCATTCTTCTTAACACAATAAATGGTAGGATAACATCACCATATTCATGTTGTTTAAATAATCCTCTAAGAACGTCATCACAAACGTTCCAAATAAATGATGATATTTCGTTATGATTTTTCATTAATTACTCCATACTCCATACCCTCTTTTACGTAAGTATTCAGCTGTCTCGGCTTCCGCTTTTTCAACTGCTTTACGTGTTAAATATGGATTTTTAACTCCTGTATTTTTCTTTCTTAAAAAATTACCAAACTTTTTAACATACCTGTTAGCTTTATATCCCTCCAAATGTTGATTAAAACGTACTCTAGGTTCATGAACTGACTGACCAACGTATACACATGGTTTTCCTTCCATATAATCAGGATTTTTATCTTTAAACTTTTTAATGTTCAAAATGTCTTTTTTAAGATTAATGACGTAAACATAGTATTTTCTTTTAATAGTTGACATATTTTTTAAGTTTTTCTTTTAAAATTTCAATGTCATCTGTTCTATTTCTGATAATTTTTTTTCTTGAGTCAAAATTAAAATCAAAATATGACAATACTATCAAGTCAATTCCGTGCTTTGGAAGAACTTCTTTTCGTCTTTGATCATAAATTTTTCTTTGCTCTCCTCTGCTTACTCCACTTACAGTCATTTTATCAGGTTTATCAAAAAAAGGAACTTCTTCGGTATGTTGTCTTTCGTTAAACTCAATAACAAGATTTAAACTTTTATAAAAAGCGTCCACTGGTAATTTTCTACTAACACCTTTTTTGTTAGGATCCCCTCTAAGAAAATCAAAAGTATGAGAACGTAAAGCTTTTATGTTTAACAACTTGTCACATAGTTCAATTATGTAGTGCTCATCTTTAAGCTTCTTATTCATAATCTTTATATTTATTTACACCTGCTATTTCATCAGCTATATCACCAAATAACGCCCAAGAAACAAAGAAACATAACCAAATAGCTATAAAACTAAACCAAAACCCTTCTACCTGCATTAAATCGGGCCAGAATAAGTATATTCCGCCTAGTAACAGTAAGAATAATGTGTTAAAACAGCCCATATAATATTAACCAAATAAATATACCAAAACTTGATAGAGTAACAATAATAGGAATGATACAGCCGTCATTTTGCTCAACTGTAGATTTAGCAACTTGACGTTTTTTAACAACTTTTTTCTGATAATTTCTCTTATGTGCCGGAGATTTATATACCAATATAGCTTCGGCACAAATTTCCATCATTCTTTCAGCGTTATCTATTTCTTTTTGTGAATTTGATGTATTTGTTAATGCATTAAATTTTTTAAATAATTTCTTTATTTGCTTCTGTTTTTGATCTGTTGTCCATTCACTTTTCAAGGATAATAAACCATCAATTTCTTTTTTTGTATATTTCATTAATCAAAGAGTTTTTCAAAAAAGCTTTTTTCTCTTAAGTTAAAGTATGTATCAAGCTCTTTTTTTACATGTTTATCTACATCACTTAGCTTAGCTCCTGATTCTTCATTATTTATAATAAGTTGATATGGTTCAGATAGCGAAAATCTAAGCAGTGCATCAGCCCTTATTCTTGCTGAGGGGTGCGTACTGTTTTCAAGCTGGCTTCTGACCAATTTTTCACTTTTAGTATCGAGTAAAAATGCAGAGGTGTCAAATCTTAAAAATTTATCACTCAAACCTGATTGTAGTCTTATCATTGCCTTAATTGCTAAGTCTACATTTATGCATGAAAGTAAACCAATTCTATCAGATGAAATCTCTCCTGCCCTACTATTTTTTGATTCAGTTTTAGTAATTTTCGGATTATCATCAAAATAATTATGATTAAATAAAAAATGACCAATCTCATGCCCAATAATAAATTGCACCTCTCCATCTGACATTAAATTTATTAATTCTGAATTTAATGCTATAATTGCACCTTTTTTTTGAAAATGTTTACAATGGGCGTTAATATCTGGCCTAGATAAAACAAATGCCTTAATTCGATTTTGCGGTACCTTTAGTCTATTGCAAACAATATTTAAGTTTTGATGAAGTTTTGGGGTGATTTCTTCAGATATTCTTAAACCAATATTAGAGTAATATGATTCATACTGATAAAGGTCTTCCAAGTTTGTAATATTAGATTCTTTATGCTTATCATGAGAATATCTTACAAATTTTGCTAAATCAAATGGGTCTGAAAAAGTCATCAGTCAATAGTAAATGAATCGATTTTTTTATTTTTTGAACCTGCTTTTATGTTGAGAGAACCTTTTCTCATATCAAGATTTTCATCAACTAAAACTTTTCCAGTATAAGTATGAATAATTTTTATATGGAAAATTTGATTTTCATCAATTGAGTAAGAATATTTTAATGCACCCCATTCGGTTGTACATGTATAATCATCCGTAAATCTATTATAAATTGATCTTGTCAAAAGTGGCCAATCAACTTCCTTGGTCCAAACTGAACTGACTTTGTCAGGAGATGATGAGTTCGAATATGATTCAGTAATCTCAGCTTCTAATGGCTTAGATGCGTATCCAAAATCTAATTGCTCGGACATTACAGCACCCGGTATATAAAATGTTTTATCAGTCTGTGCAGGAATTCTTTGACCTTTTTTAATTAAATTTCTATTTCTAAGTGGACCATTTTCAGATATTACAATTGTACCAAGATAAACATTGGTTATTTCTTTTATATCAAAAGCACCAACAACTGCTTTTTGATTTATATTTAATGATTCTTTGTTCTTCAATGCAATATATATAGCTGCTCCTTTTGCTACTGTTTCATCAGGATTGCCATAATTTTTAGGACTCTTACCGATTTTTTTCTTTAACATTTTTTTTATTAGTGGAGTTCTTGAAGTACCGCCTACTAAAATTACATCCATAATATTATCTACAGATATTTTTGCTTGATCTATCGCATTATCAAATACTAAAATTGATTTTGCTACTAATGTAGATATTGCTTCTTCAAATTCTTTTCGAGTTATAATTATTTCATGACCATCTATAAAAATATCTATCTCTTTTTCAGTAGATAAAGCAACCTTTGATTCTTCAGCTTTTATGATGCTATATTGTCTTGGAGATAAGTCTTTTCCAGTTATTTCTTTATATTTTTTCTCAACTATATTTAAAAGCTTTAAATCTAAATCTTTTCCACCCAACCTTTTGGCTCCATCCGAAGCTAGAATTTTTACATTATCTCCCTTTGTTTCGACAACAGAGCAATCAAATGTTCCCCCTCCAAAATCATAAATAACATAAACACCGTCAATTTGAGAACTCACTGAATACGCAAGCGCAGCTGCCGTAGGCTCATCTATCAAATCAGTAACATTCATACCTATAGAATTTGCAGCTTTTAGCGTTTCTTGTCTTTGTTGGCTATTAAAATTAGCAGGAACAGTAATCACTGCTTTATCAATTTTTTGACCAAATGCTTTTTCAACATTTTGAGTAATTTTTTTTAAAATAGCTGCACTAACTGTTGTTGGATTAAATGCTTCTTCTTGAAAATTGTACTGCTTATCCGAAGAAATAAACCTTTTTGTTTGTTCAATCACTGCTCTTGAACCATCATCTTTTAAGTACCATCCTTCCTTCATTTGAGCGTCTCTATCATCTTTATTTAGAGAAATTAATCCTGTAATTGCAGATTTAGCACCATTTCCTACGGAAGGATTTTGATCTTTTTTTAAAAGCATAACTGATGGAATAGTTGGAGCTCCATTGTTTCCATTTGGAACAACCTCAATACTTCCAGCATCATTTAAGATTGAAGCACAGGTATAGGTTGTTCCCAAATCGATTCCAATAAGCAATTTTTTCAAGACTGTTTACCCTTATTTTTTTGATTTGTATCACTAGGTATATAAATTGAGATATCAGCAGGACTTAAAATAACTCTACTTCCATCAGATGCATTAAAATAATAACCTTCATTTATAGTTTCGCAAACGGTTTGATCATCCTTTTTGTTAGTAGTTTGAATTCTATCAATAACATGATGTTCATTCGGTTGAAGATCTTCTAATGGAGTATTTTTTTGAAATAATAGCGGATATACTTCCTCATTTTTTAATAATCTATCAACACTATTTAAAATTTTTTCAAATTCATTATTTTCTGGATCAATATTTTTTTGCGAAAAAAACTCAATTCTTTTTCTAACTTCTAATATATTCTTAAGATATTTTTTCTTTAGTTTTGTGTTTTGTATATCTTTTAATTTACTCTCTTTTAATTCTAATTCATTTCTAAGTAATTTCAATCCTTCATTATAATTTAATTCAGCTTTTTTATCTAATTTTAAAACAGTTTCATTGATTGCTCTACCAAAGTCTGGTAATGCATCTTTAAGCTTTGTAACAAGTTCTAAAATTTCATTTTTTGTTATTTGCTCATCTTCTTTTGTACTTAATTTTTTCAATTCTTGAGAAATATTATCAATATCTTTTTTAACAATTTCAGGTATCTCTATTGAATTATTATTAATCATTTTTCTCGAACTCAAAATTCTATAAAAAACAAAAGAAAAAGATGAGATAGCTATTAAAAAAAGAATTGATAATGCTAATATAGCATTGTTATCAATGATTGCCTGTCTTTTATTGAATGAATTTATAATTTTGTTTACTTCATTTTTGGCATCATCAACTTCTTTTTGAGCATTCTTATTTTGCTGCTCTACAAATGATTTTGCTTCGGAAATAGCCCTATCAGCCTCTTTTTTAGAATTTGAAATTATGTCAGCTGCTTGTTTTTCATTTTCAATAATGATTTTATTAGCAGAATCTTTTGCTGTAGCAATAATGCTTTTAGCGGTTTTATTTGCATTATAAAGAAAAGACTCGGCTTTAATTTCTTTTTTTAAAGCCTTATCCAAAATTTGATTTGCCTCATCTATTATCTGTTTGGCTTCTAAATTTGCTCCTTTGATAATTTTATCTTTAAATATTGTAAGAGAATCAATTTCTGAACTTTCTTGGGATTTTGGTATGTTTATGTCTTGACAAATAGACAATGACAGAAAAAATACTAGTGGCAATATTCTATTCATTTAATAATATAATGATAAATCAATATATAATAAATTTTTTAAAAAATAATATATTGAAACAATTTTTTAAAATACAAGTACACGTATTAGAGAAAGAATTTTGAGGCAATCCTAAAGGAGCTTCAATGCTAATAAATATATTCTTCTCATTTTCATTCTTTTTACTTCAATTATCTACTGCAGATAACATTGAATTCACCATCTTTAATAAAACCGTCCTTATACAGGACTCTGTAGAGCATTTAGTCAAAGAACGCATTGACGATGACGGAATGATCGAAACCACTGTTTACTCTGATGATATACGCAAAGAAATGGGTACTATCTCATTTTCTGAGGCATTTAGAGAAGCACGTAAGATAAAAGGTGCTGGTAAAACCTTTGAATGGAATGGTAAATACTACACCACAGACTTTTATTACGAAACTATCATTGTAGTTGGTGATGAAGTAACTAGCGTGAATAAAGAAACTAAAATGTACTATACAGATGAACGCTTAAGTGATATGATTGCGATACGTTCATACAAAGATAATAAAGATACGAAAATTGAGTTCAGTTTTCTTGATTATGCTACCAATCAGTAAGAAGTATGCTAATTTTTCAGCAATGCATTGATTTGCGTAGCAGCGTCAACAATTGCAGACTCTGACGATCTAAACTTAAATCCTAACACGTCTCGTGCGTTATTAGAATGATAGATACGTAGTATATTTATGTCTTTTAAGAAGAATGATAGTTGCTTATCAAACTTGCCTAATATTTTAGCTAATAAGGTTGGAAGATTTCTTTTGGGTGCTTTAAAGCCATTATCGTTTAATACTTTAGCAATTTCAGGGAAAAACATATGGTTATTAGATGCAATAAAGCGTTTACCAGGAGCTTTATCGTTAATCATTGCTTCAAAATGCATATCAGCAACATCTTTAATATGAACGATATTAATACAAATATTTAAGGTGAAAGGCATCGATCCATCAATTAAACGCTTTATACAAGATTTGAAGCACCAATATCATCTGATAAGGAATTACCAAAGACCATAGAAGGATTAATAGCTACTGCTTCCATGTCGGTCTTCCCTTCATGTTCTTTCATAAAGTCCCATAAATATTGTTCTGCTTTGGTTTTACTGGTTTGATACGGGCCAACATCCATGGTTAAATCCGTCCAATCCGTATCATCATACTCATTTTTATGATTTGAGCCTCCTACCGATGCAACAGAGGATGTCATGACAAAACGTTTGATATTATTCTTTAAGGCTGCGTTAAGGCATCGTTTAATGCCATTTACGGCAGGTTTTACTACAATATCATAATCATTAGAGTTCGTAGTAGGAATTGGTGAGGCAATATGTTGCACATAATCACATCCAGCAACTGCTTCATCCCATCCTTCATCTTTTAATAAATCCAATTCACAGAATTCAAGCATTCCTTTGGTAGACACTTCTTTTTCTACCGCATCAATCACTTCTTGTTTACGATCTAAAGAACGTAACGAGGTTCGTACTTGATACCCTTCTTGAATGAGTTTTGAGATTAAATGTAGGGATATAAACCCTGATCCGCCGCTTACAAATACTTTTTCCATAAAGAAAGTTACAAAAATATTGAAACAAAAATGAAAACTAATATGTAGATACAGTATGAAAGAGACATTAAGAGGCAGAACAAATGGAGTTAAAAAATATGTACAATAATGTTGAAAAATTCGTGTTAGCTGGTGTAATTTTATGTATCGGTTCCTTGTTTTTTCTAATGGATCAATCCGAAGAAGTAGAACTGTCCGATAATACCTATACAGAAAGCTTTAAAGAAGCCACTGTGGATGTAGAAGAATTACCTCATTAGTTAATAACGTAAATATGGGTAATTCAGTCAATGATGAAGCCATGACTACTGAAACAGTGGCCACAATTTCAGAAGAAATTGAAACCACCCCTGTTCCCTCTTTTAACGATGCATTTCTTGCTGCACGTAATGAATTAGGCCCAGGTCAAACCTTTGAATGGAATGGAAACATGTATTTAACTAACTATGCAGATGAAGCATTTGAAGCGCTAAATACAGAAGTTGCTATTGAAGAAATACTAATTGATGAGACTGAACCACAACTCAGTCAAGTCGAAGATGACGAAAGCCTTGCTTACAACATACAATAATAGTTATCTCTGATTACCTCGAGTAAAAAAAGGCGTCGCGTCGAAGGCGCCTTTTTTGTTTCCCTTAAGAAATTTTTTAACGTTTTTATAGCGTTGGCTTTTTCTAAATCCTTTATCTATAAAATCTATACATCGTTGTGAGCTATAATTAGAATACTTTCCATATAGGTTTGCTAGCGCATGTAATTCATTTACGTTATTAGATAGCTTTGACAATGACTCCATTCTCATTTTTAAGGACATTTCAACAAAAGACATTCTATTATTATCTACAAAGCTAAATACTTGCTTTGAAGAAGGAGTAATTAATATATTTCTTTTAGTTAAATCATGATGATAAATATTGTTATCATGCATATGAATAATAGTCTTTATAAACTTTTCAATTAATTTTAAATGACTGTCAAACTGTTCAAAGACGGGAACGAGATCGAAATCATACTCATGATATTCAGTAATATAAAAACTTTCATGGATTTGCATAGAATGCTTAGTTAACAATATACCCAATCGGCTTCGGAGAATGCAGTCCAGCTTCAATCAATTTTAAGGAAAACTCTAAAGAACGTTGTGCCTTAGGCTTTCTAAAGTTTGCATAGGCAATACGTTGTAAAAAATTAGGTGATTGGAACGATTTAACTGCAAATAACCTTCCATTGAATTCTATTTTTTTAGTTGTATTTCTATCTGAATGTATTGTTATCCCATCATTCCGATATAAGGAGTCTATGTTGCTTATTAATTCACATAGATTTGCTTTCATTTTTTACTAAATAAGTTGATACAGAACAAATTCTATTTTTCCCCTAAAACTATATTAAAAACTTTTAATTATACTTCTGGAACAGGCATATTGCTACCAAAAATTTTTTTAAGATCTGAAAAACCGCCTATAGCAACTCCATCTACAAAAATTTGTGGTACAAAAAAATCCTCAATACCAGCTTTTTTTAGCTTTATTTTTGAAATACTATATTGATCTACGTCTACTTCTGTGAACTCAATATTTTGCTCATTTAACAATATTTTTGCACCTTTACAATACCCACACCAAGTAGCCGTAAAGATAGTAACACCTGCATCGTTAAAATCTGCTCGTGTAATAGTATCTTTTGTAAAGGTTGGATTGTTATTTTGAATAACAATAGCCTCTGTAATATCTCGTTCTTTAACCTGGTGATAAAAAAAGGTTACAAAAAAGATTCCAAATGATAATACGATGCCAAGATTTAAGGATTTAACCTTATTCATCAGTGACAAATACCAGCGAGATTAATAGCAATGCAATTGGATACATTACATCTTTAGATCCAAATGGATCGCCCCATGCAATATAATGCATATAAGTAGCACCAATCATTACAATGGCAATCATTGCCGCGCCAAGTTTGGTAAGTATGTCGTATTTCATTCCTAGGAGCATGAATAAACCTCCGAAAAACTCAAATAAAACTACTAAGTAAACCAAAAATAGCGGTAAAGCATTGGTTAACCCTTCACCATTGACAATTGGCCACTTTCCCATTCCTGCTTTAATGAAAACAAAGGCTAGTAATATTCTCATAAAACACATTACCCATTTTCTATAATAGGTTAAATCTATATCACAACATAATTTATTCATAATTTGCTTCCTTATAAGTTTAAATGAGTACCATCACAATATGGTGCATTTTTTGACTGTTTACAACCACATAAATAAGTTTCTTTACTCTCATCAGCTTTAAAAACTACCGGTTGTATATCTGTTTTGGCATGACTTCCGTCACAAAATGGTTGATTGTCAGACTCTGCGCATGCACACCATGCATAATTCTTATCTTTATCTAGCGATACTGCATTTGGTTCATTGTTATTACTCATTCTATTTTTCCTTTCGTGTTTAAATACTTAGATGTGAATCGTTGCAATAAGGGAGATTTTTAGATTGCTTACAAGTGCACAAATTAACCTCTGTATCTTTTTCTGCTTTAACAATCATTGGTTTTTCATCTTTTGCAATTAATTTTTTACCCTCTTTTTTACTAGAGATCATATTTACCTCTACAAGAGATTCTATGAGATTATCATTTTTAGCATTAATTTTTTCATGACTACCGTCACAAAAAGGTTGATTTTCTGACTCTGCACATTGACACCATGCATAGGTTTTTCCTTTTTCAATCTTAACTAAAAATGGTTTATTACTCATATTGTTTATTCCTTTCTAAAAATTTGTTATGAAAAATTATAACCTAATATTAAATTTTACAAGTAGGCACAATTTTATATTATAGTAACAAAAAGAGGACTTATATGAAACAAAAAATGTGTTTTGAAGATATATGTGGCTGTACTGTTGACTCATGCCCTATCACCTATTCAATGAATATGATTGGTGGGAAATGGAGACCAATAATCATTTGTAGAATTGCACAAGATATTAATCGATTTGGTGTTTTACGTCGAAGTATTGATGGAATCAGTAAAAATATGCTTACAAGAGAATTAAGAGATCTTGAAAATAATGATATCATAAGTAGAAAAATTTTTGCTGAAATACCTCCAAGAGTTGAATATTCCTTAACGAAAAAAGGTAAGACACTTGTACCGGTATTTGATATGCTAAATGATTGGGCTCAAGACTATATTAAGTAGCATGCTTGCCTATCTCCCACTGAGTTCCAAGCAAAGATTTAGCTGAGTGTTTAGCATCTTCTTCTAAGCTAGTACCCATTACATCGTTCCACCGATTTAAAAAGCCAAAAAGGGCTACAACGCTCATAATTTCTAAAATATCAGCTTCATCCCAAGAGTCATGCATTGAATTATTCAATTCTTCTGTTATGTTTACCGGGATAGAGCTGGCGGCAATAGTAAAACGTAATGCTACCTTTTCCACATTAGTAAACAACGTACTATTTTCGAAATCCCAAGCTTGCATCAATCGTTCTTTTTCCCCTCCATATCTTTCCGCTGCTCTAATTGTATGGGCTTGACAGTATCTACAACCAGCGGTATTGCTGCTTATATAGGCGATAATACGCTTAAATTCGCTTGTTATGGTTCCAGTGTTATTCATTACTGCTTTGTTAAGATTTACAAAGGCTTGAGCTAAATCTGGCTTTTTTTGCATGGTTAATACAGAATTAGGGCAAAATCCTAAAGTTTCATTGAAAAAAGTAACTAATTCTTGAGTTTCTTTATCTTTGATGGATGATAAAGGATGAACTAAAGGCATTATTCCTCTTCGTTGTCAGCTTCAAGAGATTCTATTACTGGGGTAACATCAACTGGAACGTTTTCCATCTCCATTAAATCTTGAGGTTGTCCTTGCAATTTTTGAAGGTTTCTCACCGATGGCTTAAGTCTAGCGTTGTAAGATGAAACGGAAGAATTATATGCTTTACCTAATGATAAAATCCTAGCACCCACAGCTTGATATTTTTCCTCATAAATCTTTAAGCGATCTGTTAAATCTTTTGCAATTTGGATTGCTTGATTTGCGTTTGTGCTTAACTGAAATTGTCTCCAAGCTTCAGAGACCAAGCTTAATAATGGTAGCAATGATAATGGAGAAACAACAAATACTTTTTTATCTGCTCCATCTAAGAAAAGCTTTCCATCATGCTTTAATGCCATTTGATATGCCGGCTCACTACCAATAAACATTACAACAAATTCGATAGGTCCATCAAATTGTTTATAATATTCTTGTTTTGATAGATTGCGCATTAATGTTCGACAATTGTTAGCGTGCTTTACTTCTAAGGCTTTTCGTTCGGATTTATCAGCTGTATCCATGGCACGATCAAAGGATTCAAGAGATAGTTTGGAATCAATTGGTATTTTTCCTCCGCCAGGTAGATTAATTACCATATCTGGAATACTTCTATTGCCTGTAGAAGTTTGTTCAACAAAATCGATATACTTGATCATCCCTGCTTTTTCAACCAAGTTTCGTAAAATGGTTTCTCCTAAATCTCCTGTATCTGAACTTGATGTTAGCGCTCTACTTAAGCTATCTGTAGTTCCGATTAAATCTTTTAATTTCTCGTCTAAGCTTTCCTTTATCTTCTACCCTATCTCTTTCCACCTCAGAGATATTTTTTTGTAAGTCTTCAAGAGATTTCTTTACCGGAGTTAAAGTAAGGTCTAAGTCTTTTTTATATCCATCCCAATCTTTCTTTTGCAGTTCAGCATTTTGCTTTAATACTTCATCTAAAGCTTTCTTTGCAGCTTCTACAGCAATGTTTCCTGCTCTTTCGTTTAATAAATCTTCTTTGTCATCGGATGATGATGTTGGCATTTTTTTACTCATTTGATACAAGGTATAACCTATCATGCTTAAGGCAGCAGAAAATACTATTATAAATAGAGATATAAAGAAAGTTTCCATACCAAAAATATAAGTAAAAACTATGTCTAAAAATATGTTTATATAGCTAGATTAATTTTCTGTTCAACAAAATGAACAATTTCAGCAGCTATATTTAAACCAGTAGCTTTTTCAAGTCCTTGAAAACCAGGCGCTGAATTAATTTCACATATTCTAAAACCTTCTTTATCAATCAATAAATCAACACCAGCAATATCAAGATTCATAATATTTGAAGATTGAATTGCTAAAAACTCGGCATCAGAGTCGAGATCAATTGGTTGTGGAGAACCACCTCTAGTAATATTTGCTCTAAAATCTCCGTCTGAAGACTTTCGTTTCATTGCTCCTACAATCTTACCACCGATTAAGAAGACCCTTATATCAGTTCCAGCAGCATGGCTAATAAACTCTTGAATAATAAGATTGGCCTTATCATTAACTTCCATCACCATATCAATTAATTGTTCAAAATTTGAAGGATTTTCAGCAAGATACACACCTTTTCCGTGCATTCCACTTAGTGTTTTTACGACAACTGGAAATCCAATTCTTTTTTCAATATACTCAATATTTACAGGATTTTTTGCTAGCATAGTTCTTGGAGTTGGAATATTTGCTTGTGCTAAAATTTGCATAGTATATAATTTATCTTTAGCATTTGAAATTGCTTCTGATCCATTTACTAATAAGGACCCTAATCGCTCTAAGTGTCTTAACACTGCTGTTTGATACAGCGTAATATTGCTACCCATTCTAGGAATTACAAAATTAGGTATGGTAGTATATTCTTTTTCAACCAGAATAGACTTCCTATCTTCTCGTGTTACATAGATATCAATATTCGAAGGATTTACGTAGAAACATTCAATTCCAACTTTTTTAAACTCATCAATAATTTTTTGTGATTCGTATGATGGTTTCTCGCTTGATGATAATAACCAACCTTTCATATAACGCTCCTAGTAATGGTGAAAAAATCGTAGAAATATCATCTAAAAAAATGAAATAGCAAAAGGAATTTTTTTTAAAAAATAATTATTATTTATCTTCAAATAGAAGATTATTTGGCTTACGTACTTTATTGCGATATTGGTGACGGTCATTTTCAGCGCGATACCCTATTGGCAACAATACGGTTGAGGTTAAATTGCGATCTTCTAAGTCCAAAATACGATCATATCCCTCTGTGCTAAATCCTTCAAATGGACAAGAATCAATCTTCATATCTGCACAAGTTACCATTAGCTGTGAAATCGCTAAGTAACATTGTTTTTGCATCCAATTAAGTAGTTCATCTTTATTGCGATTCCCAAGATCAGTTTTTGCAATTGTGCCATAGGCAACAATCTTCGCTTTCGATTTCAGTTTATCTAAATAACCACGTTCATCATCTTGCTTTCTTGCCTCTTCCATTAAATTAATAAATTCATCTATATGTTTTCCTTCTATCTCTTTGTAGCTGCAAAACACAAATAAATGCGAACAATCACGGATTTGAGATTGATAATAAGATTTCTTATAAAGCTTATCTTTAATTTTTTGATCGGTAACAACAATCACTTTATAGAGCTGAAATCCATAGGATGATGGCGTAAGACGCACTGCTTCCTTCAAGATTGCAATATCTGCATCACTAACTTTCTTAGTCGAATCAAATTTTTTTGTGGCATATCTCCAATTTAAACTGTCGATTAAGCTCACTGGACACCTATTTCAGGGTATTTGATAGCTATCACTACAATTGCAGTAATAATCATAATTAACAATAATGTTAAAATAACAGCTTTTAAAATCGTGGCTTCAGATAATTCTTCTAATTTCATACCTACTCTTCGACAAAATCATTAAGCCATTTTTCATAATCTTTATCAACATTTGAAGTTTGGATTGTTGAAATTTCTGGTATCTCATAATTATGAAGCTCTTTAATAACTTTGTATACTTTTGTTTCAAGGTTTTTAGATGTTTTAATAAGCAAAATCACTTCTCTAGATTCAACAATTCTTCCGTCCATTACATATTTAGAGCGCATACGAGGAATCATGTTTACGCATCCAGCTAATTTCTTATTTAATAGCTCATTGGCTATCATTTTCATCACCTTATGGCTATCAGTACTAGTTTTAATTATAATCATCTTATTTGCTATCTACCCAGCTTACTACAATCTCTTCTAGCACATCCATGGTTACTGAACCATTTTTAAGCACTACATCATGAAATTCTTGCAAAGAAAACTTATTTCCTAACTCCTGTTCAGCGTAAGCTCTTAACTCTTGCACTTTTAGCATACCAATTTTGTAAGACACTGCTTGTCCAGGCCAGACAATATGCCTTTCTACCATACCAATGCAATCTCCTTCAGGATTAGCAGTATTATTCATATAATAGTCGATTCCTTCTTCTCTAGTCCATCTATAATGATGCACTCCAGTATCTACAACTAGTCTACATGCACGCCACAACTCGCCAGACAATCTACCAAAATCGGAATACGGATCTTTGTATAAGCCAATTTCTTTAGGTAGTGTTTCTGAGTAAAGAGCCCATCCTTCCGAATAATACGCTGTATCCTCCATACTTTCTAAAGCTTGGCATATCTTCTACTTCCAGTTGAATAGAAATCTGCATATGATGACCAGGAATAGCTTCATGGTATGCTAAATTTTCAAGCTTGTATATGGGCATATCTTTCATGCGATACAGGTTAGCATAGTACGTTCCAGGTCTGCTTCCATCTGCTTGACCGCGTTGGTAAAAAGCAATCCCTGCTGAAGCCTCTCTATAGGCTTCTACAGCTTTAACTTGTAGTGGAATTGATGGTAAGCCGTAAAATAGTTCTTCAATTCTATTTGACAATGTATCAACAACAACATTTACCTGATCTAGGTACATTTGTCGTCCAACAGGTCCCTCAGGATAATAAAATTGAGGATCTTCTCTCATAAAGTCAAAAAATTCTTTTAGAGTACCCTCAAAATTTACTTTTTCCATAATTTGGTAAATTTCTTCATGAATTCTAGCTACCTCACTTAAGCCAATCTCATGCACCTCTTCAGCTGTCAGTCCTAAGGTAGTGTATCCATCTAACGCATGCTGGTAATACTCAGCTCCGTCTTCAAACTTCCAAACCCCATGATTGTTGTCTGCTAAGCGTTTGCTGATCTTTCAGAAAATCAATAAACTTTCTGTAAGAAAAGTTTACAATAGTTAAGAGTACTGCTTCAACTTCACTTTGGTAGCGAAGTTTTTCAGCATCTGAAATATCTAACGCATTTAATTTTTTCATAAAATCTTCGTATATAACATTTTGATTTTCTACCTCTTCAAATGGATATCCAGAAATAATATTTTCTGAAGTTTTTATAGCTTGAGGATAAACAAATGCAGGTGCCAATTTTTTCACGTCTTGTCTTAATCTTAATTGTTCCATTAAATCATCCATTAAAGGCTCTACATTGCGTAAACGACTTATGTAATCTTTAACATCTTGCACTTCATCCATACGATGATAATTAATCAGAAACGAAGGAATGCTAGAATGCTTTCCACCTCTATGTGTTACCATATATCCGTGAAAGATAAATTTATCAGAATCAATGGTTCGTTGAAGACGTTTTTCCATCAATTTGTAGCTAATCTTTGTTTCTTCATCAATCTTATCAAAATCGATATTTTTCTTCATGAACTTGAGATCATCAGCAGCTCTTCTAGAGCGTTCTTTAGATTTTTGCCAGGTAATATCATCCCATTTATCATAATTAGACTTGAAACCCAAAGATGCTTGAAATTCTGGGCTGTCTAAAACTTGATCCTGAAACACAGACTCAAAAAATTGTTGTGCTTTTTTAACCTCTGCTTCATCGACATTCGATGAGCATGAAAAAAGAGTAAAAATTGATAAGAATATTAAGTAGTATTTTTTCATTAGTAGCAATTCCTGTATTAAAGTTTTCTAAAATTAATTTAATAATAATTCTGCGGATAAGACGGTGTTTTCTACCAACATTGCGATTGTCATTGGACCAACTCCTTTTGGAACTGGAGTCAAAGAATCTGCTATTCCCATAACACTCTCTTGATCGATATCTCCAACAATTTTTGACTTTCCATCTAACTTCAATTCTGTTGATTCCAACGTCAATTAGACATGCACCCTTTTTAATATATGAACTATCAACAAATTGCGGGGAACCTAGTGCAGCAACCAACACATCTGCTTGCTTTGAAAAGTATTTTAAGATCCTTGGTACCGCTATGACACAACGTGACTGTGGCATTTCCAAGCTCTTTCAAGCTGGCAAGAATAGAAATAGGTCTACCTACAATATTACTTCTACCAATGACTACAACATGCTTCCCATCTAAATCTATATTAAAATGTTTTAAGATGATACATCATCCCCTTTGGTGTGCAAGGGATAAAACGAGGCTTACCAATTGAGAGAAGTCCTGCATTTTCAGGATGAAAACCATCAACATCCTTTGTTGGTGCTATCATGCATTTAACACTTTCTCGCTATTGATATGTTTAGGCAGTGGCAATTGAACTAAAATACCATGAAATTCAGAATCTGTGTTTAACTTATCAATCAGGGATAAGAGCTCTTCTTCTGAGACATTTTCATCCAATCTATAATAGCTCTGTTTTCAAGTCCTAATGCTTCAAATTTTTTGGTTTTATTTCTAACATAGATTTCTGAGGCTGGATTATTTCCAACTAATACCGCAGCTAACGCCTGGGACAATACTTGTGCTTTTTAAGTATCCGCGATCCTGTCTTCCAGACTGTTATATAGCGCTTTACTGGCTTCTATAGCCAGATAATATTGATGTTTCCACAACAATCCCTCTCTTAGTCAGTTATCTCTTCGATTCTCTCTATTAAAGACTTTACTTTCGATTCTACTTCACCTTTAAAAGAATACTCTCCTCTTCTAGCACCGAACAATTCATCTGAAATATTCATAGCTGCTAGAGATAGCAATCTTTGAGGCGTTCATAGAGGACGGCACCGAACGTTGGACCTCATTCATTTTTTGATCTACGTATGCGGCTACTTCCTTGATGTAGTCTTCATTTGACGACGCCCTAATTGGATACTCTTGACCAAAGATTCTTACTTTTACTAGTTTTTTATCTGCTTCCATATCTATCCTTTAATTGTCTCTTAATTTAGCATTAAACTTCTTAGAAACAACATTTATAATTTCAGTAATAACTGAATTTACATCTTTATCTTCAAGTGTTTTTTTAGGTGATTGAAAGGTCAACTTAAATAATACATCTTTTGAAGATTTATCATTTTTAGATTGATATATATCTACCGGTTCTACGCTTTTGCAGGATAGATTGATTAACCGTCTTTCATGCTAGCGCTAACATCGCCAACGTTGATCTCTCCACCCATTTTAAAATTCAAATCTCGAGTAACTGCTGGAAAAGCTACTAACATCTTTTACTTTTCTATTAAATCCGCAGTATTCTGCATAAATAGTCAGGATTTATGTCTAGCACTAACAACGTCATGCTTATGTGCTATATCTAATTTTTTTAATAAAGCTGGGTTTATCACTCCAATAGCTCCTACAGTTTGCTTTTTGCTATCTTTAATCGTAAGAAATGGAGAGCAATACGAATGCTTCTCCTCAATGAATTTTATCTTTGTATTTAGCTTGTCCTCATAAATTGATTGAGCAACTCCCTTAAGAAAGCTAAACGATGCTGAGATGGAATCAAAGTGCACGTTCTTTGAAAACAGATCTCCATGCGCTAGAGCATGAAAAACTGTTTTGCTGATCTATATCTCTCTAGATCTAGTAGACTTTCCACTAAAAATTGTTCCATATTCGTATATAAGCGTATCAGCTGAACCGTTTCGATAATTAAAATCAAGATTCTTTAGCAATCCTTGGTGGAGAGTTGATGCGTAAGGTATTCATTCTTTCTGAAGATGGATTCATTACGCTTATACCGCTCTTACCAAACAACTTAACGTCTTCTAAGTCTTCTAATGAATTATTGTAAGATTGATTAAACCCAATTGATGATAAATAATGTTTTAATGATGTAATCGGAGCTTCTTCATCGTTAGCATATTGCATAATCGAAGTAAAATTAAAGGATGATTCAATTTTATCGTATCCATAGCAACGAAATACTTCTTCAATTAAGTCTGTTTCAGTCGATAAATCAGTTCTAAATGTAGGAATTTACACTCCCAAACATTATCAGATTTTGTTGATTTTATGTGTAAACCATCTAAGACGCTCTCCACTTCTTTATCAGAAATAACTTGACCAGCATACTTCATTAGTTTATCGCTAGAAAGTTTAACTGAAGACAGAATCTAATGACATACTACATTCATCAGTAATAAGTGATTCTAGGTACCGCCAGCAACTTCTTGCATTAACTGTACAATCATATTAAATGCTTCATTGACCGCATTTGGATCTGTTCCTCTTTCAAATCTTCTTGACGCTTCAGATAATAAGTTTAATTTTTTTGAACCTTTTCTTATTACAACAGGATCAAAGTAAGCGCTCTCAATTAACACTTCAGAAGTGTCGTCAGAAACAGCGCTATCCATACCCCCAATAATACCTGCTAAAGCAATTGTATTTTTTGTATCTGTAATCACCATATGGTCAGACTCTAAAATATATGTTTCATCGTCTAAAGCATGAAATTTTTCTCCCTTTTTTGCCCAAGCAACCTTAATTGCAGGGGTTGAAAGTTTCTTTAAATCAAATATATGAGTAGGATGTCCAATCTCTAAGAAGCATAAAATTTGAAATATCTACAAGATTATTAATACTTTTTTGTCCAACTGACTTTAAGTAATCCGCTAGCCATTTTGGTGATGGACCTACCTTAACACCTTTCATTACACCTGCCATATAGCGCGTACAACCACTTTTCTTGTCTAATTCGATAGATATGTTATCTTTTGTATTAGAATGAAGTTCTGTAATGGATAATGGCGTTTTAAGTGTTGTTCCAAGCATTGCAGCTACTTCTCTTGCAATTCCTCTATGGCTTAAAGCAAATGCCTTATCTGGTGTAACCTCTATATCAATAGCGTTATAAATAGGACCTAAAATATCTTTTATTGAAGAGCCGGTTTTAACATCGTTATCTAAAACCATAATACCGTCATGCTCTTCTGAAATACCAAGCTCTCTTTCGGAGCAAATCATTCCAAAACTTTCAACGCCTCTAATCTTTGCTTTCCCAATTTTAAAATCTCCAGGTAAAATAGCGCCAACCTTAGCAAAAACAATTTTTTGCCCTTTATCTACATTAGGTGCGCCACAGACAACGCTCAAATTCTTCATTTCCATCAGAAACAGTACACAGTTTAAGCTTATCTGCATCTGGATGCTTTTGTGCAGATAGAACATCGCCTACAACAACATTGTCTAATGAATTAAAATCTGTAACAACTTCTGATTCAAACCCTCTCATGGTAAGCTGGTCTGCTAGCTGGGTAGCATTCAAATCAAAATCAACAAATCTTTTTAGCCAATGGAGTGAAACTTTCATTAAAATTGCTCCAAAAATCTTTTATCGTTTTGGTAAAATAATCGAATGTCTTTAATCCCATATTTGATCATTGCAATTCGCTCTATCCCCATTCCAAAAGCAAATCCTTGATATTTTTCAGTATCGTAACCTACATTTGCTAGAACATTAGGGTTTACCATGCCGCAACCTAAAATTTCCATCCATTGATTCAATTTATCATTCCAAATATCTACTTCCGCGCTTGGTTCTGTAAATGGAAAATAACTAGGTCTAAATCTCATCTTAGTACCTTCACCAAACATTTCTTGCACAAAATACTCTAAAGTACCTTTCATTTCTGCAAATGAAGAATTTTCATTAATTACCAATCCCTCTACTTGATTAAATAAGCAGAAGCTTTTATAACTAACAGCTTCATTTCTATAAACCCTTCCACAACAAATATGACGCAATGGAGGATCTTGATTTTCCATTAGATGAATTTGCACGTTGGAAGTATGTGTGCGCAACACAGTGTTCGGATTGACGAAAAATGTATCTTGCATATCTCTAGCAGGATGATGTTTCGGTACATTTAAGGCTTCAAAATTGTGATAATCATCATCTATCTCCGGACCGTATGCAACTGAAAATCCAATAGATTGAAATATCGACTTAATTTCAGAAGTAATTTGTTCTAATGGGTGTATATGTCCGCTTGGTAAATCATAGCCTGGAAGTGTAAAGTCGATGTCACTAACGAGCATCTGTATTATCATTGTCTCCCGCAGCTTCTTCATATAATTTTGTTAAATCATTCTTAAGAACATTTAATTCTTTACCATAGCGAGGCTTTTCAGCTGCAGGTAATTTATTGAATTCTTCAAATAGAGATGCTAATTGACCGTTTCTACCTAAGTATTTAATGCGAAACTTTTCTAGATCTAGATGAAGTTTTACTTTTGGATAACTCTTTAGAAAATGATGTCTTTATTCCTTTAATGGTTTTATCTAATGACATCGTGTTTTTTCTATTTTTTTTGTAAGTATTTAACGAGGTCTTCAAAGACAGTTGGATTATTAACAGCTAAATCTGCTAATACCTTTCTATCTAAATCAACCCCTTTCTCCTTCAGTAAATGTACAAAATTTGAATAGGATAAACCATTTAATCTTGACGCAGCATTGATTCGTACAATCCACAGTCTTCTAAATTGACGTTTTTTCTGTCTTCTATCTCTGTAAGCATAAAGACCTGCTTTAGTTACAGCATCTTTAGCTGCTTTAAAATTACGACTTCTAGCTCCAAAATAACCTTTAGCAAGCTTTACAATCTTACGATGTCTTCTATGTCTTGGAACTGAACTATTTGATCTTGGCATCTTAACTTCCCGCTTTCGCCATCATTTTTTTCATTCTTTTCTCAAAGGACGGAGCTACCATAGTAGCTTTTTTAGCAGAACGCTTCACATCTTTATCTCTACGAATAAGCATGTGACTATGTCCTGCTTTGTTACGTTTCAGCTTTCCTGAACCTGTAACTTTAAATCTCTTTGATACACTTTTTCTTGTTTTTTGTTTTGGCATAATAATTTCCTATTTCGGGGCTAATATTATAGATTTTTTTCGTCCAGTCAAAGGAGAATCTTTTTCAAGTTGTGCGATGCTCACTTAACGTCGACAAAACTCGCTGCATTAAGTCTTGCCCTAAATCTTGACGAGACATTTCTCTTCCTCTATACATCAAAGTGAGCTTTAATTTGCAACCCTCTGCTAAAAACTTTCTTTCCCATTTTTAACTTATTTTCTAAATCGTGCTCACCAATATTTGGTCTCATTCTTAATTCTTTAACTTTAACAACCTGTTGCTTTCTTTTTGCTCTGTTGCGCCTTCTTTCTTTTCTTCGTACTTAAATTTTCCAAAATCCATAATTTTGCAAACCGGAGGTTTTGCTTTTGGGGATATTTCTACTAAGTCTAACCCTGCCTCCTGAGCTAAGCTGCAAAGCCTGCTTTTACGCTCACTACACCAACTCTGTTCTTTATTTTGACTGATTAGTCTTACCTCATCAGCGTAAATCTCTATTGTTTACTCTTATTCTCTGTTTTTTAATTCGAAACTCTCCTTTCTTTGATTTCGCTTATAATATCTTTGGAAAACTCCTGCAAAAGATAATTCTTTCTGTTCTTTAACAAACCTTCTTCGGATTGTTAATGTTTGATTTTCAACTTCTTTCTCGCCAACGATGATCATGATATTAATTTTTTGCATTTCTGCATCTCTAATTTTTGATCCAATTTTTTCTGATCTGCTTATCTAATGACGCTCTTACACCGCTTGAGCTTGAAGCTCTTTTGTTATACTTGCTTGCATAATCGTTGTACTTATCTGATACCGGAAGGACTGTAACTTGCTTAGGTGCTAAGCCATAATGGAAAGTTTCCACCAAAATGCTCAATTAGAAAACCAATAAAGCGTTCATGCGTACCTAAGGGTGCTCTATGAATACATAGTGGAGTTTTAAATGATCCATCTTTGTCTGTATAATTCAAGTCAAAACGTTCTGGTACTGCAAAATCAACTTGATTGGTTGCTAATGTAAATTCTCTTCCAATTGAACTCCAAACCTGTACGTCAATTTTTGGACCATAAAACGCAGCATCGCCAATTGATTCTACAAACTTTAGCTTAGCACCTTTTAACGCATCTCTTACATCGTCTTCTGTTTTTTTCCATAATGTAGGATTATCAATAAACTTTCTTACCTAAATCTTTAGGATCATGTAAGCTTAATCTCATCTCATATTTCTCAATTCCAAATATTTTAAAATATTTCATATAAAGATTACATACGTCAATAAACTCGTCTTTAAACTGTTCTTCCGTACAATATATATGCCCATCATTCATCTGCATACTTCTAACACGCATCAATCCAAATAGCTCGCCTGATTTTTCATATCTGTAGCATGTTCCATACTCAGACAATCTATATGGTAAGTCTCTATAGCTCTTCGGTGTGTTAGCAAAAATTTTATGATGGTGAGGACAATTCATTGGCTTCATATAATAATCAATCCCATCTACATCCATGGCTGAATACATGCTTGAAATATAATGGTCTAAGTGTCCTGATTTTTCGTACAACTCACCCTTGGTTAAATGAGGAGTTCTAACTCGTAAGTATCCGCTAGCTGTTTCCATTTCATTTGCTAGTGCTTCTAACTCGTCTATAAGAACTGTTCCGTTTGGAGTCCATAAAGGCAACCCTGGTCCAACTTCATCATCAAAGAAATATAAATCTAATTCTTTTCCAATTTTTCTATGGTCGCGTTTTTTTTGCTCTTCAAGCATTAATAAATATTTTTTTAAATCTTTTTTATTTTGGAATGATGTTCCGTACACCCTTTGAAGCGTTTGATTGTTTTCATCTCCTCTCCAATAAGCTGCGGAAGATGCTAAAAGTTTAAAGTGTTTAATAGCTCCAGTTGATGGAACATGAGGACCTCTACATAGATCAGTAAATTCTCCTTGAGAGTAAACTTTTAAAATCTCATCTCCCCCTAAATCATTGATAATTTCAACTTTGTAGGTTTCATTGATATTTTCAAAATAACTAATAGCTTCTTTCTGAGATTTAACCTCATGAACAATTGGAAGATTTTCTTCCGAAATTTTTACCATTTCGTCTTCAATTTTTAATAAATCATCTTCTCGTAAATGGTATTTCGACATCAAAATCATAGTAAAACCTATTTTCTAAAAAAGGACCAATTGTAACTTTTGTTTTAGGATACAATCTTTTTACTGCTTGAGCCATTAAATGTGCAGTACTGTGTAACAATACACTATGACCATCTTTGCTTTTTGCATCCATAAATTGCAATTCACAATTAGATGATAGTGAAACAGATAAATCGGTTAAAACTCCATCGACTCTTACATATGATAGAATCGCTAGAAATACCTTTGGTTTCAGACATTACTTCTAATGGAGTGATACCATATTAAAGTCATGCTGACCAATACCTTTGATTTTATAGAAATATTACTCACAATGCAGCATTATCGATTAAAAATACGGCCATTGTGAAAAAACCAAGCATTCCTGCTACGCCAAGACGATGACGCTTTACAAGAGCTCTTTCTGCATCAGTTAGAGTCAGTTCCATTTAGATCAGAAACTAAAATCTGTTCTTGTTTTGAATCATAATACTTGCATAAAATTGGTCCAACCAATGCATACCTTCAGCACAATTACTATCATCAGAGTCGCAATCATGTCAAAACATATTGATTCGCTGGTACCTGGAATAGGTCTAACATTCTTTGTTCCCATTTTCATGCGTTCAAACTTCATCTTGAAGTTGTTCAAACTCTGCATATATCTCTATTATCAAAGTCAAAGTTTTGTAATTCGTTGCGTAATATGTTGAAATTGAGATTGAGAAAATAAGCTAATGGTGTATATCCTATTATCTGTTGGTAAAGCAATAATTGCTGGAAACGTTCTTTCAGTTGAATATATCGGAGAATTCCATACAAATACGTCTGCAATTGCAGCGTTGGAAAATATGTTAACTTTAGACTTCTCCTGCTTCAATTAGATCTATCAATTGTCTTGCCAATTATCACTTGCTGGATTTTCAGCTTCCATGTCTGCAACACTCTTGCAGAAACAAGCCACAAACTTAATAAGATTATTATGCTTAAAATACGTCTTCATTGATTTCATTAAGGAAAATTTACTATAGATGGTGTGAAAAAGATATATTTTTATCATCTGAAAGAAATGACTTCTTGTTCATATGCAAAACAACTTATCCATCTGTCAAAATACTCTTCCGCCCTAGCTCTTCCATATTGTTGAACCAATACTTCAAAAATATCATAGTTTTTCTCGTCTAGGTAAGGGTCTGCAATAAACATAAATGTTAACGTTCCATCGTCATTAGCTTCCTCTGGAATCAAAAACTTTAAGCTATTATAGACTTGAGCATCTTCTCTTTTAATTGCAGGAAGAATCACTGTTTTGGTTAGCATTTCAAATTGACCTGACTCTTTGTGGTAAAATATGGTTTATTGCCACCATAGTCTTGCCATTTTGAGCTATATACGGTACTACTAGCCTCTTCATTGAGTTGCTTTGCTTGCAGGACAGCAACTGATTACTACCAATGGATATAGGAGCAGCGCAACCGTAAATAATAAGAAACAATAATATGAGTTGATAGTTTTTTCATATACTAAAATAGGTATTGAAATTTAATAAATAATTGTCTGTTGACTTTCTGTTTAACTTGAACAACATATTGTCTTACGTGTCTTCTTCAACTAAGTCGTTTACTCCAAAATACAGTGCGCTAAATGCATTTGGCTGGATAGGTTATCATCGGTTCAATAAACCAATGTTTTTGAAAAGTCGCTATATTGAATGTTTGTTCTCATAGTTAGCTTTGAATGTGAACGAATGATTGATTCTGAGCTCGTAAGTATATATTCCATCATAAAAATCCTCTGCCTTTTGATCATGAAACACCGATACCAAAATTAGATTTATCTGATATTTTATATTCTACATAATTTTTAACTTGATAAAAATTTGAATTTTCAGGTACATCCTAAATTTCTAATAATAATTTCTCTGGATTGCAATTCGCTGTAGTGAAATAACTTTGAATTAACTTTGGTTTCTATAACCAACCTCAAATTCATAAAGATTATCAAATTGGTATCCTCTAAAATTTTCTTTTTCAAATTCTGCGTTAACTTTAAAAAAATCTCCGTTTCTTAAATCTGAATTAGTCGAAAATGATAATTCTTGTTTTTTAACAAGTCCTGTGTAGTTGGTTTTATAAATAGTTTGGATATTATAATCTGTTTTAAGTAAAACTGGATGGTTATCGTAATAAACTGTTTTTCCTTTATTTACTTTAAGCCATTTGGTTGCATTGTTTGTTTCAAAACCATTACTTGTTCTAAACCCTGGAGAACGCATCCTGAGAACAAGACCGAAATTATCTGTTCGGGTTCTTTTATTAACACTTAAACCAAGTGCATTTCCTGTAATTTTTTCACCATCAAAATTTTTGGTATACTTTCCACTGTCAAAGGTTATTTTACTATCATCAGCAGTAGGTTCATACACATATTCAAAATTATCTGATTCATTGTGAATAGATCCTGTAACATGTAGCGTAAGATGGTAATTATTTCCAGGATGATAATGGAAATCTAATCCACCAGTAGTCATATCTCCAGCTTCATCAAAAACTCTATTAGTTAATATCGCACCAATTGATCCACCGTTACTTCCAACCATTCGTTTGGCTCTTATAATATTTGAAGTGCTTTTTCCCATTGATACAACCGTGCTAGTTTCTTCAAAAGGCAATAATAGCAAGGATGATTCATCGCGAGCACTAATAACACCGTATGATGTTTTACCAATTTTTCCTGTGTATTTAGCCGCGATAGATGGATCGTTAATTGTTCTTGAATAAAATAAATTTATATATCCACGCTGGGCAGAAAATTGAAACAACTCTGCACCCTGGCTAAAGAATGGTCTTTTTTCTTCAAAGTATAGAGCATTGACAGTATTCACGTCGTTTTTTATATCATCTGATTCAATCTGACTAAAATCAGGATTAAGTGCAATTTCAAGTAAATCAACAGAAGAAATAGGGTACTTCATAAATAATGATGCTTCGTCCGTTGAAGATGATGTATTTGTTGTAAAATCATCAGATACTCCCGCCACCACAGATGGAATATATTCAATATCTCCCCTAGTTTGTTTTGGAGGCTCTATATTCTCAAGAAAACCTAATTGACAGGTTTGACATTCTATACCACCCACTCTTGAAGTCCAATATACATACCTTGTTAATTCATCGGATAACGTAAACCCTCTACCAAAATCAATTCTCCATGTTTGAACTGGAGCTACAGAATATCTTAAGCTAGAAAACGGAATAACCATCTCAACTTCATATCTATTATCAAATATTTGAACCTTAGTTTTATAAGTAAGATCTAACGATTGATCAAATCCATAAGTTGCTCTACCATCAATTTGGGCGCCACCTGCGCTCACACCAATGCCGTAGGTTAATGATTCGTCATCAAATGCATCTATATTTATCCAGACTCTATCATCTTTGTCATCGAGATTGTCTCTTTTTGTGATACTGTAGCGCAAATCATCTTTATCAACATAAGCTTTAAAGCCCACATATAAATTTGTATCATCATACATTAATCTGGCTTCAGTTTTTAATAAGGCATCTTCCCCCTGAAACGTACCTGAACCAATGAAGTTTGTTGCTACTTGTGCATTGCCCCACTCTTCCAACTCAACTTGCCCATCAAAAGTAATTGAGGAACTAATTTTAATTGGCTTATAAACCGGTCTTTCGGTAAGGTCTTTAAAAGATTGACTAAAAGATAATGTTGTGAATAATAATAGTAAAAAATATTTTTTCATTTTGCGTCTAATTATAATAATAAATAATCATATCTAAACTAATTATTTGACAAAAATAAACTGAGGAAGTTTCATAAAAAAAAGAACGCCCGATTGACAGAGTATCGGGCGCTCAGCTACTTATTAAGGCCTAAGAGTAAAATGCAATGAAGACAACACCTTAAAAAGTATAATCAACTCCTAATGAAAAACTGCGAGGCATCGTTGGTCTAGCGCCATACGGTCTTCTAGCTGTAATATCATCGTCATCCATTAGGTTCTTAACTCCAACAGATAAAGAAATATTATCTTGTAATGCATATCTTACTCCCAAGTCAACAAGAACTAGTGCGTCGGTTGCGTTCGTTCCTGAAATTTTACCAGAACCAGCTGTGGTTCTCATTTTCGAAGTATGCTTTACGCTAATATTGGTAGACACTTTATCAACATTTAAACCTACATTTAATGACATCATTGTTTTAGGTAGATAAGGCAATTCATCCCCTTTTGAAACATCGCCCCAAAAACCATCAAATGATTCTTTAAACTCTGAGTTAGTACTTGTGTAAGCCAACTCTACTGGCATTTGCATATATCCATTATCTAAAAGGATTCTTCGTAGATATAATTCAAACCCAGAAATATCGACAGCACCACCATTATAAAGTGCGTCTGAACCGCCACCAGAAGCAGCAGTATCAGCACCTAGTAAATTATCATAACTATTCATAAAGTAAGTGAACTCCATACTGTTAATACCTTCATTAGTTTTAAAACCAAATTCAGTATTTAAACTTGTTTCAGGATCAACTTGCTCATCAGAAACACCTGAAGTTCCAGGTCCTGGAGGAGCGAATCCTTTGTGAATACCAAGCGAAACAGTTTGAGTGTCGGATAATGGATATTCAACAGAAACACCTGGTACAACTACGCTAATAGTATGCTCTCTCTTGGATGGTACTTCAGACCTATCTGGATCTGTTTTACCCCAATCATCTCTCATCACTGTAATTTCTTCATATCGAGCTCCTGCTGTAACAGTAAGCTCACCAACAGAAAATCTATCTTCAAGATATAATGCTGATGCTTCAGCTGAATCAATTCTATTGGAATCAGAACCTTTTACAGCTTGAGTAGTAATTACAAGTTTACCGCCAGCCATCTTGTAACGATCTTCCCATTGGAATCTATCCATTTCGTCATTATGAATTCTCAGTCCAGCTTGAATATCATGACCGCTTTCAGTTCTAACATTCAATACCGCCTGAATACCTGATGAATAGTATTCTCTGTTGTTAGCTTTAATTCTGTATGCATCGTCTGCACTTTCTTGTGTATTCATCAGCAAGTAGAAATCATTCCATCCATCAGAATCTGATTTTGTGATAGTACTCAGTGATTGACCGTTCACCTTATTTAACTTGTACCAATTTCTAGCAAAATCATTGCTATATCCTACAATTGCAAGATTAATATTGTCCGCTAACTTAGCAGCATAAGACAATGTAACCTGCGAATGATCTGCGTCCATCTCGTCCAGAGCAGTTGCTCTATATCTACGCAATGGATTATCGTTATAGTCTGAATCAGTTAATCCTAAATACGTTTCATTTGAGATTTCATCTGTCATTGAGTACTTAAATTCTAGAGCATGTGACTCACTGAAACTGTATCTTAACTTTGTCATAAAGTCAGTTTTTGAGTATCCAGTGTCTCCCCCGCCATCAAGCTCTTTAAAACCATCTGTATTATCTGTAAACAATTCTACAAGATAACCAAATTTTTCTTCTGTGTTCCCTGAAGTTGCATGAAGCACAGTTTTACCAAAACTTCCTATATCCAATGATACAGAATTATGTTGCTTCATAGGTATTGAGGTTGAAATATAATTTAATGAACCTCCTGTAGTGAAAGGACCGTGCTTAATTTGTGTAGATCCTTTTCTAATTTCAATTGTTTCCATTCTACCTGCAGTCGGTGAATAATATGCTGCTGGAGATGCATATGGAGCTGGAGCAATTAATATTCCATCTTCCATTACATTAAGTTTTTCCATTCTTAAAGAACCAGTTCCTCTAAGACCTACATTTGGTCTTAAACCCAAACCATCTTCTTCAGAAATATATACACCAGGAATTCTTCCAAGAATTCTGTGAATATCTGTATGATTAAATTGTTCTAATTCGCTCTTACTTACTACATCGCTTGGTTCAGCGTTACGAAAAAACATACCTGATGTTATACTTTTAGATTCAGCTAATACTTCAACCGCATCTAATGCAATTGGTTTAGTAGAATCTGATTCAGCAACAATATTTTGTGCAAATGCAATATTTAAAGCAAATATACATAATAATAGTTTTTTCATTTTCTCCCCTTTATTGAGATTGTGTCGCAATATTAAATTGGAAAAAAAGAAAAAACAAGTATAATTGAGATTAAATCTCAATAAATACTATTTGTCGACGATATCAGCTATAAATATATTTGTATTTCTAGGATTTTCTGCATCTCTATTTGAAGAAAAAACTATTTTTTTACCATTTTTTGAAAATACTGGGAATGAATCAAAGGTATCATTATAAGTTAATCTTGACAAAGATCCTGATGCGATATTAATCATATATAATTCAAAGTTACTTCCGTAAGCATTATAATCTTCTCTCCAGTCGTCCATATTTGAAGAAAAAACAATATGTTTTCCATCTGGATGCCATGATGGAGCCCAATTGGTAGCACCATTTTTTGTCAGTCTTTGCTTTTTAGAGCCATCTCTTTTCGCAACATATATATCCAATGGAACTGATTCGATAAACTTTTTAGAAAGATTATTCTTCCACTTAGTGATTTCTTCTTCTGTTGATGGATACCATGCTCTCCAAACTATATTTTCTCCATCTGGAGAGTAAAAAGCTCCACCATCATAACCATACTCGGAAGTTATTTGCTTGATATTTTCTCCATTGTAATCCATCTCAAAAAGATTGATATCGCCATCTCTTAAAGATGTAAAAATTACTTTCTCTTCAAATGGATGAATTGTTGTTTCAGCATTATATCCTGGATAGTCTGTAAGCTGTACAACTCGGTCGCTTTCTATTCTAAATATTTCATAATCACGTAAAGGCCAAATATACTTTCTTGGATTTGGGTCTTTATATATTTCAGGACACTCTTTCCCTAAATGCATTGTAGAAGAAAAAAAGGTATATTGATCATCAAGTGAAAAATAAGCACATGTAAATGCTCCTTTTTTTAAAGGAAATTCTTGAAGATTTGTGCCATCCACACCCACAATATAAAGCTTATCACAATCATTTCCATCTCTCTTAGATTGAAAAATTAACTTGGATTGATCGTCACTAAAATATGCCTCACCATTATCTCCCTTAAAGGTCAATTGAGTTGTGTTCTCTAATCGATAATCAATTTTATCAGAACAAGAAACAATAATTAAAAAAAATACTACAATTCTAAAATGTAACATCTAGCGAAACTTCATTATTATTTCTTTTAATTATAACTTTTACCGTAGTACCAGGCTCGATAGTCGATAATGCTTCCATATATTTATATATATCAGTTATATCTGTATACTTAATCTTTAAAACAATATCACCATCTTTCATACCAGATTTTTTAGCAGGTCTATCATCTATTACTGAGTCAATCTTTAATCCAGTTCCGGCGTGAGCATAATCAGGCATCACTCCAAGAGACACTTTCATTCTGGCGGGCGTTTGTTCAGATTCTTCTTCAAGCTTTGGCAATGCTTTAAATTCAATTCTATCATTTCTATTTGCGACATTATCGATAACTTTCTCTGCTAAATCTGAAATAAGTTTTAAGCCTTTATAATTAACTAAATTAGCTTCATCTCTCGGCGAATGATAGTCTTGATGAATTCCAGTAAAGAAGAAAAGTGAAGGAATATTTTTTTTATAAAAATTGTAATGATCAGAGCGAGAAAATAAACTTCTAACTCCGCTTGCTGTATGCTCATAACTAGTAACCTTTAACTCGCTTGTATCAAAAAACGGTTGTAGAGTCTCACTTAAGCCGTAAGCAGTTGGAACACCGCCAAGATAAACGTTCTTTTCTTTATCCAGTCTTCCGACCATATCTAAATTGACCATCAGCTGCACCTTATCTAGGTCTATAGTTGGGTTTTCAGTGTAATGTTTTGAACCTAATAAACCTAATTCTTCACCACCGAAAAGAATGAAAACTAAAGTTCTTTTGTGATTATTTGTTGATGCATACTTTTCAAAAAGCTCTAATACCATTGCTGTACCTGAAGCATTATCATCTGCCCCATTATTAATGTTATCAAAAAATAATCTTCTAGCCTTAGGAGGATTTGCAGTTGTATCATAATGCCCACCAATGATTACATATTCATCTTTTAATATCGGGTCATTTCCAGGTAAAATACCAATAATGTTAAACGTGGTTGCAGTTTCATTTCTCCTTCTGTTTGTAATAACTTCGAACTCCTGTACGGTAACCGACGCTGAAGCTTCAAACAAATCTACCATATAATCTCTAGCAAGTAAATCACCCTTACTTCCAGCGCTTCTACCACCAAGCTTATCAGAAGCCAGATATCCAACGCGAGATTTAAAATCTTCAATGCTTGTTTCTGCTTTTGTTTTATCAGTTGATTGAAAATCAAAAAGATTTGAAGAGGTTGCAGTACACCCCATTAAAAAAAATGTGAAAACTATTAAGCCTCTCATGCTAAACCCTTTCATTGAAATAAATATCCTACTAAAACGTAACTTAATGCAAAAATAATAGTTAAAACTATTATAAAAGTATTGAAATGTTTGTCCATCATAACCTTGATTGGTTTTCCAAAAAAATGTATCAACAATCCGATTATAAGAAATCTTCCACCTCTTCCTAAAACTGAAGCTATAATAAATGTTGGTAAATCTATTTGGAATACACCTGCCGTTATAGAGAAAACCTTATAAGGAATTGGAGTAAAGGCTGCAGTAAAAATGACCCAAAAATTGTATGCATCATACTGCGCTCCTACATTATCAAAAACTACTGGAGTAAACCCAGGAATAACTCTAAAGAAAAAATTAGCAATTCCAGTTAATTCCCCTGACGGAGTATACCATAAAAAATAGCCAATAATAAATCCAAAAATTCCTCCTAAAACAGAACCTAAAGTACAAATAAAAACATAGTACATTGAGCGCTTAACTTTCCCAAGACATAGTGCCATAAGAAGCGGATCAGCTGGTACAGGGAAAAACGAGGATTCTGCAAATGCTACTAGAAAAAGAATTAGGGTCCCATAAACACTTTCAGCCCAAGAAAGCACCCATTTGTACAAGTTTTTAAGTGGATTCATTTCTAGCGAATTTTTACTAATTTTTTAGCTTTTTTAAATTTATTGTTAGTACTATTTGGGGTAAAAATTTGGCAAAAATATACACCAGAACTTACCTCTTCATTTTTATCGTTTGTACCATCCCACAGTATCATTTGATAACCGGCATCAACCTCTTGATCTACTAATGTTTTAATTTTCTGACCCTTTATATTAAATATTCTTATTATAATATGCTCCTTTTTCGGTACATCATATTCAAATGTTGTGAAACTTCTGAAAGGATTCGGGTAATTCTGATCTATTCCCCATTCATCTGGAATTAATTGACTTCCATCAATAAAGAGTTTTCCTCCAAAAGGATAAGATAAAGTTGAAGCTATTCCATCAAAAATCTCCACTGTCCAGTAACCTTCGGAAATATTTATTGTATCTGTTTGAGTTACTATATCTTTTAAGGCCCAAGTTTTAAAGTTTTCATATGTGTATTCTTGCATTGTTAAAAACTGTAAATCATCATAACCAACCATTTTATATTGCAATAATTCGCTATCTACATCACTTGAAGGACTCCACTCAAATCTTAGCGAATCATTAATATTTTCTATATCAATTACAAGAGTTCTATTATTAAATCCAGGTAAATATTCTCCAGAGTTAACCAAATATTCACCAATCAATGAAGAAGTTGATGGAGGGTCATTAACAGGAAGAACGTTAACATTGAATTCAATACTAGTATTATCAACACCCCCATCCAATGTTCCTCCATTATCCATAACTGAAACAACAATTTTTGACTCTCCAAACATATTTTCTTTTGGTGATAATATGAGCCTATAGACTATATTTTCATCTGGTTGAGATATTGCAACATTTATACTTTCATCAAAAAGCTCATTATTTGATGCAGTTGCTGAAACACTTACTTCTTGTGAATTTACATCTTTACCATAGCTAACGCCTGTTAAGGTTATCGCTAAGTCTGTATCTTCATAAAACTCAACATCTTGAATAATATCGATCGTAGGTGGAAAATTTGGTAAAATAATTGGCTGTACCTGCACTTCGTTTGAAACTGGGCTAGACTCTGATCCAGAAACTAGTATTGCCTTATAAAAGTAAACCGTATTTATGTCTAAATTTGAATCTAAATAACTAGTAGACGGATGTGATAAAGTACCTATTAAATTTTCAGATGATGGAAAAAATGATTCAACTGTAGATCTATATAATTTAATATAATCTCCCTTTGAAATAGCAGAACCCCATTCTAGCATTATTGATCCATCTTCAGGTATAGAAAATGTAATTGTTGGAGCTGCTAAATTTGAAGACTCCTTTAATACAAAAAGTCCATCATCAATTGCAGTAACAACAATATTTCCGCTTTCAAAAAACGGGTAATTGCTCCATGAGCCATCAAAGTTTGTATTGTTGTTTGACGGATGAACATCAAAAAAAGCTCTTTCTGATGGATTTGAAATATCCGAAATATCTAAAATTCTTAAACCGCTTGAATAGTGAGACATAAAGACATCATTACCTATAATATAATTATTATGATCAATTGATGCATTGGGACCACTATATGTTGTCTCTAATGTTGGATTATCTAAATCTTGGACATCCCAAATTAAAGTTCTGGTTTTATTAATACTCGATGAGTTGTACTCATCTAACTCATCATTTACTACAAAATATTTATGATCTTCTGTCAACCATCCTTGATGAGTATAATAATTATTATAACTTCCTAAACTTATAGTTTTAGAACCTGTACTATCATCTGATTTTACAGATACATCAGTAATCCAAACTTTTGTTTCGTTAGATCCAAAGCAAATTTCTTTACCAAAATATGCTGAATCTGGACCATTATAAATAACACACTGAACATCATGCACATACCCAGTTCCGCTTCTTCCAGTGGCCGGATCTGAAATACAAGCTGACTTAATAGGAGATGTAGGATCTGAAATATCAACTACATGTAAACCACCAGGCCCACAAGTAGTAGTTCCAATAGCGTAAGCAAAAGCTGTATCTTCATTTATGAAAATATTATGTGCGTTTCCAAATTCATTGTAATAAGCTGATATAGAAAATGTAATTGGATTACCACTATAATTCCTTAAATCAGTAAGGTCAAATACTTGCATTCCATGACCTGAAGCTTCAGAAACAATAAAAGCATAATTTGAATAGACTTTAATATCTCTCCAAGTTGATTGGTTAGTTGCAGTGGGAAGTCGTCCAATAAACACTGGATTCTCTGGATTTGAAATATCGACAAAAGATGTTCCATTGCTCATTCCGACTAATGCATACTCTTTTCCATTAGATGGATCAGTCCATCCCCAAATATCATTTAAGATTGTCGAATTAATACCACCTAATTGAGTTTTATCAATATAGGACATCATATCAATACCATCACACTCATAAGATCCAGCATAACCATTTTCACATTTTGTTTTTGATAAAATTGATTCTCTTTTTGTTGATGTAGGAATTGTGTTTAACTCTCTACTATTATTTAAATCAAAATTATGTATAAATAGATCTTCAGCATAATATGAATCAGTTATTAAAAAACTATCATCAGAGACAATATTCCTACTTGAATATTTTTCTTCTTCTAATATGCCGTTATCAAAATAGCCTTTAAATGCTAATTTGTTTTTAAGTTTAGAATATGTATGAATTTTTGAATCATTAAAAGAAGAAATAAAAACATCATTGTTAACTTCTGAAATTCTGAATCCAAAATATATATCATCTAAATTATTTTCTGGACTAATTACTTCAGATAATATCCATTGAGAATTTTCTGATGATAATTTTTCGTATTTAAATACCTTGCCTTGATTATTATTTAAACCTAGGGAAGAAATATATAAATTTTCTTTACCTATATGGACAGATTCTCCAAATCTTTTTCTTTCAGAACTGTCACTTTCAAATCCAGGGAATGTTATGGAAGTTGCATTTATTTCATTTTCTTCAAAATCAATTAAATAAGCAAAATCTTTAAGTGAGCCGATTAGTAGTTTATTATTATCTATAGATGAAGAAATACCAAAACCAAATCTATCAGGTCCTTCAGCATAGCATCCAGCAACATCACCAATTTTTCTAACATCTATATTAAAAGTCGGTATATCGTCAATTTTATTCGTACTACTCCCGTCAATTCTATAAATATGAACTAATCCATCGTTATTAAAAGGTGAAGAAATGGATACATATTTATTATTTATTGATACGCTATAACCAAATTTATGAGGCTTACCTTTAATCTGTGAAAAAGGATTTTCAAATTTTTTATAAAGTTTCCAATCATTTGACACTTTTTTATAAAGAAAAGCTGCACCTTCTCCCTCTTTATATCCAGGAGCTCCAATAATCATAAAATCATTATAATGGTCAATACTAAAACCAAAGTCATCACCAGGCATAGGATATTGCGACACAATTTCTTGAATTAAAATAGGATTCAAACCATCGATAAGATTGTAAACCTTTACGATGCGAGATTTTGTTGAAACAAAAGTATTGGCTGTAATTAAGATGTTGTCATTAAGAGACAAAGGAGTGTGTCTTCCCCAATGCAAAAGTTCTACTGAATGGCTTTTACCGGGCGAACCTGCAAACACTAAAGCCAAAAGACAGATTGTAAAAATTGATTTATAAAGTTTTTTTATCATAACCTTTGAGATAAAGTATAATTATAAATTTAAGAAATAAGAAGTTGTTTAATGAATAAATAAACTACTAATTAATTGGTTCATCAAGAAATAATGATTTATCAATTGCTGTGAAAAAAATTTTGAAAAATTCTGTGGAACGTTTTCTTTGTGCACCACCAAAATTTATTCGTAAAGAAGAAATAAATGGCTCTGTATCATAAATAGGCTTAACTGTTACAGTTGCAGTTAGCTTATAATCTTTAATTACAACAGTTTCTCCGTCATCCCTACCTCTGCCACCACATAAAAAGCAATCATCGTTTTCTCTATCAGCAAAGGTTAAAATAGCTGCAATTGCAAGAACTCCAACGATAATATTGCCCGCACTAATTCCTTCATCTTTTTGTTCCTTTGGCTCTTCAACTTTACTCGCTGTAATCAAGCCAAACTCTTCATTTAAGGTATCTATTGTAAACCCAAGATCTTGAAAGGCGCCAATAGTTGACTGCATTAATGATTTTACGTCGGTATCATACTCTCTGGTTTCAACAGCTCGTTGGGCCGCAGTAGACTTTTTTGATGAACCGCCGGAACTACAACTCATCAACAAGAAAGTTAGAACAAAAGAATTTATTGCAATATTTTTAAACATTACTCAACAGCTTGATCGAGAAATAAGGATTTATCTAATGCAGCAAAGAAGCTTTTAAAAAACAAATCGGAAAACTTTCTCTCTCCACCTTCAAAGTTTATTCTTAATGATGTTAACGCTGGATCTACAGATATTTCTTTTACTGTTATTGTTGCAGAAAGCGTTAAAGGCGCAATAATCACATCGCTATTATCTTCAATTCCTGTTAAAGCACGCATAAACGCTTCAAAAGGGTCTTCTTCCAGGTTTGTTCTAGTTGAAGTTGTTCCTTGTGTCTTACTCGCAGTAATAAGCCCAAATTCAGCGTTTAATACATCAATAGTATACCCTAAATCTTGAAAGGTTCCTATAGATGCTGCAATCAACTCCTTACTAGTAAAATTAAACTCTTTAGTTTCGGTTGCTCGCTTTATGGCGGTTGTTCTATCTGGCATCATAGATGCGCACCCGCTTATAAACAACCCTAACGAAAGAGTTAGTATTAAATAACGCTTCATTTTAATTAATATTTAATGCTTTGATATTTGAAATTGGTAACTGCGCCATCAGCATCAAACTTAACTACTAAGGTTAAATTCTTTGAAGACTTAGAAGACTTTGAACGTCCTCCGCCAAAAATTCCAAAGAAATTACCGCTTGATCCTGCGCCTGCACCAGAAATACTAGAAGACTCTGCTTCTTGCGAAATTTTATCATAAGTCCATGCTTCTCCACCATCTGTTGTACTTGTAACTAAATTTGGCGAACCTAATAATGAAACAACCTGAGAAGAGCTCATCCCTTCTTTAAGCTGAGATTGAACTTTACCTAATGTAAAGTCATTATCTTGAGCAACTGCGGTAGGTGCTGGAACAGCACATGCAGTAAACATTAAACTTGAAAAAATAATTAGCTGTAAATATTTCATATTAAACCCCTTATTTTTGTTATTATATTGATTTAACTCATTTTAAATAACATTGTTCCAAACTTAAAGAATGTATCTGAGGGATGTGCTACTTATTTTTGGTATGAATTTCTTCTGAATACAAGACTCATCAGTTTGTTATAAATCGAGCCAATATTACCTTTTCCAATTTTTTTTCCATTAATAGATGTTACTGGAATTAAATCTCTATTAGCAGATGCAATAAATGCTTCATCTGCTTTTAAAATATCATCTACTAATATAATATCTTCGCTATGATTAATATTTTTTTCATTCATGATGCGCAGTAAATTTTTTCTAGTTATACTTCCTAATATTCTACCATCTGCTTTAGGAAGTTTTTACTTCACCATCAACTACAATAAAAAATGAAAAAGTAGTTCCTTCTAAAATCTCTTTATTGCTGGTATAAAGCACTTCATCAAAAGGTCCATTGTGAACTAACTCCCTATGTGCCTTCATTCCCCAATAATATGTATAAGGAGTTTTCACTTCTGCATCTACTCTCTCAAATTCGATAAAACCCTAAAGCAATTCCGTTCTGGTACGACTTCTAACGGATATTTTTTAATTGGAGATGTAACGATAAACAATTCAACCTCTTGGGTAGATACTAAGCCAGATATATCGTCTGGCGTTTTTCCCGCTAATATTATCATTATGTTGCATTCATTTTTTGAAAAATCATTTTTTTCAAGTGTTTCATGTACCAAATCTCTTAATTTCGTCCTTTGAAAACGGCACGTTCATTTCCATTGATGACGCATTGCTCTAATATTCGACTTAAATGATCTTCTAAGAAAACTGGGGTTCCGTTATTTACTGTTTTAAAAAATGAGAACACTTGGTATCCGCGTGTAATACTTAAATAATTACCCCTAACAGTTAGATTAACCTCACTCTGAAGGAATAAATTGATCTCTTGAGAATGATATTAAGCTCATTATTTTATGAATGTGATTTAGCTTTTTTTGTTCCAATTACGATAGCAATCTAATTTATTTAAAATATCCCGCAATATGACTTATATTTTCAATTATGCGTTTATTCTATTTTATAGCTGATCTTTTCTATTAGCCTGCAATCAGGAGTCCGTCTGAAGTATCTAGACTGAAGTTCTCCTGCATTTTCTACGTGATATAGACGTAGATGATGAGTTCTATTTTGAAAAAGGGATATATCAAGTAACTAACAATGTTTATGTGGCAATTGGATATGGTCTAGCAAATTCTATTTTAATTACCGGCGATTCTGGTAATATTATTATTGATACCACTGAAGATCCTCAATTAGCCTCAGAAATAAATAAAGAGTTTAAAAAAATATCTAATCTGCCCAACCAAGCAATTATATATACGCACTCTCATGTAGATCATTGGCGAGGTGCACCTGGATTTATGGAAGAAAATACGAAGGTATATGCGCATAAAACGTTTGAAAGAGGGTTTTTTAAGTCCAACAATTTGTTGCGACCTATTTTAACGGAAAGAGGTATGAAGCAGTTCGGTCACTTTTTACCTGACAGTTTAAAAAGAGGTCATGGGTTGGGCTTTACCTTGAAATTTGACTTTGAACAGCCGCCTGTTATCTATCCAACTGAATTTTTTTGATACTCAATCTATCAAAGCTTATCTAGTTGGTGGAATTGAATTAGAAATTCAACACACGCCAGGCGAAACCGATGATCAAATTATTATTTATTATCCAGAGAAGAAGTAGTTATAAGTGGCGACAATTATTATATGCGTTTTCCCAACCTATACACGATTAGAGGAACGTCATATAGAGATACGTATAGCTGGTTTAAATCTGTAGATACTATGCGCTCTTACAAGCCAAAATTTCTTGTTAGCTGTCATGGACCCTTCCTTTCTGGAAAAGAAACAATTGAGAAAAGGCTAGCGATTTACAGGGACGCAATTCAGTACATTCATGATTATGCTATTAGGGGAGCCAACTTAGGCAAAACACCTGATGAGCTAGTTGAAGATTTTGAATATCCAGCTTTTTTTAAAGAGAACTATGATTTGCAAGAAAAATATGGAAAAGTATCCTGGAGCATAAGAAATGTATACAATGGATATTTAGGATTCTTTGACGGAAGAGCTGTAAACCTTGAACCTCTTTCAAACAAAGAACGTTCTAAGCGCATTCTTCAACTCTATAGGTAATCGACAAGCTTTAATTGAACACATTGATACAGGCTTTGCTGGAAAAAGACTATCAATGGGCTGCAGAATTAAGCGATATTGGGCTATCTAATTTTCCTAATGATAACAACATTAAAACTCCTTTCTTAGTCAAGTCATTGGAATATCTATCCTGTAGATGAAATTAACCCAATTGCTAGAAACTATTATCTTTCAGAAGCCTATGAACTGTCAGATAAAATTTTACCTAATTTAGAATATGTTGTTTCAGCAGAACAAGCAAAGAATATTCCCTTGCATTCTTTTTTTGATGCAATGGGTCCTAGATTAATTCCAGAAAAAGCAAAAGATAAGTTTCTAAAAATTGGTTTTGACATTTCAGACACTAATGAAAAATTTAGTGTAGTAATTCGTAATCAAATTGCAGAAGTATCTCAACAGTTATGATAACAGCTATGATGCAATAGTTACAGTTGATTCTATGACTTGGAAAGGAATATTATTAAAAACAGAAAGTCCAGCCAAAGCTTTTGCTCTGGGCAAAATTAAAATTGAAGGAAGCTATACTAAGTTCTTACAGTTCTCTTCTCTTTTTTCTAACGATTAATAATCTATTAAAGTAATTACTTCACCAAACTTTTCAGCAAGCTTTTTTGATCCACCTAATTTTGGTAAATCTATTAAAGCTATTATGTGCACCTCAGATGCACCTAGTTCTTGACAAAGTTCAGCGGTTGCCATCGCAGTACCGCCTGTAGCAATTAAATCATCTACTACCAACACTTTATCTCCTTTTGAAATAGCATCTTCATGGATATGGACAGTATTTGTACCATATTCCAGCGTAAAGTGCTTTTCAGCAGCTTTTCTTGGAAGCTTTCCTGGCTTTCTAGCTAAAACATAAGATTTTGATAAAGCATATGCAATTGATCCAGACCAGAAAAATCCTCTAGATTCCACTCCGACTACTGTATTAAAATCTAAATCCTTCACTTTATCTATCATAATATCTACAGTAGATTTAAACGCATCTGGATTCTCTAAAAGTGTGGTGATATCTTTAAAAACGATTCCTTTGATTGGATAATCTTTAACGATTGTTATTGTTTCTTTTATTTGTTCTAGTTTCATATATATTGCGCGCATAATACGCATATATGTTTGAATATCAAACAATTATAATGTTATTAAAATTTACTATTTTCTCCTTATTATTAGATTATCTATATTTTAATCCCGTGGGGATTAAAAAACTAAAAACAAAAGCAGATTTTGCTTAAAGACAAAACCATCATTTTTGAAGCGTTAACTCAAAATGTTCCTGACCTCGAGCATGAAGCAGCTACGAAAGTTCTTTTTAAAATCAACCTCAACTACGAGCTAGCTATTTTATATATTATGACTCACTACTTTGAAGATAATATGCTTACAGCATCAGTGTTTACAGCGATTTACATCCTAAATCTTGGTTCTAAATCTTCATTTGTTAATTTTATTACCTTAGGAGTAAAAAAAGACTATTTTTGCTTACAGATTTCCGATGAAGATTCAAGGAAAAAATATATTGTTCCGTGTCCTGATTTTGTAAAAATTTGGTGTCAATTTATCTCAAGATCAGAAGGTGCGCCAATTGATAAAAACATTGATTGGAGCAGCTATCATCTCCGACCGCTGCGATAAAATTTTAAACAAATAGAATATCTTTTACTTTTAGCTCTTAAGCTTGAATATTATGTTTTTCACATAAACCGCTTAGAAAACCCCACAGCACTTTAACTGTTGATAAACCAGCTTCTTCTGCTAGCTGTTCTTTCTTCAGAAGACAATTTATTCATCAGCTCTGCACTTTGTTCTCTATGCTCCACATCAGCATCCTTGTGAACAACAAAATATTCTAATCCTTCTTTTGTTGAAACATTATAATGCTCTTTTAGGCCTTTAATCTTTGTATCTGCAATTTCAGGTACTTGTCGCTCGTAGGCATACAATGCACCCTAAGCCTTCAGCGTAAGACGATCTAGAAAGTCTAAAGAAATTATCAATCATTTCCTTGGTAAAAGCTTCTTGCTTAACAGTTTCAACTGTCATTGCTGTCAGCTCCAACTGCCAAAGCAAACTGCTTCCATAGCATTGGATGGTCTTTTTGAAAATCTTCTTCATCGCTTAAATTATCTAAAAGGATTTTTCTATTTTCAATATCTTCACAGATTGAATGCGTGGCACTGATATAACGAGGAAATGCTTTAATATGTTGATAATATTGCTCCGCGTAATCTTGCAATATTTCTTGATTTAATTCTCCATTATTCCATGCAATATAAAATGGATGATTTAATAAGTGAAATTGATCTAATTGTTCATTTAATTTTTTTAAATACATTTTATGCTCCTAGTTTAGTTGGCTACCATTTAATTATAGTTAGAAAAAATGACATATTCATTATTTTAACTTTGCAAGATTTCAGAAATTCCTTTAAACCCATCTTCAACATTAACGAGGTTATGGAAACCCTTAGATTTCAGCAATGAAATGGCAATTAGTGACCTATACCCACTTCCACAATACACATAACTTTTCTCATCTGAAACTTTTGAAAGATTCATTCCCAACTCTGATAATGACAAGTTTATAGCATTAGAGTAGTTAGCAACATCATATTCTGAAGGTTTTCTAACATCAATAATATTCTTTCCAGATATTTGTATAAAGTCTTTAGGGTTGATATTTTTAACAGTTTCAATACCTCTTCCAGTCTTTATCCAAGATTCAACTCCACCACTTAATGCTCCTATAACATTATCAAATCCAACTCTAGAAAGACGAATTTGCGCTTCCTCAAACATGTCTTTGTCTGAGACTACTAAAAGGATTGGAGTATTTATATCAACCAACATCTCTCCTACCCAAGGTGCAAATGACCCTTCCAATCCTATAAAAATACTATTAGGTATATGCCCAACAGTGAATTCTTCTTTTGATCTAACATCCAGAATAACAGGATGTAACTCATTTGCAATATTTTCAAATTCTTCAACAGATAACAAATTATTTCTATTATGCTTTAACAGTGTATCGACCTCTTCATAACCCTCTTTATTTAGTTTTACATTTTCTGAAAAATACTTAGGAGGTTGAGCCAGTCCATCTAAGACTTCACTTATAAATTCATCTTTGGTCATATTTGCTCTAAGAGCATAGTTTGTTTCTAATTGATTAAAAAGTGTATCTGAAGTTTCACTGCTCATTTTTTTTCCACAAGCACTACCAGCTCCATGTGCAGGATAAATTATAACATTCGCATTTAAAGTCATTAGTTTATTTCTAAGCGAATCGAACATAATTCCTGCTAAATCTTTAGAAGTCATTTTTAATCCTTTTTGAGCTAAATCAGGTCTTCCGACATCTCCAATGAAAAGCGTATCTCCTGAAAAAAGGGCTTTTTGATTACCTTGAGCATCAATTAAGAGGTAGCAAGTGCTTTCAAGTGTATGACCTGGAGTATGAATTGCTTTAATTTTCACATCACCAAGTATAAATTCTTGTCCATCCTGCGCATTTATGATTTCAAAAGATGTCTCTGCTAAAGGCCCATAAATAATTTGTGCATCTGTTGCTTTTGCTAGACTTACATGGCCGCTAACAAAATCAGCATGGAAATGTGTTTCAAAAATATATTTAAGATTATGATTGTTTTGAGTCAGCTTATTTAAATATGGGTTAACTTCTCTTAAGGGATCAATAATTGCAACTTCCCCCCTTGATTCTATATAATAAGCGCCTTGAGCTAAACAACCAGTATAAATTTGTTCAATTTTCATTTTTACTTAATCCTCCCATTAAGAGTCATCCAACCTCCACCATTATACACCTTTGAATATCCTTTAGACTTCAAAAAACTTTTGGCAGAACCGCTTCGTATACCTGAAGCGCAACACGTGATAATTGGCTGATTTTTTTTTAATGTCTTGTACTTCATATTTAGCTCATTCAACGGTATATTTTTTGACTTTCTAATATGACCACTTTGAAACTCATTTGGAGAACGGACATCAATTACAATAGCTCCTTCTTTTATTAACGCTTTAAAGTCAATGCTTTCTGAGCTTATTCCTAAAAACTTTAATAACCATTTTATCATTTCTTTATCCTTTTATTTTATCATATGCTCGTAAAGCAATATCTCGCGATGCTTCAATTGAAACTATAGGTTTTGGATAATCTATACCATAGTCTATACCTGCTTCAATAAATACTTCTTCATCCGCTTCCCATGGAGCAAACAAATATTTTTCAGGCAAGTTTTTTAATTCTGGGACATACTTTTTAGTATAACTACCGTCTGGATCAAACTTCTTTCCCTGTAAAATAGGGTTAAAAATTCTAAAATAAGGAGCCGCATCAGCGCCGCTACCAGCCGTCCATTGCCAACTTGCTGTATTACTTGCTAAATCTGCGTCTACCAAACAATCATTAAACCATTCCAGTCCAAGCCTCCAGTCAATAAGTAAATTTTTAATAAGAAAAGATGCTACTACCATTCTTACTCTATTATGCATAAATCCTGTTTCCCATAATTGTCGCATTCCAGCATCCACAATAGGATATCCTGTTTTTCCTTTTTGCCAAAGACTTAAATACTCCTCATTAGTTGCCCAGGGAAATTTATCAAAGCGCTTGTTTAAGTTTTCAGTACACATTTCTGGAAAATGGTAAATTAAATAGTAAGAAAATTCTCTCCATCCTAATTCACTATGGAAATGTCCTACATCTTTTTCTGGACAAGCAGACTTGTTATCATACCATATTTGATGTGGAGATATTTCACCAAAATGTAGGTGCGGAGATAAGACTGAAACATTATCCTTGGAAGGAAAATTTCTGCCATCCTTGTATCCTGTCAATCCATTATCTCTAAAGTGTTTATATTTATCCATAGCAGCTTTTTCACCTACGTTCCAGTACTGTTCTAATTTATTTTTCCAATGATGTTTTGGTAGCAGATCTAAGGATTCAATATTTCCTGAAGAAGCTAGTTTTTTTGCTAATTTTAAAGACTTATCACTAGCAACGATCTGCCTTGGACCAGTATGCTTTATAAGACATCCTTTTTTATAAAACGGGGAAAATACCTTGTAAGGCGTATTATCATCTTTAAGAATTTCCCAAGGTTCCCACAATAAAGCACCATTAAATGTTTTTACATTTATTTCCTTCTTTTTTAATAGTGCTTTTATTTCCATATCTCGCTTTATTTCCCAAGGGCTATAAGCTCTATTCCATGAAAATGACTCAATATCATGCTCTGCTATCAGTTTGGTAATAATTTCAATAGGGTTGCCTTTATAAAAATTTATTTTATTATCTAATGTAGCATTCAAGGAATGCAAAGAATGATGGAGCCACCAAGCGCTTGCTTCTCCTAGGTTAAATTCTTTTTGAGTGTTATTTACTACATCATGTATATATATTGGCATTACGGTACTACTTTGCGCTGCAAAATGTAATGAAGGGTTATCGCTAACCCTTAAATCGTTTCTAAACCAATGAATGGATATTTTATTCATCAAAAATATTATTTAAAGTGTTGGCTAGCCTTACTCCAGCAATAAAGAGTTGAGACTTTACCGTGTCAAAATTTTCATAAATATAATCATACCCTAAATAATCTCCATTTTTTGCCTCAGAATATACTTTTCTTACCATTACTTGTGACTCATTTACCCATTCATCTTCTGATAGAGTTTTTACACTCGTATAATCAAAATTTGTATTTAGATGAGCTGCAAATTCTGTATAACTCATTAGATACGTGTTAATCATTTCAGAATCCCATACTCTATGCAAATTACTATCGTTCCCAAACCATTTTACTTTTACATCATTACCACCTCTATCTTCACCTTTTCCCACATGTAATGGTTGATGGATATCGCCAACTAAATGTACTAAGAAACGCAAATAAAATGCTTTTTCCTCCGTACTAGTTTCAGCTGATTGTAATTTTACCTTACATTGCTTAATTGCTTGAACGATATCTCCTTTGGAAGATTTTTTAGATTGTGCATACTTTATATTTATTGGCATATTTGCGTAGTGCCATGCATTGTACTTTCTAAAATCTGGATTGGATCGCATTTCATCAGCCCATGTACTTGCGACGGCCAACGAAGGATCGCTTAGAATTTTTTGAATTTCTAGTTTCGTTTTTTCCGTTAAATATGTATCAGCTATTTCGCCTGTAATCCTGTGACCTGTTTTACCCCAAGCAAACACAAATGAAACCATTAACATTATACATACTAAATTATTTTTCATACTTATCTCGATTTTTTTCTATTTTTATTTTTTCTACACTTTTCGCTACAATAAACAACTTCATCCCAATTTTTTTTCCATTTTTTTCTCCAATTAAATGAAAAGCTACAAATGGGGCAAATTTTTGATGGAAGATGTTCTTTTTTCAATTTACAAAAAAATATTCTAAAATTTATAATCCAATACTCAATTTTAAGCCATAATTGGTAAATTGTTGCTCATTCTTATCTGGTAACCCTTGGTATGTTTCAAGTGATAATCCAATGAAACGATTTACATGAAAGGTTAGGCCATAATTCATACCCATATCAAACTGCTTAGCATCTAAATCTGATGGTTTAAAGTCGTAGATTGCTGGTAAAACAATGCTATCTAAGTCACTAACTTGTGATGATAGATTAATTCCCACCATTGGACCTAAATAGAACGATACATTTCCAACGCTTATATTTGCATTGACAAATACATCAAAATAAGAATGTCGCATCAAAACATCTAATGTACTGTTTTCAGCAGAGGGATTTCCGTCTAAAAGATAGTCATTCAAATTAATTGAACTTCCGCCTCTTTCTGAAAACTGGAATCCAAAGTTTAATGGGCTATTCATAAATAAAAATCCAATATTTTTTGATACTCCAAAATAAGTTCCTGATGAAAAGTCAGAAGAAGAGCCAACTGATAGTTGCTGGTGACCTGCAAATACATTTAATGATCTCTTTTCTTGAGCGTTTACAAGTGTAAAACCAATTAAGAACATAATTAAAAATCTTTTTATCATCTTATATTTTCCTTTTCATATTCAACATGATTACTCTAACCCCATAGATAAACCAAACTACAACTACCCCCCACCATAAGGCAAAAAACCAGTCATTTTTATTTGTTCCATTCCAATTAAGCCATTCAAATACAAATGCTTCAACAAATAGATCAAAGGCCAAGAATGCAAAAAAACCAAAAATCCATAGAAGAAAGAAATTAAAAATCTTCATAATGTTTTTTTCATTTTATATCCAACTGCAGGATAATTAGTTCCAGAAATTTTACCCACTTTCTCTTTTATAATTTTAAACCCTAGTGAAGTATAAAGATTCAAAGCTCTAAAGTTATTATCAAGAACAGTAACGGTGGGATTTCCTTGTATTTTTTGTAGAACGTAACTCAACAATTTTTTGCCATATCCCTTTTTATGTGATGATGGGTTAACATACAACCAAGTAATATCATTTTTATCATATGCTACAAACCCAACAACATGATTACTGATTAAACCGACGTATACTTTTGAATTGAACAACTCTTCATCCTTATAACACTCTTTAAGAGGAATAAATGCATCTAATGATGCTGATCCTTCAAGTTCGACAATTCTTGCTTTATCGTGGATAAGACAAATTTTATCCCAATCTAGCTGATGAACATACTCTCTTATTGAAAACATTCTAATCTTCTTCGTTCATAGCGAGATTGAATACCATAAAAACAACAAAAATCATGCATAAAAAGAACATAGGAAGCTCTATTGCATGTTGAAAAGTAAATGGTCCCCATTCTATCATATACTAATATAAAAAAAAAGGGGCACAAATGCCCCTTTTTCAATTCAAATTGAATAATTATTTTTCATTCAATTGTGCTCTTACCCCTAAAATGCCAAATGTTGGAGCCCATAATCCCACAAATACTCCAACTTGTCTTGCAGATGCTGGATCTTCATAACCTGGAAGATTTAAAAATAATAGCACTGCCATCAATATTGACACAATCATTAAAAGGTACCATGAATTTGAGTTCATATCATTCTCCTATCAACTTGTTTAATAAACACTAAATAATTTTAATAAAAATGCTATAACAATTAAAAACAATACAAGCTTAGTATCTAAACAGTAATGCACTATTTTTTCTATCAATTTATCCATTTGTTAAAACTCCTAAGTATATCATTATACCAACTACAAATGTAAAAAGAATAGATAGCACAAATCCAATCTTGGTATCAAGAATAGATAAAAGAGTGTCTGAAATGTTATTTATTATTTTTAGCATCTTTTTAAAATACTTCTTTTGTATCGAAATATCAAATGATTGAATTTAAAAGTGTGTCATAAATGTAAAAAAAGAATCATCACCGTTAGATCCAATTTCAAGTAGGTAGTTTCCTTTAAAGAAACGCACTACTGGTATAAACATGTAAGAAAATTGATCATTATTATATTCAATCCTATATTGGGCAATAAGCCATGTGGACATCTTTGAATAATCTACTGTATAAGGGCTATATGCAAACCTGGAACTGGAAACCCAACTACTGGTATGTGAATAATATTCTAACATTTGCATGACCATTAGCTGACGATTTTCCCAATCTCCATGCACTCCAAATGTTCCCATACTTTTAGAGTTCTTTGTATTTACACCAACGCTTGAGAGAAGGTAAATGTTAGCTTGTGAATTTCTGCTATTCCATCTCTTTGCTAAATAATTGTTATTTATTAATGCAAATGTTTCGTTTGATTTCCTGTCCTCAAGAACCCTTCCACCAATTAACCAATTACTAGTTTGAGAAACTCCAAATCTAATATCATTGAGACTGGGGGTTTGACTGACCCAAAACACCTTACCATTTTTAAAAATTACGGGATGTGCAGAAATACTGCTTAACAAAATAATGAAAACCAATAATGATCTAAGCATTAGTTTACTAAAGAATATTTTTGGTCAGAAGCTTGGTTGAATGCCATGGGCTGCAAAATACCCAACTTATCAAAACTAAACTTTGTTAGTTTTTTGTCTTGAAGAATAAAAAGTGCATTGACATCATAGCCAGCTTCTTCGATAACCTTAACAATATTTTCAGGGTTAACATTTGATGATTTGTTTAATGCAAGCTGCACATATTGTGCATCAATATCAACCATAACCCCATCGTTAAATTTTGACTTATCAATGAAATCTGTTTTTGCAAAACCTTCACCAATTCCAAAAGCGCACATTGAACAAACCATTCCAAGCACTTCAATAACTGCCTCATTGTCATTCAATTGAATTTCTTTATCTTGAATAGCTACCTTAGATTGAGAAAAGCCAAGATTCAAAAATAACGTTAATAGTAAAACATGTTTTATATATTTTTTCATACTAAAACTTAAACAGCATTATTTTTTGGTACAAGTAGGCAAATTAATGTAACTACCTTGTGCAATACTTAACCTGCACCACCACCTCCTCCACCGCCAGCACCTATTCTTTAAGAAAGGGAAACAACCTGCATGGACCCGCCATTGCTTTTCTGAGTAACCACGTAAAAAGTAGTGGCATGCTTGATGCTATTATATGAATCATATATTCATCTTTACTTTGATCCATAAATGATAAAACGCTCATTGAAAGCGTCATCAAAAAACCAATCCAATGCAATACCAATAATAGTTTTAGCATTAAAAATCTAATTGAAATGACATGATTAGAATCATAAAAATAATTAACCAAGCCGCTAAAAGAAAAATTAAAATCTTATAGGAAGGCTCTTGCTTCAATTATTTTTCCTCTATAGCAATTACACTTACAGTGTTTGAGCCAATATTTTTAACCATATGCTCTGTACCGGCGTCTTGTTGGGCTAAAAATCCTGTTTCAAGTTCTCTAACATTTACTGTTCCGTCTGGTAGAGTGATTTGCATCAATCCCCCCTCGATCACATAGTATAAAAGATTTCCATGATAATGCATTTTATCGCTCTTTCCAGGCTCAAAAACAACCATCATGACTATAAAGTCGTCATAGTCTCCTACAACATTATAAATCTCTGGTGATACAACCTCAGGACTATTATCGTTGCGTTTTCTATCATTTTTTTCGGATGATTCTATGGTATTTCCAATTGTGACTGGAACAACACATGCTTGAAGCAATAAAAAAGCTGATACTATTAATATTTTTTTCATAATTATTCCCATGTTTTTTTTGAAAGAGAAAATATACTATCTATACAGAAGATATGATATTTTTATCGTTACTTGTAAATAAAACTACAGTAGAAACCACTAAAGTAAATAATGCATAACACAATATAAAAAAATGCATTGATGATGAAAAATATCCTAGCTGAAGACATGCTAGCACCGCTAATGAACGTAAAAATTCAACTTTAAATCCTACACGCTTTCCATCCAAGATAAATGAATTAGTTACAGATGCAGTTACAACTAGCAAAACAATTGCTAGCATTTCCGTATACAAATAGCTTTGAACATTATATAACATAATTACAGTCATAATATTAATTACTGCAAACTGAGCTCCTGCAAAAATTTTTTCTCTTAACGATATTTCAGGATCATATTTTTCAAAACTAGATAAATCATTTTTATTAATTGGATATTTGCTTGCAACATCTTCTGGTCTCCAGCTTGGAGGAGAAAACCATACTTTAATTTTATCAGAAAATCTTTCGGTATGATAGGAGTCAAAAATCATTTGATAAAAAACCTCTATATTGGCCCAAAATGGATTAAAAGACTTTAACGGTTTTACTGTTCCATACACTGGTTTCAGATCTGCTCTTTCATCAATAAACGTTCCAAACATTCTATCCCACAAGATAAATACTCCACCATAATTGGCATCTAAGTAATCTTCATTTTGTGCATGATGTACTCTATGGTTTGATGGGGTTACAAAAATATATTCAAGAAATCCTAATCTACCAATATGCTCTGTATGAACCCAAAATTGATATATCATATTTAGACCAGCTACAGTGACATATATATGAGGCGGAATGCCAATAAAAAAAATGGGCAAGAAAAATACCCATTTCCATAAGAACCCAGTACTGGTCTGCCTTAAGGCTGTTGATAGATTAAATTCTTCTCCATGATGATGAACCACATGGGTAGCCCAAAAAACTTTAATTTCATGATGAATACGATGCATCCAATAATAACAAATATCATATAGTATAAAAGCTGTAACCCACACCCAAATTGCCTCGCTATCTAATAACTTAAGATTGTATTGTTCGGTTATAGCTTTATAAACCACATATTGAAATCCTAAACCTAAGATAGGCACAAACCTGCTAATCAGCCCCAAAGATAAGCTGGTAATAAAATCATTAATTCGATAATTGTTACTCTTATTAATAACGCCATAAAAAAATTCAATAAGTATTAGTCCAAAAAAAATTGGTATTGAAAGAGTTATTAGTATTGATGAATCCATATCAGAATTTAATAAATCTTTATTTTACCTTACTCCATTTTTTTTCAAACCAAAATGTTCTACCAAGCGTATCTTTCATTTTGGCAGTTTTTCCATAAAACTTCATCCACTTATCAAACTGCTTATCTTTGTGTGACTTATTTTCATTCATCCACGAATACAGCTCTCCTCCTCCAAGGTGATAGGTATCATGAATTTGACTTACCACATGATCTAAAAATTCAATAGTTATTAAATTTTTAAGCGGTTGAAAAGGATTTTTGTCCCATTTTCCAAGGATTTCAGCTCTTAAGTAATTCCCCATGCCATTAAACCATTTTTGATTCATTATCGCTACATGAGCTGGCTTGGTAAAGTCTCTATGGTTTAAATTGTCCATAATATTATCTCTAAACTTTTTTTCTTCATGGAATACATCTGGGCCACGGTTGGGATTCCAGTCCCTTGAAACGCTTTTACCAAACCTTCTCACATCACTCCAAACAAACCAAGAATTATCGCTCATTCGAAAACGAATATGTCCATGCTTCCAATGCTTATTTTTATACCCTCTTTTTTGAAAGTTTTTAAAACAGCCTGTCATTCCTAAAGATATTACGACAGGTTCTGTATCAAAAAATAACTTGAGCTCTTTTCCTCTACTAATAGCGGATATTTTCTTCCCTTTTAAATCAATGCCTTCAATAAGTTTTAATTTGTTGGTTTTGAGAAAGCGTACATCTTGAATGGTTCGTTTTTTATTTATCTCGGTTACAAATTGAGCTGTTAATCTTACTTCAGAAATTTCAGGCATATTAAAAATTATGTTGTTTTTAAAATTTAATGATAAAGTATATTAAGTTTATTAATTAAGGAGAAAATTATGAAAAAAATTTTGTTTACAATCGTTGCTTTACTTTCATTTTCATTTGCACAAGAAGCTTCTAGTAGTCCGTGGGGCATTTATGGAGGACTAACATCTGCTGGTTCAAGTGATTCTGATGGAAGAATTTCTGGTTTAAGCATTGGTGGATCATATACCATTAACGATAAATGGTCAGCAGGAGCTGGATTATCAGTTCGTGGTGGAAAATATGATTTTCAAGATGAAGAAACTGGAATTGAAGCAGCTGCTGAACTAAAAGGAGATGCGCTTGAATTATGGACATCTTACTCTTTAATGCAATCTGAATCCTTTGGGCTATCAACAGGTTTGATTTATGCTAATATTTATAGCACCAAAATAAAATTTATGGGACTAACTCTGGATGAAGACAATGAGTCCGAAAGCGACTATGGATTGTTTTTAAAAGGATCTATTCCTCTAAGAGAAAATTTGGGTCTCAATATTGGGTATTATATGGGATTAAAAGATCAAGGTGAAGATGAAACTCTGAACAATCTTTGGATTGAAGTTGGCTATAGCTTTTAAATCATCTAAAGCTTAAAAATTGAGGGGCTTTATAGCCCCTCTTTTTTTATAAATCCTTTTTCAAAAATATCATTGACACTACTTGTTGCCCAAAGCTGATAAGTATATAATGATGGGTGCAATTGATCAGTTTCAAAAAAATCATCTATAGTTAACTGCTCATTATTGGCAATAGATAAAAATTGGTTTAAAGTAATTTTATTGTCAAGATAAAGGACATTATTCCCTTCAATTCCTTTCAACTTTATTCTTAAAATATCAGTCATATTTCCAACAATAAAACGCATCAATTTTGAAAAAATTGGGAATTCCCTAGTTGGTGGCATATTGATAATCACAATCTTTGCAGATGGAAAGCTTTTCTGCAAGTAGTTAATAATATTTTCCATTTCTTTTCTCCACTTCCATGGAGGTGTAAAACGAAATGAATCATTGCCTCCTAAACCAACGACAAATAAATCAACTTGCTCATCATTTATTTGCGTTAAAAGCTTTGAATGTACTATTTCAGCAGTAATTCCATTTTTAGCATACACCTTCCAAGAAATATTCGTATTTGTTGAACTAGCGATATTTCTAGCAAAGGTCCCAGCGAATGCTTCTTTATGTGAAGACATTCCTAGGGCTACCATGGTACTTTCGCCGATAAATACTAAATGGTTATTTTTTCTACTTCCAACATTCTCTTTACCTTGAATATCAGTAGGTGCTTCAAGCACAGGAACATTCTCTCTAATATCCTTTAATTTTGCACTTATAATTGGATAGCATACTAGTAAAATGAGTAGGTTAAAAAAATAATAAATGCTTAGCATTTTGATATTATATATTTAATGGAATACTAAATTGTAACGATACATTTTCAAACGAATAATCTGCAAATGACTTAAAGTACGATAATTTTGTTGAGAATAAATCATTCTTAGCTGTAAATCCTAACATCAATCCATAGTCGTGTTCAGAGACACTATTTTCAAATGAGATGTTATCTCCCCAAAAGTCACTTTCTTCTTCGACTTCAAACAAATATGCATAAGAAAATCCAGACCATACTGAAAAATTGTGTTGAGAAAATACATCATACGTTGCCCAAAGCTCAATTCCTGAAAAAACAAAATCTTCAAAATAGTCATTTTCACCAGCGCAATAATCAATAAAACATTCATCGTCATCATCTGAAAAATTTAGAATTCTACGATCATCATCTCTTTCATCTTCATCATTTTCATAGTAGTATATCTCAGCTTTTTGTTTAAATCCACGTTGAGTAAGTCCTACTCCATAGGTAAGTCTTTCATTGGCACTATAAGACACTCCAGCACTGATTCCGCCAATACTTTGAGATCCTTCTTTATCAGAGCCCATAGATAGTGCACCAACATATATACTCCATGGTCTAAATAAGTCCGGAGCAAGCTCTACACTGCTCTGCTGTAAACTTTCTTCTTTAATTAACGGTAAAAATTTAGGTGTAGCATCCTCGACTTCTTTCTTAACAACTTTGGGTTTGATAACCGTTTCAGAAGTGGAAGTTGAATATGTATTTCCTCTCCACTCAAAAGTTGCATCTGGACCTAAATGTAAAAAAGCGATTTCAAAAGCCTCATTAAATGATAAATAATTATCCACTCTTAAATCAGCCTTATCCTGTGCATATGATAGATTACAAATAAATAGTAAAAATAAAGTAAATTTTTTCATCTTAACTCCTTTTTTACTGATTTAAACTAACAGTTTGAATTATAATTCCTTGATTATCTTTAAGGTTTATCGTCAATTTGTTTGATTGTTTATCTAAAAGTATTTCACCATAGTTTTCTTGGACAAATGTAGGGCCAACTCGTAAAGGACCAGCTTCTTCCTCATTGGTAAAGGATAAATTCAAACTAGATGATGTCATTTCCACAATATTTTTTCCTGAAGTGGTCGTTAATTGATACAATCCTCCCCTATGCCTATCTCCAGAGATAAATAGTACAGAATCAGAAAAAGATTGATCAATTAAATCAATCAATCTTTGGCGCTCATGGGGCATTGTTTTCCATGCTTCCCAGCCATGGCCCATAGCTAAAAACTGAATTGATGATACAATAATTCTATGGTCTACCTCTGTAGCCATTTTTTGCTCTAACCAATTCCATTGAACATCTCCCAGCATGCTAGTTGATGTGTCTGTTTGTGGTAGATAGCGCTCTTTTCCAGGAGCTCCTTTTTCGTCTGTTGGAAGCAATGCATCTCTAAAAAATCTAGTATCTAAAAATAGCATTTGAACGGTAAGACCATCAATCTCTTCAATCCATTCAAAATACAAACCCGGTCTAGACCTTCTAACATCATTTTCAGATATATTCCAAAAATCAAGGAATAATTGCTCAGCTTCTTCCTTGAATATATACTCCTTACCTCCATCATTTTTTCCATAATCATGGTCATCCCAGATTGCTTCAAATGGGAAATTCAGATCTAAGTCGTCAAAATTTGTACGTTGCTTATCGTATGCATCTCGCAATTCTATTAAATCATTGCTATCTGTGTCTCCATAAACATTATCACCAAGCATCAAAAATATATCATAGTTTTCACTCTTGATAGTATTGAATATTGGCATTGATCGTTCTTGAGTTAAACAAGAACCAAAGCCAATGCTATATACATTGGGGTTTTTGATGCTTTGAGTAGATTGGTTTTCTTCGCAAGCAATAAGCAAGAATAGTATTATAAAGGCTAGTTTTTTCATTTTGATGTCCTGTGGTTTAAAAAAAAATTAAATCTTATTTTTTAATTACGCAATGAAGGAAATATTTGTTATTATTCATTGTGCACAAAAAATTAATCATCGCTAGCATAATTTTGAGTAATCTTGTTTTTTCTCAGTCCCTTCCAAAAAAATCTGAATTTGACATCAGTTGGAGCAATCCAAGCAAGTATCCTGATCATATTCTTTTGAACTATTCTGATGATCCTGCTTCTACCATTAGCGTAACATGGAGAACCAGTAGAGAAATAACAACAGGATTCGGTGAAATTGCAGAAGCGAAAGCAGACCCGAAGTTCGTTAATAAAGCTACCAGAACAATAGCTACGACATCAAATTTGAAGTATAACAATATTGTACATCACTATAATAGTTCCAGAAGAAAGTCCTTTCATAATGTAAATCATAATTATCATTCTATAACTTTTAAGGATTTAAAGCCTAATACAGTATATGCTTATAGAGTTGGAGATGGTCAACATTGGAGTGAATGGATACAGTTTACCACAGCACATAGAACAAATGAGCCATTTTCTTTTGTCTATGTAGGAGATGCTCAAAATTATATCTACGATTTATGGTCAAGATTAATTAGAGAGAGTTATAAAAAAGCTCCGCAAGCTAGCTTTATTATTCATGCAGGAGATTTAGTTGATGACGGTCACAATGAAGAAGAATGGCATGAATGGTTTGCCGCTGGAGGATGGATTCATAGAAGTCTTCCTTCATTAGCTGTTCCAGGAAATCATGAATATAGACCATTATATCAAAAAGATATTGCTCCAAGAAAGAAATCGCTGTCAATTCAATGGAATCATCAATTTACTTTACCAAATAATGGGTTAAGCGATCTTCAAGAGACGCATTATTTTTTAGACTATCAGGGTGTTCGCTTTATAGCTTTAAATAGCAATGAAAAAGTAAACGAACAAACTGAATGGCTAGAAACTGTTCTTAAAAACAATCCGCATAAATGGACAGTTGTATTTTTGCATCACCCTATTTACTCAGCTTCGACTCGCAGAGATAATCCCGAACCAAGAAATCTCTGGAAACCCTTATTTGATCAGTATGGAGTTGATTTGGTACTGCAAGGCCATGATCATTCTTATGCTAGAGGAGCAGCTTCTTTATATGAAGAAAATCTGTTAACTGGCACTAATATAAAAGATGCCACAGGAACGGTGTATGTTGTTTCTGTAAGCGGACCAAAGCAATATGATGCCAAACCGAACTGGGATCAATATGATGCCAGAAGAGATAAATCTGGAGAAAATAAACAGTTGTTTCAGGTAATATCAATCGATGGCAATATATTATCTTATAAGTCCTATACTGCAATTGGAGACTTATTTGATTCTTTTGATTTAATAAAAAATGATAATGGAATTAATTCATTAACTAATTATTAGTTTCTAGAAAACTTCTTTGATTGCTGCTATTACTTCTTCTGGGGTTTCCTCTTGCACAAAATGTCCAGCTTGAGTCTTGGTTATTTTTGCTTGAGGTAAAAGTCTTGATGTTCTTCTTCTTAACTTCCACATTACAGGATCATTCATTCCCCATACAATTTGCGTTGGTCCATCATAAGATTGAAGATACTGCTCAATTTCTTTTTCAAGAGGTACGCTAGGATGATGCATACTATTAGGAACCATGCGAGCCAATGCTAACGGACCACTATTGTCTTTAAATTTTCTTAGAGGATATTTATATGCCTTCATGGTAGCAGAATCAAATGAACCAGGTACATTAGCAAAACGATGTAAAAATGATAAAGGGAAATTTAACCCTCTAAACAAGAAATTGCTTAAAAGTGGTACTTGGGATAGATTATGAAACCAAGTAGGCTTAAATCCATCTTTTGGAGCGGTTATAGCTGTATTCATTACCACCAATCCATCTATTTTCTTGCCAGCTTTCATTGCACCAGCTACCCCAATCATTCCTCCCCAATCATGCACAACCAATCCAATCTTTTCTTCTTTAATACTTGAAAAAAATTCTGCCATCCATTTACTATGAGCTTCTAGGGAATGTTCATTTAGTTTTATTTTTTCGGAGAATCCAAAACCAATTAAATCAGGAATAATATATTTATGATTGTCATCGAGTCCATCTAAAACTTTTTTGTATAAATATCCCCACATAGGATTTCCATGAACCATCACAATGGGCCTTCCTTGTCCTTTTTCCATAAGATGCATTGATTTACCAACATCAATCCATGAATGCTTGTAAGGCAGTTGATCTAACAACCAAGATGGAATAATAGAATTCAATTCAGTTTATATTTTATAGGGATAATAACTGATGATGAAAAAATTTTATTCTCTTTCTTTGCAGGAGAAAATTTTACGCTTTGAACTGCTTCTATCGCCGAATCATTTAACGAAGGAACGCCTTTTAAAATTTCAATGTCAGTAACATTTCCAAATTTATCGATGAAACATTTTAATACAACTGTTCCTTCAATATCTTTTTCCATTGCTTCCTTAGGATAAACAGGAATGATGTTTTCAAGAGGTTTAGGTTGGGTCATTTCTTGAGCAAAGACTAAAGAAGCAAATACAATAACTAAAATGAATTGTTTCATAGATTTAAATAAGCTAGTTGAGAATAAGACATATAAGCAATGATAAACCATCCCACTACAAACAAAATAAAACGAAGTATGACGATATTACATGTGATTTGTACAATGGAATGGATAATCCTAATACTAACAAATACCCAAGCACATTGAATTAATATTGGATCAAAATTATTAATAGTAGCAATGGATATGGTTATTACATAAAACGCTACAGGCTGTTCAAATAAATGATTGTAATTATCCACCGTTCTTTCCACCCAAGCAGGCCCTACGGTTTTGACATTTTTTGTGTGAGCTGCATCTTGAGGATTTTTTAAGAACCTTACTCTTCCATAAACCATTATTAAAAAAATAATAAAGGTCCAGAGTGCTAAAATGAATACTGGATTTAGGAGTTCAAATTGATAGTTCATAGAGATAATTCCCACATACACAAATTTACATATAAAGACTTATTAACTTTATGCATAGCATCACTATTCCAACATAAGTTGATAACATACCAGAGATTCTTAGAAAAGGATTGTAATCAAAAAAAGCAAAGCATACTGCATGTGCAATTCTGCCATATGTAAAAATTAAGGATGCAACTAACATATAATCATAGGAAGAAGCTTCAGTTAATTCAGAGACCAAAAGCAGTAAAAAATACAAAGGAACATATTCAGAAAAATTACCGTGAGCTCTTACATTTCTATTGAGCTTTTCTGGAGAAATTTCCTTATCCATCTTGAAGAATAATTTCATTACAGGACTTCCTCTCATATAGCCTATTCGCATTGCAAGAAAGATGTAAAAAAGAGCAAGAATGCTTATAAAAATTGGTGTAAGAAATATTTTCATAGCAAAATATACGACAAACTATTTGAAATGTATTTTCTACTTAAAAGCATTGATGCAATCATTATCATAAAAGCTAATACAAAAAAATTCTCAATCTCAAGGCTTTCATTAATAATGACTAAAAGAATGCAAGTAAAGACAATGGGTGGTACTTCAGGTTCTGTAGGGGATGATTTACCTCCACCTCCACAAGTCCAGATGAATAAAATACTTAGCAGTAGCCAAAATTTTCTCATTATTTTCTCCATTATAAATTAAAACTGCGCAATAAACTTAGAACCATTCCATTCCCATCGCATTGCATCATATCCATTTGATGCATGTTTACTATCTCTAAATAAATCAATACTGCTGTTATTAGGGAATATTTAAAAAATTCTATTTCCAGAAAGATCGACTTTTAATAAAAATATATCTGATTTTTGATTGAAATTAACAAAAGAATTAGTATATCCAGCAATTGCATAACCATCTGTTAAAGAAACAACAGAATATGCACCATCATTGAGGTTGCCTCCAAAAGATTTTTCCCAAACTATACTAAGATTTGATGATAGCTTAGCAATATAAACATTATCACTCCCATTGCTACTGACATGTTTTCCAACTACTATATACTCTTGATCAGTTGTTTGTTGAATATCATACAAAATACCTACACCTAAATCCAAAGAATTAACAGTTTGAAGACTGTTGTCTAAATGAAGTACAAGCATATTTTGATTATTTGCATATCCTACCATAACAATTCCATTATTAGAAAGTGATTCACATAAAGCAAAAGCTCTATCATCATTTATAGAATAATTAATAATTTCTGAGACCTCACTATCAATAGTATTGTCGTTTACAACGCCAACAAATTTTGTTGCCCATAAGCGATCATCTGATTGATAAGCAGAAGTTTGAAATCCAACGGTAAAAATATCACCATTACTTGCTTCTACAATATCAAAAGCAAATTCATCTTTTTCACCGCCATAATAATGCCAATCATTACCGTCGCTAAAAGGTAAAATGTCGCCATTTTGTGCAATTTTGACAAGCATGGATCCACTACCATTTGATCGAGTCATACCTGTTACCATCATATCGCCAGAAGAAAGCTCTATTAAAGAATATGCAATATCAGACTCATCTTTATTCTGGTTACCTATTCGTTTTTCCCATTCTATATTTCCTTGTACATCCGTTTTTACAATATAAAAATCACTACGACTATTAATAGTTGACCAACCAGCTGTCACATAACCTCCAGAAGAATGCTCAATAACTGCATAGGCTCCTTCATTTCGTCGATTATCTAAATTTTTAATCCATTCTAATACTCCGTTGGCATCAGTCTTTACTAATGCAACACTTCCATCGTCTTGATTAATTATATTGTATCCAGCAATAAGAAATCCTCCATCACTTGCTTGAACAATTGATCGTCCAAGATCTGTATTATTATCTCCGAAAGAAATATTTTTATATCCAATATCAATATTCACTGTTCCAATATCGCTATAATCTGTTCCATCGTATGCTTTATAAGTAAAACTAACGCTAGTATTGTACTCTGACGGAATAAATGTTGCTACCGACCCATCAATTGAAACAGATCCGCTTGATGGACTATCATTTATTGAATATGATAAATTATCACCTTCAATATCTTCGCCAGTAAGCGATATTTCAAGAGAATTTCCATCATTAATTTTTAATCCGTTAATATCACTCACAATAGGTTTATCGTTCACAGGATTAATTGTTATAGATGCTGTAGAAGCATCGATGGAGCGATTAAGATCGTTGACATCAAATTGAAAAGAGTCGCCTCCATAAAAATTAGGATTTGGTGAATACGTTGCTGTATTACCGCTCAATGAAACAGTACCATTAGCAGGTTGACTTACAATTGTAAATTGTACATTATCGCCATCAACCTCTATTAAAGGTAAGGTAATATCAATGCTGGTATCTTCATCGATGGTTACAGATACGTTTCCAGAAGATGGATCGTCATCTAAAGCAAGAACAGATATTTCTACTTTTGCCTTTAGACTTGTACCATTTGTAGAGGTAGCCTTATAATAAAATAAATCTTTTCCATTAAAATCAGTATTGGGTGTATAAGTTCCACTGCTTCCTGATATTATTACATTACCATTTGAAGGCTGTGTATCTATTAAAAATGTCAATGGTAAACCAGAAGGATCAGTTGCTTGAAAAGGAAATATTACAGCCTGATCTTCGCTTGTTGATAAAATAACACTAGATGCTACTGGTGGATAGGTTATAGATGGTGCAGTTGGAGACGAGCTACCACCATCACTACTACATGATAAAATAAATAGGAAAATTAATATGTTTAAATATCTTACCATATTAAGGAACCTTGATAAATTTTGTACCATTCCACTCCCAAATTTGTCCCCAATCATTGGCTAGATTTTTTTTGTCATTTACTAACTCAAGATTTCCATCATTATCAATATCTTGTATTCTAATTCTAAACATTAAGTCCGCTTCTCCTGGTATATCAATATGAGGAATATCAATCATATTATCAGTATTATCAAAATAGTCATAATCTCCATTATGAGAAAAAATTCTCACTCCACCCTCGTCATATGACCAAGTATAAGAAGCAATAATTTCAATATTACCATCGCCATCTAAATCGTAAAAACCATGATCAACTACTTGAGTTGGTGATCCTGGATTAAAATCATTATCTATCTTTGGAAATGTTATGCTGTTAGAAATATCAAATGTTCCATTATTATTAAAAAGAACTAAATTTAATGCCTCATTAGTATTCCAATTTATCCCATCTAAAATTAAGTCTGGCCAGTTATCTTTGTTAATATCAAATAATGAAGCTTCCCAAAAAGTTGCATCCATTCGGACTAATCGACTTGTATCATAGGTAAAGTTACCTAATCCATCATTAATCATAAAATAACCATTCATTTCTCCATCCTGAGAGGAACATACATATATATCGATATCTCCATCATTATCAATGTCGGCAGATGTTCCGCCATGAGCGTATACTGCTTCATAGTCATCAAAAATTTTAAAATTAAACGTACCATCACTATTGCTAAAAATTCCAGCTTGATGTGCTTGCTGGCCAGCATGAGCTCCAGTATCAAAATAGAATGTATCTGGGATATTATCACCATTGAAATCACCAACAATATCTTTCCTAGTAAATAAAGTTCCTGTATTATTTTGAATTAAATAACTGGCATCAGTAAATGTGTCATCGCCGTTATTTAAATATAGAAAACTTGGTTTTCGAGTCTCAGTTTCATCATTAAATGAAAGCATTACATCAATATCACCATCTCCGTCATAGTCTGCTTCTCCAGCCCATTCAGCACCATGACTAAAGTTATTCCAAAAATATTGTTGATCTATCCATAGATCGCTGTTTCTAAGTTCGTAAGCCGAGCGATTATAATTAATATAACGTTTAAAGTTGATATCTACTTTGGCAGTATTCCCATATTCAGTTCCATCGTAGGCATAATAGGTTAAGCTATCTGCACCCCAGAACGAGCTGGATTTATTTATTGTTAGCGTGCTTCCATCTATAGAAGCTGATATGTTGGTAGGGTTGTCTACGATTTCAAAACTAACATTATCACCTTCTACATCAGAAGCTGCTAATGTAAGAGTTAAGTTTGCATTATTCCATCCCTGAGCAGATGTATGATCTACAACAGGTGCATCATTAATAGGATTAATAGTAATCGTTGCAGTAGCTGTATTTAAAATCTTTTTTGCAGAGATATCAACTGCTTCGAAGGTGAACGAGTCACTCCCGTAATAGTTTTCGTTTGGTGTGTAGGTTGCTTTTTCCCCTGATATTGTTACTGATCCATTGGTAGGGTCATTTTGAATATTAAATGCAATATTATCACCATCAACTTCTTCTGCTTTAAGGGTTAAAATGACTGAAGTATCTTCGTCAATAATAACTGATACATTCATGGTATTGGGATCATCATCTACTGCCGTTACCGTGACTGTCACTAAGCCTGCGGTACTGGATAGTCCTCCATCACTGGCGATATAAGCAAAGGTGTCTGTCCCATTAAAATTTTCATTGGGTGTGTAGGTTCCAGCTGCGCCACTTGAAGTGACTGCTCCATTCTGCGGTTGGGTACTCACACTAAAGGTTAAGGCTGCACCTTCGGGATCTGTACCTGTCATAGTAAAGGTTGCTGGAGTATCCTCATTCGTGGTAATGGTTAAATTATTTACCGTGGGAGCTTGTGGTGCTGGTTCGCTCTTGGTTGGACTTGAAGAGCAGGTCCAGATGAATAAAATACTTAACAAAAGCCAAAAATTTTTCATAAAGAAGTATACAAAAAATTATCTAAGAATGTATATGTAAGATTTACTATTACCCTACCCCGCCTTGTTTTTGATTTAGGTTGAGAAATTTTGGTTGAAAATTTGAGATTGAAAATAAGAGCAAGGCTAATGGGTGTGATAATTTTCACCATCATGACTATGACCAGTAGGTTCTGGGCTTGAGCCATCTCGATCATCTGAATTATGATTTTGATGTACTGCACCATCATCGTGAACATGAGTATCTTGTGACTCCATAGATTCAGTATGAATTTCCTGATGCTCATCTACATGATTTTTATCTTCGATATATCCTGTAATTTGAAAGATAAATAATCCTATCCCACATAAGACTAATCCAAAATTAGTTAGTTTGGAAAATAAATTATTTTTTGACTTTTGAATGATTTGTATAATAGGAAATGCAATTAATAAAGCTAATACTTGTCCAAGTTCAACACCCACATTAAAGGAGATAATTGAGGCTAACAAGCTTTCATCTTTTAGCGGTAGTTGCTGCAAGCGAGTTGAAAGGCCAAACCCATGAATTAATCCAAAAAATAGGACCATCATGATAAGATTTGGAGCATTTCTATTAAACACTTTCTTAAATCCATCTAAGTTTTCAAATCCTTTATAAATCACACTTAACGCAATGACTGCATCAATTAAATAGTAATTAGCCGTTACTTTATAAAATGTTGCAAATATTAAGGTAATACTGTGCCCAATGGTAAAAGCAGTAACAAATTTGATAATGTCGGAAAGTTTTGTTAAAAAAAAGATTACTCCAATTAAAAACAAAATATGGTCATATCCAGTGACCATATGCTTAGCACCTAAATACAGATAATCAAGAAGGCCACCATCAACCATTTCAGCTTGATCTGCTTTGGTTAACTCATGAGCAAAAATATTTGAGATAAATAAGAATAAAATAGTTTTTTTCATGATAACTAAACTTACAAAAAATTATGTAAGAATGTACGTGAATTATACAAAGAACTAGTAAACCATGTTGTATTTATGCATTCCTTTTTCATAACCATCCTTCTCTATATCTTCGATTTTGAAGCCGAATTTTTCATAAAAAAGATATGAATGCTGTGAAGTGTCTAAACGAATTTTTAAATCCAACTTATAACTTTGGAGCAAGTTCAATCTATAGTTTGTTAATTGGGTACCAATACCATTTCTATGATAATTTTTATCAACCATCCCCCAACTTAATGTTGCAATTTTTTTAGATTTATTTAATCCAAGACCTGCACAACCCACTATTTTTTTATCTCTTTTTAAAATATAAAAAGAATCAGTCCAACCGTCTTTTGTTTTTGAAATATTTTTAATATAATCTTGAAAATCAGACAACTCATCCTTTGCAAAATATTCGGGTATATTACTTTTGAAAATATTGACGCATTGATCGTAATCGCTGGTTGAATATTTTTTAATTTTTTGGTTCACATTAAAACTTACAAAAAATTATTTGAGAATGTGTGTGTGAATTATACTATCACTCTATCCTGTCTTGCTTGGGATGAAGGTTGAGAATATTGGTTGAAAATTTGTAGACCATATTGTTTACCATTGTTTTATATCTTCTGGAAACAGCAAAGGCTACCGAAGTAAGATAGATTAATTGGTTTATTGTACTATATCATTGTAAAAAAAAATTACATTAAATTAAGTTAAAAGCTAAGTTAGGATATAATGAAACTTACCGCTGAACACATTAAACGAATACAGAAAATGACCTTTGGGTCTGTTTATCCGCATTATATAAGTAAGGTAGAGAAAAAAGGAAGAACAAAAGAAGAACTTCACCAGACTATAGAATGGTTGACAGGATTTGATGAAAATAGATTACAAGAATTGATTTGTCAAGAAGCAACTTTTGAAACCTTTTTTCAAAAAGCAAACTTGAATTCTAATGCTTATCTGATAAAAGGTGTGATATGCGGTTATCGTATTGAGGAAATTGATCATTCATTAGTTCGAAAGGTAAGATACCTGGATAAGTTGGTAGATGAATTGGCGAAAGGTCGTAAAATGGAGAAGATTTTAAGATAAATAATGAAAATGTTATGAAAACAATAAAAATATTTTCATTTGCAAAATTTCAAGCAGTTCTTTTAGGGTGTTTAGGTTTCATCCCTGGAATATTATATTCATTTGGTGGGACTATCTATGATATTTTGACAACGGGTTCTGTCAATTTTGGAACGTTGCTTGCATACCTCGCTTTAATTATGATGCCAATTTATTTCGCAGTTTTTGGATTTATTCTAGGTATTCTTGAAGCTATCATATACAATTTATTTGCTAGAACATTGATTGATATTGATTTTTATGAATAATAAGAAACAATAAAGACGCCTTACCCTATCCCACCTCTTTTCTTATAGGCTGAGAATGTTTATTGGAAAAATTCCCAAACAGCACTATCTCCATCATAATACAATGTCACTTTTAATATGATATCTTTTAGATAAGTGGACTGACTATCAATATCTAAATCAATAACTCCTTTATACTCATTAGAAGATGTTTCAACTAATGAGAAGTTAATGGATTGAATATCTTCAATTGGGAAATTGTAAAAATCCGCAATATCCTCAACAATATACTCTTCATAATATTGTGCAATCTCTGAAGAAGATAAAGGAGTAAAATAAAAGTAGACTTCCAAGATAAACCATGCTGAAAAAAATAAAATTAAAAATTTGCTATAATTGCTCATTAGAAAATATACAAAAAATTAGTTTAAATTGTATAAGAGAATTGTTCTTCCCCCTGTTATCCACAAGACTGAAACTATCATTTGCTTCTTTCCTTTTTCTTATCCATATCTTTAGTTATTCTTTCATTATAATCACCAAACTTGGATTTGATTGGATTTTTCTTTTCTTGTTCTCTCATTAGTTTTTCTCTTTTGACTAACTCATCTCTAAATTGAGTTTCCGAATCTACCTCGTCTTTGTAATTCTCACTATCTCTTATAATTTCATTATATTTCTTACTCATATTGTATCCAGTATAGTTTTAAGTTCTTAAAAATTACAAAAAATTATTTTAGAATGTGTGTGTGAAATATACTATTACCCTACCCCGCCTTGTTTTTGATTTAGGTTGAGAATTTTGGTTGAGAATTTGTAGTCCATTTGTAGTACCCTTTAATTGTCGTCTAATGTCGTTTTTATGGATAATCTATTGAATAACAAAGGGCTACCGAAGTAGCCCTTTTTGTCGTCGTCAATGAACTTTATGTCTAATGTGGGCGATACTGGATTCGAACCAGTGACCCTCTGCGTGTCGAGCAGATACTCTAACCAACTGAGCTAATCGCCCCAATTTTCAAAAATTAAATTAACCTGTAACGTTTGAAATTAATTTATCAAACCATCTATCGGGTAATATACTTCTCATTGTCAAAAGTATCCAGCTATAAGCTCCTGCAGAATACCTTGTTTTAGGATTTTTTGCATCAATGGCTTTATTGATCACTTTTGCAATAACAATTGGGTCTGAATAATCATCAAAACTATTATCTTCTGAATCGTCAGAATTATAGAAGTCTGCATAAACTGAATTTTTACTATATTTTTCAAAATATCTTGCAGAATAATTACCGATATTTGTTTTAATTAGACCTGGCTCAATAATTACCACATCTATTCCAAATTGTTCAACTTCCAATCTAAGCACATCAGACCATCCTTCAAGAGCATGCTTAGATGACACATACCATCCATAAAGCGGATTATATGCTTTACCTAGCACGGAGGAAATATTAATAATAGTCCCACTTCCCTGTGCGCGCATATGCGGTAAAGTTGCTTTAACTGTTCTACCAATACCAAATAAGTTTACTTCAAATTGATACAGCGCATCTTCCATAGAAACATCTTCTATAGCACTTCCAACAGCAATCCCAGCATTATTTACCAAAACATCTATTCTTCCTTGCTCTGCAATAACTTGATTGATAGCATTATCAACATGGTCTTGTTTTGTAACATCCATCACTAACGCTACTCCACCAATATCGTTGAGATATAAATTCTCTTCAACTAAGATATCTCCGCCGTAAACAATATGCCCTTTTTCTATTAAGTATTGCGCGGTAGATTTTCCAATACCGTGAGCAGTACCAGTAATTAATACAACTTTTTGCTTATCAGTTGCAAAAACACTTCCAACTAACAACATTGATAAAATTAGTTTTTTAAACATCTCTGTCTCCTTTTTTTAAATCAGTTAATAAAAAGAATGAATCTATCAAACATTTTATCTGTCATAATTCTTCTTAAAAATATTCCCAGCTTACTATAAGCTCCAGCAGCATATCTTGTTTTTGGATTACGGGCATTTATAGCTTTATTTATCACTTTTGCAATCACAATTGGTTCTGATTGATTTGAAAGTACTGAGTTTTCAGAATCTGTAACTGGCTCACCATACAAATGAACATAATCAGAGTCTTGTTTATATTTATCAAGATAGCTTCTAGAAACATTAAAAAAGTTAGTATTTATAGCTCCAGGCTGAACTATAACTACATCAATATCAAATTCCTTCAATTCTACTCTTAACGCATCTGACCAACCCTCTAAAGCATGCTTGGTGGATAAATACCACCCTGCTAAAGGACCATAGGTTTCTCCTAACACCGAACTGATGTTAATTATCGTTCCACTTTTTTGCTCTCTCATATGAGGCAGAACTGATTTTGTAACTCTAGCCACTCCAAACAAATTAACATCGTATTGATAATATGCGTCCTCCATAGTGACTTCCTCAATAGCTCCATATATGCCTAAACCAGCATTATTAACTAGAACATCGATTCTTCCATGCTCATTAATGATTTGCTGAACCGCTTGATCAATATGCTCTTGATTTGTGACATCCATTTCAAGTGCTACTCCACCAATATCATTTAAATATAAGTTCTCTTTAACGAGAATATCTCCCCCATAAACAATATGACCTTTATCAATTAAGTATTCTGCAGTAGACTTTCCAATACCGAGCGCTGTTCCAGTAATTAAAATTACTTTGGGAGAATTCGCCATTAAAAAACCTAGAAACGAAAACACTATAAATATCTTTTTAAACATCAGTAACTCCTCTAATCATCTTTTGAATTAATAATAAACCAAGCAAAAAATTGCATAACTTTATTTAGTATTTTTTCAAATATCTTTTGCATGCCAATAAGCTAAGCCAATAAAAAGATATTGAAAAGGCAATCTAGCCCATGCCAACTCCTTGCTAATACCCATCACTATACCATCTGATACAGCTAGGTATAAATTTGCTGGAAAAACTGTAATCATAATAAAAATAATTCCCCAACCAGCTACAAAGCGAGTTCTTGGATTAATTAACATAAATCCAAATAATAGTTCAAAAAATCCACTTAAGTATACTGCCGCATAATGACTGGGAAACTGAGGAGGCATAATCTGCAAAAACCATTCTGGTTCAACAAAATGTTTTACTCCAACATTCATATAAAAACATGACATGATAAGAATTGTTATTAATTTTATTTTTGATGTCATACAGATATTGATCCTTTTCTAAAATCTGACTTTGAAAGCTTTACATTTACTAGAACGGGATATCCAAGCTTGGCATCTTCTTTCGCTTGCTTAAGGGTGTCAATTAAAGTATCCTGCTTTTCTACAAGATATCCTTTTCCTCCATAACCTTCGACAACTTTTTCATAAGAATTAAAAGCTAATTTTGTTCCAATATTACTCCCTAGCATTTGCTTTTGTTCTCTAGCAATTTGCTGCCAAGATGCATCATTTCCAATAACAGCAATAACAGGAAGTTTATGTCTACAAAGAGTATCAAATTCAGCTAGACTGTAAGCACTAGCCCCATCTCCATATAGCACCCAAACCTCCTTATGTGGCAAAGAAGATTTTGCGCCAATGGCAAAACCGCCACCAACGCCTAATGTTCCAAAAGGACCTGGGTCTAGCCATCCCAAAGCCTGCCTTGGCTTAATCGTATAAGACGCAGTACCAACAAAGTCTCCTCCATCTGCAACTAAAATACTTTCGTCGTCAATCAATTCATCAATCGATTTGCAGAGAAAAATAGGATTTACATTTTCAAATTTTTCTTCTGATAAAAGCTTAATTTCTTCTTCTCTTTCTTTTTCAAGAATCGTTAACTCATCTATCCAATCCTTGCAAGATGGCGCATTAATTATTTTTCCAATCTCATGCATAATTCTGGCTGGATCACCATTAATCCCAATCTCTGGCTTTCTATTTTTTTTCAAATCATCTTTTGACTTATTTATTGCAATTAAGTCAGCCTCTTTATTAATTGAAAATCCATAGCCCAATCTAAAATCTAATGGCACTCCCAAAGTAACAACAACATCTGCATTTTTAAGAGCATGTTTACGATTATGCTTAAAGAAAAAAGAATCTTCTTTTCCAAAACATCCTCTTGCCATTCCCGAAGTGAAAGTTGGAACATTTAACTTTTTAATACTTTTTAAAAACATTGATAAAAATTCCTTGTTTTGCGTGACTTGATTACCAAGAACAAATACTGGTTTTTTTGCACGAACTATACTTAATGCTGCGCTATCAATTTTCTTTTGATTTAACTTAAAATCTTTCATTGGTTTTACTTTGATTGAAGATTTTTTTGTTGAAAACAAGTCATCTAAATGTCTATTTACATACCAACTCATCAACTTTGCTAAAAGACCTGCTTTTGGAAGCTTACTTATATGCTCTTTTCTAATATCATGTTCGGGATATAATAGATCTATTGGTAATTCAACGAATACGGGCCCAGGAACGCCTGAATTTGCAATATTAATGGCATTTGCTAGTGTTGGTATCACATCTCTTGCTTTAGAAACGCTAATAGCTGATTTTACATATGTTTTAAGCAATGAAATTTGATCAATATCTTGAAGAGATCCTCTTCCTTTTAAAAGAGTAGCTGCTGCTCCACCAATTAACAACAAAGGAGATTGGGCCATTTGGGCATTTTTAATTGCAGTTACTGTATTTGTAACTCCGGGTCCAGCTGTGACAACTGCAACGCCAATCGAATCAGTCAATCTTGATACTGCATCTGCAGCAAAAACTGAAGACACTTCATCTCTTACCTGAATAACATCAATATTTTCTTTTTCACACCCGACAAGAATTGGTGAAATATGTCCACCGCACAGTGTAAAAATTTTGGTTATATTTTTCTCCTTTAAGAACTTACCGATATCTAGTCCAAGATGTCTCATTTCTGAGCTCATATCTAGTTATTGCTCAATGCAACTTCAGCTGATTCAGAATTAGATAGAATTGATAAATATTTTGATTCGTCAGCGAAAAGCTCTAAAGCTTTTAAAACAACTTTGTCATCTTTTAAATATAGATTGTATCGGCCTTCATAACCATTGTAGTAAAATGCAAATTCACCGTGAAGAACGCGCTGAATAAGCTTTTTTTCATCTTCGAACATGAGAGACTGTGTTTTTTGTATCTGCTTCTCAATCACGCTGAATGCGTTATTCATAAACAGATTTTTTTCATCTTCATTGGCAAGTTTATCTTTAGCAAGTCTTAAATCTTCTTGTCCATCAACATAACCACTAATATCATTTTCAGTAACGAAAGTTTCAAATTTTAGCATCAAATCTGGGTCCGCTAAAACCTCATCTATTGATGTATATTTATCACTATTTTGTTGAACAAATTTAAAATATGCACCATTTCTTAAAATTGCAGCTGCTAAAGGATAAGATCCTTCATCTGTAACAACTATATCAGGGGAAATTCCTCCGCCGCCTTTCACAGTTCTTCCAGCTTTTGTTTGAAATAAACTATCAGCAATAGCAGATGAGTTAGCAATTAGCTCATCATCAATAAACTCTCTTTTTTGTAACGATCTACCGCTTGGAATGTAATATTTAGAATTGGTAATTTTTAAAGCTGTATCTTGGTTGATACCAATCACAGTTTGAACCAAGCCTTTACCAAAAGATTGGCTTCCTAATACAACAGCCCTATCGTGATCTTGCAATACACCAGCAACAATCTCGCTAGCAGAAGCGCTACCACCATTAATAAGAACAGCTAAGTTAATACTTTCTGGTATAAGAGCATTATTTAACGTTTGGTAATTCTTGATGTTTTTTCCTTCTCTACCCTTTGTTGAAACAAGATCTAAATTTTTTGGTAGAATTAAATCTAATAAATCCAGCGATGATGATAATAATCCTCCTGGATTATCTCTTAAATCTATAACAACGCTACCTGCACCTTCTTGCATTAAGCTGATTATCGCATCCTTGGTTTCAGTGGCAGTATTAATAGAAAAATTAGTAATTCTTAAATAGCCGACATTATCATCCACCATACCATAAAATGGGATATCTTTAATGGTAATAACATCTCTAACAATTGGATAATCTTGTATTTCACCGGTTATTGGCTTTTTGATTGTTAAAATAACTTCTGTTCCAGCCTTACCTCTGATTTTACTTGTAGCATCTTTTAGCTCTAACCCTTCAGTTGCTACACCATCAATATTCATAATGGCATCACCAGTATATATTCCAGATCTAGAAGCAGGAGATCCCTCGATTGGGCTAACAACAGTCAATTGATCTTCATACATGTAAATCTCTAATCCTACACCGCTAAATTCACCTTCTGTTTTAACAGAAAGATCCTCAAGATCTTTTTGCTCATAATATTCTGTATAAGGATCAAAGTTTGAAAGCATTGAATCGATAATTCTAGTAGTAAGCTCCTGGACATCTAACTCATGAATATATTCAGTAAGAAGATATTTATATACTGTCATGATCTGTTGCTGTGATCGAGCAATTTCTCTATAAATATCCATTTGTTGACTTCGAACAAAGCCAAAAGAAATAACTGCTAATAAAAAGAATGCGTATAAAGAAGTTTTTAAAATCTTCATATTTTAAATTTTTCCTTCATATGAGTCCAAATATCAGCTTTAATTTCATCAATAGATTTATCTCCATTTATAACGACAACCCTATCGGAATCTTTTTCGCTGAGTTTTAAGTATTGATCTCTTACTCTTTGCTGAAAATCATTTCCCTCTTTCTCAATTCTATCTCTTTCTACTCGCATTCTAGAATTTGCAATATCAACAGATATATCTATAAAAAAAGTTAGGTCAGGCTTTAATGTATAAGTACCAAATTCATTAATCATATCTAATGAATTTACGCTCAATCCCCTTCCTCCGCCTTGATAGGCCAAAGTCGAATCAGCATACCTATCCGCAACAACCCATTTTCCATCTATAATCTGAGGAAGAATAACCTTGTCTGTAAGTTGAGCTCTGCTTGCAATCATAAGCAATGCTTCTGCTCTGTCAGACATAGATTCTTCAGCATGAAGCAATAATTTCCTGATAGATTCAGAAATAGGATCTCCGCCGGGCTCTCTAACAAGCTTTGCAGATAAACCCGCTTCTACTAATCCATCAATAATAAATTCAGCTTGGGTTGTTTTTCCGCAACCATCAATTCCTTCAACAGTTATAAACTTTCCGCTAGAAATGGATTCTGTCATCTTTTTTTCCTATCATTATTACAATTTCACCTTTTACTTTTGATTTAGAAAAATACTCAAGTACTTTTGATAAATTACCTCTAATAATTTCTTCATACAACTTAGTTAATTCTCTTCCAACAACGACAGAACGATCTCCTAGACTCTCTAGTAATTGTGTTAATGTTTTTACCAGCCTATAAGGGCTTTCGAATAAAATAATTGTATTATCTATATGAGATAAGTCTTGAATTTTTTTTAATCTTCCTTTTTTTTGAGGAAGAAAGCCATGGAAAGTAAATGAATCTGAAGGTAGTCCAGAAGCGCTCATTGCTGCAGTAATTGCTGATACTCCTGGAATTGGAATGATTCTTATTTCATGCTTTATACACTCTCTTATAAGACCGTATCCAGGGTCGCTTATGGTTGGAGTTCCTGCATCTGAAATTAACGCTAAGTCACTTCCTTCTAAAAGCAGATCAACTATTTTTTGAGATTCTTTCTCGCTACTATGCTCATGGTAACTCATCATTCTTGTTTGAATACCATGCGCAGAAAGTAATTTTTTTGAATTTCTAGTATCCTCAGCTAATATGATATTTACATCTTTAAGCGTAGAAATAGCACGCAAAGTTATATCTTCAAGATTGCCAATTGGAGTTCCAACGACAAATAAATGGCCTTTGTCAGACATTATGATAGTTTATTAAGAGCTCTTCTAAAACAATCTATACCAAAGTTAATATCATCTTCAGTAACGTTTAAATGCGGTCTAAATCTTATAGAATAATTTCCAGAACCTAGCAAAATAGATCCCTCGTCTAATAATAAGCCAGCAAGCTTGTCTCTGTCATCACTAGATGGTAAATCAAATGCACAGTATAATCCCTTTCCTCTAGAATTTGAAACCAATGAAGGAAATTCATTCTGTAGTTCATGAATACTTTTTAACAAATACTCACCAGACTTTGCTGCCTTGTCTACTAAATTTTCTTTTTCAATCAATTCAAGGTAAATAGTTAGCCTAACCATATCGACCAAGCTACCGCCCCAGGTTGAATTGATTCTACTAGATTCGCGAAAAACATTACCTTCAACTTCATCAAATCTGGTGCTTGCAGCAACTCCACAAACCTGAGTTTTCTTACCAAAAGAAATTATATCAGGCTTTGCAGAAAGGTCTGCTCCGCATGAGCAACCATTAGTGCAATTACTTGTTGCAAAATGTTGATGAGCCCACATCTTTCCTGTAACACCAACGCCAGTTTGTACTTCATCATAAATTAAGATAATGTCGTTCTCATCAGCGATATTTCTTAACGATCGCATAAACTCACATCTAAAATGATTATCTCCACCCTCACCTTGAATAGGCTCAATAACTATAGATGAAATATTATCTGGATTAGCACTAATAGCATCTTTTATCTCTTTGATAGCTTGATTTTCAAGTTCAATGATATGATCAATATTATCCTCAATAGGGAATGTAATTTTAGGATTAGTTACTCTAGGCCAATCAAATTTTGGAAAGTACATTGTTTTTCTTTTATCAGGAGAATCTGTTAAGGACATTGTGTAACCTGTTCTTCCATGAAAGCACTGTTTAAAGTGGATTACTTTTTCTCCTTTAGCAGAGCTTCCTTTAGCTAAATTCTTTCTTCTCTTCCAATCAAAAGCAGCCTTAAGCGCATTTTCTACTGCTAATCCACCACCCTCAATAAAAAATGATAATGGTAAATAGTCAGGTTGAGCAACTCTTTTGAATGTTTGAACAAATTCAGCCATTTCTTGAGAATAGACATCTGAATTTGTTGGCTTATTTATTGCAGCAATTCTTAACCTTTCTGACTGTTCAAGAACATAAGGATGATTATATCCTACTGACAACGAAGCGAACATAGAAAATAAATCCAGGTACTCTTTTCCGCTTACCTTATCTACTAACCATGAACCATGTGATTTTTCAAGATCGATTATTGGAGACATTCCATCAGCTAAAATACTTTCACCGATGACGCTTCTTATTTCAGATTTTTTCATTTAAGACACTCCTATTTTTCACGGTTTTTGAAGGACCAAAAACCTAAAACGACAATAATAAATAATAATACATAAAAAGTTGCAAAATTGTAATCAGCAGATGAATAATCAATCAAGTCATTAAATCTTCCAATAAGCAAGGAGATTCTTCCCATAACTGCAAATCCAAACGAAGCTCCAAAACTAACCATTAGAAAATAAATACCTAGACGAGTAAATCTTCCAAAATTACCTGTTTGCTCTTTTGAAAAATAAAAATACATCAGAGAACTTATAGTACCAACTAAGAGAACAATATTGTTAAAAACACTATCTCCACCGAGGCTAAAAAATGGCAACGATCCACTAAAAAGGTCTACTGAGCTTGCTTTTACTTGGTTTAAAACATTTGAGTTTAAATAGCCAAAAGCCTTTAGACCAGCAGCTATCGCAACTGTGTAAGCAATTCCCCACCTAGCCATCCAATTAAACTGCTGAAATACGCTTAATAACATCATTAAGCCTAAAATAAGTGGAAATAAATATAGGATATTAAATTCATGATTAAAGTCAAATTCTAAACCAGTAAATGACAGAGGTCCATCTTTTGGAAATAGTCTTCCAAAAAGATTTGGATAAATCTGTGTCCAAAAACTTATCGCTGCAACATATGCAGCTGAAACACCCACAAAAACATTCTCAGCAATTTTATAGAATGGGTTATCCTTGTAAAGATAAGAAAATATACCCAACGTTAAAAACGCTGCTATCCATGCTCCTAAAATTGCAGAAAAAGTCATTAATACTTCCTATCTCTTCGTTGCTTAATAAAAAATGCTAAATTTCCAAATACAATAAATATTACAATAACTATATGAGCAAATGATTGCGCTGCCATTCCTTGAATTGCTATCCCAGGAGAAGCTATTAATTTTTCATATTCTGCTGCTCCAGGCATTCCAGCCAACAAACCAATTAATTGTCCGGTTTGCACATAAGGAATAACTTCGTTTACTTGGACAGAAGTTGTTCCTGATGACATTGGAACTCCCGTAGGATCTCCGCCATATTTTACCCATTCAAATGTTCCAGGGTATCCAGCAGAACCGCTATAGATATAAGCAAAATCATTTAAATTTTTAATCTCGTCCATCATTTCAATATCATCGATAAATCTACCCTTGGCATCGACTGTATACACTTTACGTAAATCGCTCGCAAGCCCTTTAATAACAGCTTCAGCACCCGGTCTATAGCCTAACAACACATAATCTTCATACTCTTTAATATCAAAGGTTGATTGATTATCAGGATTTACTTCATCTGTGATTTCTTCTAACGCATCTAAAGCCATATAAATACCATCTGGCCATAAACATGAAATATAAATTTTATGTCCATTTCGAAGCATATGTCTTAAAACACCGACATTCATTGGGTGAATTTCTGGCATAGTACTTGGACCATAATCAAATGAAACTAATACCTTAGAATTTTTTGGAATATTATCGATTCCTTCATAAAACTTAACAGTAGTTGGAGTTTCTCTAACAGGCAAACTAATAGGAGTTAATAATGGTATAAGCACTGCTAAACCTATTAACAAGAAAATAATTCTTCTGTCAACAGCTCCAAGCTTCAATATAATATCTTCTAAATACTTCACTACTCTCCTAAATACGATTTTTCTAATCCAAAAATATATCTAAGACTTGTTGCGACAATTCCAAGTCCAATACCAATTAAAATTGCTCTTGATCCAGCTAAATTAGGAACCAAATAAATCCATTCCTGAAGTGCAGGTAGATAAAAAATAGCTGGCTGATCTACTGGCCAACCCATAGTAAATCCTAATCCGGTAATTAAACCAAAGCTTCCTAATACCCATCCAAGAGCCATATTACGATTCCTAGTGTATGCATTGACTCCAAAACCAACTGAAAAAGCAATAATATACATAATTACCCATGAAGAAATTAAACTTCCCACAGGAACTCTACCAAGCATGATAATAATTCCAGCGACTAGCAATAAGGATGCTTCGAGATTTCGAGCTCTAAATGCTCTAAAAGAAGCTGATGCTACAAAAAATGCTAACAATGCAAACATAGTTGCAGATAGTGGTGAGAAGATATATTTAAACATCCATTGGAATAAACTTCCATCAGTTTGAACATGTGCTCCCCAATCAACTGGAACAATTTGTTCAGAAGAACCTAAAGATAAAATTGCCTCTTCTGCGGCTCCTTGACTAAAATATACTTCTTCTCCAACAAAATATGCACCTCTTATAAAAAACCCAATAATGAATGCAAAAAAGAATGAGGTAATTGCAACAGCGCTATACTGCCAACCTGACTGCTGCTTAAGTACTTTAATAAATTGAAGTTTTAATAGATTCAGTGCTCCTAAGAAAACAGCAAATGCTGCGATTATATCGAAGAACTGGGTAGCATCATCATTGGCAAACGTTTCTATGGTTTCATTATCAATAAACCATGCACTCAATGTAAGTGTTCCGAAAAATGCAACAATACCAATTGGGATATATCTTTTTAGTAACATATTATAAGTTTAAACAAGTAATAAGGTTAAAATCAGTTAAACCTAAATCAAAAAATGCTCTTGAAATTATAGAAAGCATAATAAATCCAATGAGTAACACTTTGATAATATCCTGAGCTGTAATTCCCGCGATTAGTTCTGGCTCCTCCGACAAGTAAGCACTAGCAGCAAAAAACTCTTCTCCCATTAAGGTATAGTCGCATGCTGTAACAAAGAATGGAATTTGAGTTTGAGAACCAGTACCAGCTATTTGAATAGCACCAATACTATTACCAGTTTCAGCAAACAATAAAGATTCTGCAAAAAATTTACCCATATAAAGACATGCTGCAGGTTCATCTCTTTGCATAATACCATTTACAGCAGCTGCATAAGCAAACTGATCATCTGTTACATAGTGAACCATATCTTCATTATACATTTCAGGTCTACCTTGAGTCATATATGCTTCTTTGGCAACCTGTCTTGCAGATTGCATTACAATCGCTCTAGCAACAGGTACATCAAGTTCTGTTTCATACTGTGCAGTCATATTAGCAACATGGCCTAAAACAACAACACCAGCGACAGTTTCAACTTCATTCATATCCATAATACCAGGAACATACAAAATAGGTCTGCCCATTTCTGTAGATCTTCCAACTGCTTCTTCAACTGCTTTTAGTCCAGGAATGGTTCTTAAAAAAGTTTTTTCAGAAGAATTTTTAGCAAGCCTCACTTCATATAACATAATCATAATAACAGTTAACGTAAAAGCGAACATTGCAGATTTTTCTTCTCTAAAAAAATTGAGAGAATCAGGAAGAGATGACAGTGCAAAAGTAAGTAGTAAAATTCCTACTATTCCACCTGCATATACTTGATATTTATTATTCATTTTTGTCTAATCTTTCTATCTCTTGAATTAAAAATTCTACACTGTGATGATTCTCAAAAATCTCAGCAGCCTTATAATAACTATCTGTTTTGACAAATGCACTAATTATTGGTCCAAAAAAAATCATTGCTTGACTTCCAACAAAATTTAACGGTTTCATCATTTCTAAAAAAAAGATTGACGGTGTAGTCAATCTTCGTGCTATTACTTCTTCAGCCATTCTAGTTAGAAATACTTTATCGTCTATATTTAAAGATTTATTCATCTGTTTCAACCATCTCAAGATTTGCTCTTGGAATTAAAAAATTTTCTCCAGCAATATTAATTTCAGCAACCCTAACCATTGTTTCAGATTCCATCTTATTAAGCTCAGATGGCAAAGATACTACTGTACCAATTTTACCAAAATTTGGTGAACGAATAACCCTAACAGTACTTCCTTCCTGAATCCCTTTTGGCATTTTAGATTCACTATCGTTTTCAGAATTAGAACTATCAATAGGAATTACAATTTCTGGTCGAATAACACCTGCTCTAATTTGTGTAGCTCCATTAATTGAGGCTGCTTTACCAACATTATCTTTTAATAGAGAGTATGTAGCTTCACTCATTGGAATAGATCCATAACCCTCAGTAACTATTAAGGCTGTATTTAATTTTTCTGTACCTGTAATAGCAACTCCAAGATTGTAACCTAAAACCGCTTTCAAATCATAATAATTAAAACCTCCAACAACAATTCCAGCAACATTGACACTTAGCGCTTTTTTGTAAGCTTCAAGACTTAAAAAAGACCCACCAATCAGAATTCTACCTTTCATATCAGCAGTAATTTGCTCTGCAGTCAATTCTTCGGAAGAACTAGAAGAAACTAAAACTAAATCTCCTCTTTTTTCGCCTGCTATACCAAAAATACCCTGAATAAATGCAGCATGAGACGAGAGAATGATACCTTCGTTTTCAATTACCTCATCTACTTTACCGCTAACATATGCATCTACTTCAACTGGCACAGGAGCTTCACGAACCACAATTCTACCAGTACTTTGAGAAACAGATTCAATAGTTCCATCTACAGGACTTTCAACAGATGATTTAAACATCCCAAATACACCAGCTGTTTCAGCTATGAGGTCACCTTTTTTAACAGCCTGTCCTTCTTTAACTTTAAGCGCCTCAACAACATCTTTTGGATCAATATTCAAAATGTTACTTACTTTTAACATTTGTACATTACCGGGCAAATTTGTTGATGCAACAATAGTGTCAGGATTTAAGACATCACCCTCTTTAACTAAAACATCTCCTTTTAAAGGAAGAATTCTTTCTTTTTTAAAAATTGTTTTCTTTAAAACTTTTAAACCAGGAGTATATGAATGTGCCATTAAAAAACTTCTCCCTTTGGATATTCATCTACAGCTTTGGACCAACTTAATAAGCTATCAATTCTTTTATTTGATTCTTTTGATAGTGTAATAGGACGATTTCTTCCGTCAAAAATTAATCCAACTACCCCTCCATAAATTACAGAATCCAAGGCTTCACCTTTACCTGCACCAACATCTATTCCTCTTACTGGTTTTATTGAAATTTTAACTTCTTCATAAGGATACTCCATCATTTCTAATGTTCCTTCATTAATTACAAGATCTTTAACAGTTCCATCATTAAAAGTTAAAGTTATATCAGCCATTTTAGAATTAGGCTTTATGCTTCCAACTGGAGTAACACAGGTTCCTAGTCGAATTAAGCAGTCATTATCAAAAACTTCTAACGCTGCCTGACTAGCATCGTCTTTTAATTCTTCTTTATCTATATTGGCTAATACTCCTAATTGTGGCATCATAAATATAGAATCAACAGCTAATTGGGTTATACCCTCTGGCATAAATGAGTCTATTAACATTCTAGCGGACTGCTGCCTTCTTGGGGCATGAGAAAGAACTCCTCCAGACCCAACTAAAAGATCTAATTCCATCATATTTACAAGAGATTGTCCACTTGAAGATTGCTCAAATGCATCTGAAATCGTTCTTTCAGATTGAACACCTTTTAAGCTTGTAGCAAACTCTTTATGTTGAATAAAAGACAATCTTAAAGCTTCTCTAGCAATAGCCTGTTCAATAACTAGCTCCTCAAGAGATTGAGGAACTGTAGTTGGTCGAATCATTTTATTACCAATTCTATTAGTTAGTTCACTCCTATCAATATCAAAAGGAACCCATCTTAAAACATTGTCTAAACCTGACTCAGCAAGTACATTACATATTGAATAACTCATACCTAAATTAGCACTTACGGTTCTATTAAATTTTCCTTCAAAAACAGAAAAAATATCTGTTGTAGCGCCACCAATATCTACTCCTACAACAGAGATATTCTCTTTTTTAGCAATCATTTCGATTAAAGATCCTACAGCTCCTGGTGTAGGCATAATTGGTGCATCGGTCCAAGACATAAGTTTTTTATATCCTGGTGCTTGTGCCATAACATGCTCCATAAATAAATCATGTATTTTATCTCTTGAAGGTTCAAGATTTTCTTGTTCTAAAACAGGTCGAATATTATCAACAATGTCTAAATCTGATATTTCTCCAAGTGTCTTTTTAATTGAATCTTGCGCTTTATTATTTCCTGCATAAATAACAGGCAACTTATAATTTTGTCCTAATCTTGGACGCGGATTTGCAGCAGCTAGAATTTCTGCCAACTCCATAACGTGAGTAGTTGTTCCTCCATCTGTACCACCAGATAATAAAATCATATCTGGACGTAATTGTCTAATTCTTGTTATTTTTTCATGCGGGAGCCTTCCATCATTTGAAGCTAGAACGTCCATAACAATCGACCCTGCTCCAAGCGCTGCTCTTTCTGCGCTTTCACCAGACATAGACTTAACAACACCTGCAACCATCATTTGCAAGCCTCCGCCAGCTGAACTAGTGGAAACATAAATATCTACACCGCTTGTTCCATTATCAGGAGTGATAATTTTATCACCATCGAGTATAGTTCTTCCAGAAAGTTCTTCTACCTCCATTACAGCATTTAAAACCCCTTTGGTTACATCTTCAAAAGGTGCCTCCACTGTAGTTGGGGCCTCACCTCTAAACGTCAACTTGTACCTGTCTTCTTTCCATTCTATGAGAACAGCTTTGGTGGTAGTACTACCGCAGTCGGTAGCCAAAATTGATTTGATTTTCTTACTCATAAATAATAAGCAATAACATAAAACATTGTTACTGGTGTTGTCAATATTAAAGAGTCTAATCGATCTAACATTCCTCCATGCCCTAAAAGAAGACTAGATGAATCTTTAATTTTAGCCTTTCTTTTAAGAAAAGATTCAAAGCCATCTCCAATAAATCCGACAATATTAAATACAAAAAGTAAAAAAACTTTATCTCTAAAATTCAGAGAAAAATTATCAAAGCTACTTAAGAAAAAATTATCAGCTAAATATATGAAAATAATGGAACCTGCAAGTCCTCCAAATAAACCTGAATACGTTTTTTTAGGTGATATTTTTGGTAAAATTTTTGGCCCTCCTAATAGTTTTCCTACAATAAAAGCCATTGAATCATTTACCATCACTCCTGCAAATAAAAGAAATGTAAATGGAGAACCGACGATTTCAATATTTCTTAAAAATATCAAAGACGCAAAACTACCGAAAATATATATTACTCCAAAAACTATCCAAAAAGCGTTATTTGAAAAACTTTTAATAATTTTTAAATACTCGTTAAATGCAAGAACAAAACAAACGGAAACTAAAAGATTAAATAAAAGAATATGGTTAATAATGATATAGATTACCGACGGAAAACCTATTAATCCAATCAAAATTCTAGATTGTAATGACGACATTTGTCAAAATAGGAATTATTTGTTTATATCAAAAGACTAATTGCTTCAGGAATAACTTTTACATAAGCATTCCTACTTTTAACAATGTCTCCATCTATATTATAAAAACTCATTTTTGAAGGATTTATAGAAAAATTATCAACCTGGATAGTTTCTACAAAGGGCAACTCAATATGTGTACCTTTATAGACTTTCTTAAAAACATCGGCAATCTGTAATCTGGTAACATCGTCTTTTACAATCACAAGTTCAATCTTCCTATCAAAAAATCCTCCATTAGGAGCAACCATCATTCCCTTTCCAGTATAAACACTATTACATCCAACAATAAAAGCACATGTTAAAGATTTGCTAGTCCCATCCATGGTAATCTCTGCAGTATGCATTTTTTTCTCAAGAAGAGTTATTATAGAAGCAACATCATATCTTATTGGACCAAGAAACCTTAATTTTTCAGCTCGGATATTTCCAAATGAAAACATTCCCCAGCCTAAAACACTGACACTAAGTTGAGAGAAATTATCAAAATCAACCTCGTTAACATCCATTTTTGCTACATTATTTCCAGCACATATTCTAATTGCATCATCTAAGTCTAATGCATTTATATCGTGAGCTACCGAATTCCCTGATCCAGTTGGAATAATTCCAATATCAAAAATATGTAATTTATTTGAATAATAAAGTCCATTAACTACTTCATTTATTGTGCCATCGCCGCCAAAAATTATAATTCTATCAAAAGAATTTTTATCGATTGTTGAGGTGAATTCTTTGATATGATTTTGGTATTCAGAAACAAATAACGTAACTTCAAACTGTGAATTTTCTAGAACTTTTTTATATTGATAAAATACTTTAAGTGATTTCTTTAAACCACTAACTGGATTTACTATACAGCAAACCTTTTTCATTTGTAATACTTGTTATCGCCAAGCCTTAGGACATCAATTCTAACCTTAACTGTACCTTGATTTACAAAGCCTAATTTTCTAGCAGCTTTGTAAGACAAATCGATTATTCTTCCGCTGACAAATGGCCCTCTATCGTTTATTACCAACTTCAACGATTTTCCATTTTCAAGATTAGTAACTCTTACTTTTGTTCCAAGAGGATATGATTTATGCGCTGCGCTCACTTTATACATATTAAAAATTTCACCATTAGCAGTTCTTTTCTTTTGAAACTTCTTTCCGTAATAAGAAGCAATACCTATTTGAGTTTTAGGATGATTTTTTATTGATTCAATTTGCTTGCGAGACATTCCTGTCGTATTAACATAATCTCCATAAGCTATGCTAGAACCGCATGATATAAGGAGGAATATGATTGAAAGAAGAATTTTTTTATTCATTAGAAAGCCTTTGATTTATTTGAGGAATTAATAGTGGATCTGTTACTAACAAGGTTGCCATTCCAGTTAAGGTGGCACCATTATCTAAAAGTTGTTTTACTTGCTCATAAGAACAAACTCCACCAGTAGCAACGATTGGAATAGAGTATTTTGAAGAAATCAACTGGACCATCTTCAATGTATTTTTGTAAAGATATTTTCCGCTTAGACCTCCTCCTTCTTTAGAGAAAGTTTTTTGCGTTAAACCTACATTGCTTGCTCTGACATATTTTGAGTTACCAACATTAATGACCGTCTTTTCAATTTTAGATAAAATATTGCATATTGAAAGAATGTCATCAACTGAACTATCTGGGGAAACTTTTACAAAAATTACTCTAGAAGAAACATTTCTAAATTTTTCTAGTAGTTTTTTTAGACTATCTAAATCATCGCTTAAGCATTTACCATCCTCTGTATTAGGACAACTTATATTTATCTCATAAAAAAATTGATCATAATCAACAGAATTCAAATACCTATCTATTGAATTAAAAACTTCAAAATATTCCTTATCAGAATTTCCTCCAATGCTAACCCCAATTGGACGATTAAAATTTATCAGCTTCTTGTTGGGTATAGATAATTTAAATTTTTCAACCCCTTTGTTTGGCAAACCTAACGAATTAAGTATTCCATACTCTCCCTGATATCTTATTTCCTGTATTCTAGGCCTTAAATTGCCCTTTGAAGGCTTTTTCAGAACTGTTTTATAAGTTATACCGCCTATTCCCAATAACTGCCACTGAAGCAATGAACTAACGTCGTCTTTGAATGAAGCTGAAATCAAAGGCGAAGCAAAGCTTAAATCATAAAGATTGGTTTGAATATCTTTTGGAACTTTAAATTTAAAAAAATATCTGAATGGTGAAATCATTAGAAAATGATTTAAGGTGTCTCCAAAAATTATTGCTCTTTCTAAGTCTCTCGGTATTTTTGCTAGAACAGTAATAACAAATCGCCTAATAGCCCTAAATTTAATGGAAAGAAGTTTTGCTCTGAACTTACTTAACATCCATTGCCTCCAATCTTTTTTTAGCTATTATAGCTTGTTGGCTAAAGGGATATTTATTAACAAGAAAATCGTAATAATATTTAGCACTATCAATTTCAGAAATTTCATAATCATAATATTGTCCTAAAAAGTAAGCCGCTACCTTAGAAGATTCATTAGAATTATCAACTTTCAATACATCTTTATAAAGCGAAATTGAACTTGAGTATTTTTCTTTCATAACTAATTCCGCTTTTTTAAGCGCTTCAGAAGAATGATGAACAACTATTAAACCCTCTTTATCAATGATATATTTTGCAAAATCAGAATTACTAAAATCAGTTAATATGATAGATTTATACTTATTTCTTTCTATAGCAACATCCTCTAAAAGATACATTGAAAATAAAGATCTTAAATAATAATTCCCCTCATTATGATAATCGATAATCTTTTTAAAGTAATACTTACCCGCATCCTCTTTATTTAATCTAAAAGATAATATTTCTCCTGTACGAAAAAGATTTTTATCAACCTTAACCCCCCGATCAATCTCATTACTATATTTTATAAGCTTTGTCAGGTTATATTTATTTCTTTCTGCGAAATATTTAAATTCAGATTGTACTTCTTGAGATATTATTTCGTTTAAAAAAAATTTTGCTTTTTCAAAATCTTGGTATTCTTGCATTAAATAAATATTTGAAAGCATAAAATTTGCTTCTGCGGCAATTAAATCACCTCGATACTCTTGACCTATTCTGTCTAAATTATCAATAGCATATGATATTTTATTTCTATCAATTTCTATTTTTATAAGTTCTAATTCTAAATTTGCTTTAATATCATCAAAATTTTCGTCAAGTAATAATTCTTTAACTTTAATGGATGCCATATCAAATTTTTTACTCCTCCTAAAAATCTCAATTATTCTTAAATTTGATTCATAGATTTTTGATTTTTTCGATGACAAGCTCAAAAAATTTTGATAATTGCTAAGTGATACATCGTAATCTCCTTTTTCAAATGAAGAATTAGCTATAGAAAAATAAATTTTTTCCTTTATAAGTCTATCGCTAGTCAAATCTATCCCCCTATTAAGAAAGTCGTAAGCCTTAGAATAATTATTAATGCTTATATATATTTCTCCTAAGGAAAGAGCTATTCTTGATTTTAAGTCTTTGTCTGTTGTTAAAATAAATAGTTCTTCAAGCTCTTTAATAGCTATAACAGGCTGTAAATTTTTCCACTTGATTAAAGATAGCCAATATAATGATTCATCTTTCAATTGTCTTTTATCGTTAGATATTATGTCTGAAAAAATAATTCTAGACTGATTAAGCTCACCCAAATAAAATAATGACTTAGCTTTTATGAAAGTAGCATCTAAAACAAAGCGACTTTCAGGATATTCACGAATAAGTTTTTCGGCTTTTTCTAGCGCTTTTTGGTATTCTTTTAAATATAATAAATCTTCTTTTTCTTCACTCTTTCTTCTTAAATCTTCAGCTCTTTTATAAATGTTTTCGGTATTATAAAAAGTATTAAAATATGCACAACTATTTAAAAAAAGTAAAAGACATAAGTATTTTATTAATTTTAAGTTAAATTTATGCATCACATTATTAATTTACTATGAAGCTTGAAAAATTACAGAATATAATTTCTAAAAAAATATCTGATGTCATTTCAGTAGATTTCATAAACGTTTATGATTACACTGCTCAGCATGAAAATCATGCTACCTTTGAGGGGAATTATCATTTAAGCATGACATTAGTAAGTCCTGATTTTGATGAAATGAGCTTGATTGAGAGACATCAATTAGTATATAAGGCGCTTGACGAATATATGCATGGAGAAATTCATGCACTCACAATGAAGACCCTTACTCCACAAGAGTACAAAAACAGTCAGAAATAAATGAATTCATTGCTGATTGTTTTAGGAAATCAATTATTTGATAAAAAGCATCATCCCGATGAAGCAACAGATATCTTTATGTGTGAAAATTTTGACCTCTGTAGCTATAGAACACATCACAAAAAAAAAGTATCATTATTCTTATCTTCAATGAGAGAATATAAAGACGAAATGTCTTCTAGTTACAATATGCATTATAATGATTTTGATGGAGGATTTGAAAAATCATTCAAAACAAAACTTGAGCAAACAATTTTAGATCTTAAGCCAAATAAGATTTTTGTTTACGAAGTGGAAGATAAAGATGTTGAATCTATGCTCTTTTCCTCTATTGATAGGCATACTACTGAATTTGAAATCCTTCAATCTCCAATGTTTATGTTCTCTAGAAGTTATTTTGATGAATATCAAGAAGGTAAAAAGAATTTATTGCTTGAAAATTTTTACAGAAAAACACGAAAAGAATTAAACATATTGATGGATAATGGCAAGCCTATTGGTGGACAATGGAACTATGATGAGTTAAATAGAAAAAAAATCCCAAAAGGACTTGAAATTCCTGAATCTAAAATCTATGCAAGCGAACACCTAAAACAAGTAAATGAGCTTATTGATAATGAATTTGCCGATAGTCCTGGCACTACCTCAGAAAAATTCTGGATTCCTTTTAAAAGAAAAGATGCTTTAAATTATCTTAATGATTTTTTTAAAGTAAAATTTGAATTATTTGGACCTTACGAGGATGCAATTTATGAAGATCATAACTTTTTGTTTCATTCTGCAATAAGTCCACTGTTAAATATTGGCCTTTTAACACCAGGCGAGGTAATTGAAAAAGCTATTATCTTTAGCAACAAAAATAATACTTCCCTTAATTCAGTTGAAGGTTTTGTTAGGCAAATAATGGGTTGGCGAGAATTTATAAGAGGAGTTTACCATACAAGAGGCCATAAACAAATAGGTCAAAATTTCTTTAAAAATGAGCGAAAATTAACAAAAGATTGGTATGATGGTACTACTGGTATAGATCCGCTCGATAACGCTATCAAGCTTACATTAGAGTATGGATACACTCATCACATAAATAGATTGATGGTAATTTCTAATATTATGAATCTTTCAGGAATTCATCCTGATGAAATATATAGATGGTTTATGGAAATGTTTGCTGATTCTTCTGAATGGGTAATGGTACCAAATGTTTATGGCATGGGAACGTATGCAGATGGTGGAGTTTTTTCAACAAAGCCATACATTTGCGGTTCAAGCTATATAATGAAAATGAGCAATTTTAAAAAAGGACCTTGGTGCGATATTGTTGATGGGCTTTATTGGTCATTTATCAAAAATAATTTAGACTACTTTAAAACTAATCCTCGCCTAGCTGTTATGCCTAGAGCACTTGAAAGACTAAAACCCGAAAGAACTCAACTTATTTTTAGCGCTGCAAATAGATTTATTGAACATAAAACAAGATAGACTTAAATATATTTATTTTGAAAATGTCTTAAAAATGTGGACAAAAACAATCGCCGCATTTACAAACAATAAACTCAAACTCCCTTGTATAATTGCATAAAACATCCATGCCAGACATCCCAATCCATTAATAAATCTCATTTTTAATCCATCAAAGAAGAAAGAAATAATAACGAGCGTGGAGCCTAACCAACCAACTAATTCAATATTCATACTTTTCTTTTCTTTAGTTCTTTGATGATATTTCTTAATAATTCATTTGTTTCTTCTTGCCTAGTGACATAAAAATATAATGGATAAATACCTAAAGTAACCAAAGAAAGTAGGAGAAATTTTATGAAGTGCAGCATGATTAGTTTTCACTATAATTTGGTACAGGTGGTATACCTAATGAAATTTCAAACAAATCACTCTCTAATGATGAAATTTCTGATGATGGAGATTCAACAATCCTTCCAACCTCAGCATCTCCTATTTTAACAATTAAAGTTGGTACGTAACGAATATCTTTTCCTTCCTGTTCATTTTCAGGACTTATTTTTTCTCTATCGACTGTGACTATCTTAACTTTGTCAAAATCAATTCCAAGATTATTAAATATCTTTTCTATTCTTGGAACTTCTCTCCTACTGTCGCCACACCATGTACCTAGAAATAGTTCAAAATTATATTGAAGAGGATTAGATATTGCAGCTAATAGTTCTTTGTCAACCTCATAGCCATCAAATTCAACAGGATACCAATCATTAAAAGGATATTGCTTTAACTCATCAATAACAATTTCACCTAACAGCATTGCCTCCCCAGTATTAGGATCTTCAAACATCCCATCCGGGATGTTTGAAGTCAAAAGCAACTTATAAGATAATGCTAAACAAGCAATTGCTAAGCATAATGAAATATTTTTATTATTGATTATCATTGTAGTACTTATATATTAAATAAGTACAAATAATAGTACAAGACAAAGTAATTACCGAACCTTCAATTCCAAAAGTTCCGCCAGATACTATATCAGGAACATTTCCAGTATTTTCATGACTAATTATTTTCCATGAATCAACATTAATTCCACTTATTTCAAATCCAAATAATCCTTGAAAAAAATTCCATCCAAAATGGAAGAATGTTGGAAACCATAAATTTTTAGTGAAAGTATAACTAATACCCAAAATAAACCCAGCAGCAAACAATTCAGTCATAGGAACCCATGTGCTCCAAACGTTAGGGTTTCCAGAATGTAATAATGCAAATAATACTGAAGATCCAGCAAGAGCAATCCATCTATTTTTTGTTGAATCCATCATACTATTTAAGATATATCCTCTAAATATAAGCTCTTCATCAAATGCTGCTAAAAATAACATCATACTAACAACAAACACGCCAGGTTTAAATCCAACAAAACCAGTAACAGTGATTGCACCCATTATCCATAAAATTGCAAAAAGTCCGCCAATAAATGCTAAAGCAAAAGCAAGGCCAATTAGCATTTCATTAGTCTTATCTTTGATTGACAATCCAATAGACATTAAAGGTTTACGATCAATAAATTTGGTTGCTATCCAAAGTGATAAAAAACTTCCTGCAACCTGAAAAACTGTCATTAAAAGCATAACTGGAGAGTCAAAGCTCATATTAGCGAATAGAGCTTCTGCAGATTCAGGATTTGCCATATCAACACCTGAAAGTAACATTACTAATATTGATCCAATAGTTACAACAAAACCCATTGTAATCATCCATAGTGGCATAAAAATAATTGCTCTTAAAAATCCATTTTGTATTCTTGGTTCCATTTTATTTACCTTCCTATTTTTTTTCTTCTTTTTTAGTTTTCTCTGAAGCCTTTATTTTATTTTTAAGACTTTTATCAAAATTGTCTGAAATTTTTAACGAAGGATTATTATCCATTGTAGCAATAGCATCTTGCACTGACGTAATAAAAATTTCTTCTAAATGTTTCTTAAAAAATCGAGTGATTTTAATTGTTAACCTCAGAGAAGGATCAAACTTGCCTGTTTCAATAGCATTTATTGTCTGTCTACTTACTTGCAAATTATCTGCCAATTGTTGCTGGCTAATTTTTTTTTCGGTTCTTAGCTTTTTAATATTATTTTTCATTCTTCGTAGAATTTTTTATAAAAATACATTTGACCAATTACCATTCCAATTATTGAGCAGAAAAAAAATCCATAAATTTTGGTTGGTAATCAACATAAATAGATAAATAACTTAGTAATAAACCAAAAATAGCAAAGCCCATAAAACCTGACATTAATGAAAAATCATGATATTTTTTATATAATTCATCTTGATTTTGATACAGTTCAAAAGAGTATTTTATTGTAAATATGCCAGCAATAGATGTAAGAGCTGGTAGAATATAGAATAGGTAAGGATGAAATATTTCTGACCACATTAAAAGGGATTGTTTATCAAGAGAAAGCCCTACAAAAAAACCACAAAGGATAGCTGAAAATAAAACTTTTTTGGTAATATTTTTATCTTCTTTAATTAGTGAGGAATATTTAAACCATAATCCTTTATGTGTTATTTTAGTCATTATTTGTCCTTAATTTATTATAATTTAGTATTTAATGTAAAGTAAGCTTTACATATGAAAATGTCAAGCCAGCTTCACTCATGAGGAAAACAATGAAAAAAACTTTAATTATTTTAATTTTATTAATTATTTATGGATGTAATAAGTCTTTAGAATTGTCGTCAAAAGATATTGAAAAAAAATACAATATTTATATCAGTAAACTTTCCAATGAACAAATTCAAGAGAATTTAAATAAAGGACTAAAGCCTATTGCTATTAAAGACAATATTGATGTTCAAGGATTTGCCAATACAGCTGGATCTATTGCATTAAAAAATAACTTTCCAGATAACAACGCTTATTTAATCCAGAAATTAGTGGATAATGGTTATTTCGTTATTGGAAAAACAAATCTTTCAGAATGGGCTAATTTCCGTTCCTCCTCCTCAACAAGCGGATGGTCTAGCATGGGAGGTCAAACCATCAATCCCTATGGAGAGATGCGTACTCCATGCGGTTCTAGTTCAGGCTCAGGAGTAGTTGTTGCTACTGGACTAGTAGATGTTGCAATTGGTACTGAAACTAACGGATCAGTAAGCTGCCCTTCTTCCGTTAATGGTATTGTTGGTATTAAGCCAACGGTGGGACTTGTTAGTAGATCTGGAATTATTCCAATATCGCATACTCAAGATACAGCTGGACCAATGGCTGATTCAGTTATAAATGCTGCTTCTATTTTAGAGATCATTGCAGGTAAAGATGAAAATGATCCTGCTACGCTCACTATTCCTCAAGACTTTGATTTTAACTTCACTTCAAACTTAAATCAATCTGCTTTACAAGGTAAACGATTTGGACTATTACCTACAGGTAGTCAAAACACTGATGGAAAACTTATGTTGAAAAAAATGAGAATTATGTTCGAAGAAGCTGGAGCAATTGTTATAGATATTGAGGATACAAGAGAATATCCAGGTTCAGAAGAATTGCTTGTATTGTTATACGAATTCAAGGTTGGACTGGAGCAATTTCTAGCTAAGTCAAACTCTGAACTTAAAACGCTTGAGGAGCTAATAGCTTTCAATGAAGAAAATAAAGATGAAGTTTTAAAGCATTTTGATCAAAGTCATTTTTATGACAGCAATGAAACATCCTCCCAAAAAGCAGAATATCTGTTAGCCTTAGAGCGTGTTTTACAAACTAGAGAAGAAATTGATAACTTTATTAAAAAATATAATATAGAAGCTTTAATAGGATTATCTTGGAGTCCAGCATGGGCCATTAATCATGATGGCGGTGACGATCAAGCCATTGCAGAGTACAAATTTTGGGTTAATGGAAGCTTTGCTGCAATGGCAGGCTATCCTCATGTGACAATTCCGTTTGATTACATAGATAAACTTCCAATTGGAATGTCATTTATTGGTTCAAAATGGGATGATAAAAAATTAATTGAGCTAGCTTATGCAGCAGAACAACTTATTCAATTCAAACCAACACCAAACATCTAATGACTCAATATATAGAGATTGTTTTAATTGCAATAATGGCTTTTTTTATACTGTCTATTATTTTTATAATAATTAGAGATATAATTAGGGGAATAATGGATTGGTTTAAGAAGTAATTACTTCCATTTAATATTGCAGCCCGTTGATGGTTGCTGATCGAATGATACGCTTTTACCATTTAGTAGAGTTATCATAGCTTTTCTTAGATCTTTTGCAGAAGCATTAATATTATTCCTAGGAGAAGAATCGTCCATCCTCCCTCTATAAACCAACATATCATTATTATCATAAAGATAAAACTCAGGAGTGCATTCTGCTTGTAACTCTCTAGCAATCTCTTGTGTTTCATCCAATAAGTAAGGGAATGACAATTTAAGATTATGGAATAATGCTTTCATTTCAGCTGGTCCATCCTGCGGATAAGATATTATATCATTAGAACTAATAGCTACAAAATCTATTTTGTGACCAAAATCATTAGCCAGTTTTTTTATTTCGTCATGATAATGAATCACGTAAGGACAATGATTGCATATAACCATTATTAATGAGGGTTTAGCGTTCATTAAAGTCGAAGAGGTATATAGTTTGTCGTCTAATGCATTTTTAAGCTGAAAATCAGGCATTTTTGTACCTAGAGGCAACATTGTAGAATAAGTTAGTGCCATTAGATATACACCTAAAAGGCTATGAAAAATGAAATTAGCATTACATAAACTGACATTAGGACAAAAAGCACTGCTATTACATTAAAAATAAAATCTATTTTTGATTCCATAAATTCAAGCAGGCCTACAAAAATACTATAAGGGTTATGAATAGCCGATCTAGTAATTGGAGGGATTCGATTAAATAATCTAAAAGGTAGTCCAATTATAAAAATAGCAATGAGAATTGGAATAGTAAGAATGACATAGATAGTTTTTTTTATTAATGATAATATCATAGCTATTTCCTTTAAAAATTGCGGAGAGAGAGGGATTCGAACCCTCGATACCCTTACGAGTATAACACCTTAGCAGGGTGCCGCTTTCAGCCACTCAGCCACCTCTCCAAGCTATCAAATTTACACTAGGAATACTATTAAGCCGACAGAAAAGATACAAGCTTATCTTTTAAAGAATTCAAGCCAGTATTTGAAACGGATGATATATCAATGAATTCTTCAGAAAAAGAACTCCATCGTTCATCTACATCTTCTGAGATAGTATCAATTTTCGTTCTGACAACAATTCTATCTTTATCAAGTAAATCTTTATTAAAATTTACAAGCTCATCCAATAATTGGTTATAAACCTCGTTTGGATTTTTTTCTTCTACGTCAATTAAAAAAAGTAAAATTTTATTACGTTCTATATGTTTTAAAAATTGATGACCCAAACCTTTCCCCTTGCTTGCTCCTTCGATTAATCCAGGAATGTCTGCCATAACAAAAGATTGATATTCGCCATATTTTACAATACCTAAATGAGGTTGTAAGGTAGTAAATGGATAGTCAGCAATTTTAGGTTTTGCTGTAGTCATTACAGATAATAAAGTAGACTTCCCAGCATTAGGAAGACCAACTAGCCCAACGTCCGCTAATACTTTTAACTCTAATTCGATTGAAAGTTTTTGTCCTTTTACCCCTTCTTGAGCAAAACGTGGAGTTTGTTGCGTGGAAGATTTGAAATGAAAATTACCCTTACCTCCTATTCCGCCCTTACAAATAACATGAGACTCATCTTCTTTTACTAAATCTTTTATAATTGATTTTGACTCAATGCTCTTGATTATAGTACCGCATGGTACTTGAATGATTAGATCTTCACCAGACTTACCTGTACGTTTATTAGAACCGCCTGATTGTCCATTTTTTGCCTTATACATTCTTTTATAACGAATGTCTTGCAATGTATGAAGGTTGGTGTTTGTTTGAAATACGATATTGCCTCCGCGACCACCGTCGCCTCCACTAGGACCACCTTTATCGATATACTTTTCTCTGTGAAAAGCTACAGCGCCATTGCCACCGTTGCCAGCTTGCAACTCAATTTTTGCATAATCGATAAACATAATAAAAAATTAAAATTTGCTAATAATTTCATCACCAAATTCTGAGCATTTTAGTAACGTGGCATTTTCCATTAAACGATGGAAATCGTAAGTTACTTTTTTATTAAAAATGGCTTTTTCAATACCAGATTCAATTAAATCGGCAGCCTCTGTCCAACCCAAATAGTTCAACATCATCGCTCCTGATAAAATTACAGATGAGGGGTTCACTTTATCTTGACCAGCATATTTTGGTGCTGTTCCGTGCGTAGCTTCAAAAATAGCATGTCCGGATTTATAATTGATATTTGCTCCAGGGGCAATCCCAATTCCTCCAACTGCAGCTGCAGCAGAATCAGATAAATAATCTCCATTAAGATTCATTGTAGCAATAACATCGTACTCATCTGGTCTAAGAAGAATTTGTTGTAAAAATGCATCTGCTATAACATCTTTAATAATAATCTTTCCTTCTTCTAAAGCCTTGTTTTGAGCTGCATTAGCTGCTTCAGTGCCATTTTCTTCTTGAATTCTATCGTACTGTGCCCAAGTAAACACTCTATCAGAATAATGCTCTTCTGCGTGTGCATAAGTCCATTTTTTAAAATACCCTTCAGTAAATTTCATAATATTACCCTTATGAACAATAGTAACTGATCTTCTATTGTTTTCAAGAGCATATTTTAAAGCAGCATCAAACAATCTAATTGAACCTTCTTTAGATATTGGTTTTAAACCAAATGAACTTGATTCTGGAAACCTAATCTTCTTAGCTTCCCCAAATTTTTCCATCAATTCAATAATTTGCTTAGATTGATCGCTACCATTTTCAAACTCAATACCCGCATAAACATCCTCAGTATTTTCTCTAAACAATACAAAATCTACCCTCTTAGGATCAAGAATGGCTGCAGGGGTGCCTTTAAACCATCTTACTGGACGAACACATGCATACAAATCTAACTCTTTTCTAAGAGCAACATTTAAAGATCTGATTCCTCCCCCAATTGGTGTTGTTAAGGGGCCTTTAATTCCAACTAAGTGAGATTTTAAAGTTTCTAATGTTTTTGCTGGAAGCCATTCTCCGCTATCTTTAAACGATTTTTCTCCACAAAGAACTTCTAACCATTCAATTTTTCTTGAACCGTTATATGCATGTTCAACAGCTGCATCAATAACTCTCTGAGATGCTGCCCAAATATCAGGACCAATTCCATCCCCTTCTATAAAAGGAATTATTGGGTTATCGGTTACAATAAGTTTATTATCTTTAATTTGAATTTTATCTGCCATTACTTTCCTTTAAATTTTTCTATTAATCTATCTTCAACGCTTTTTGGAACAAATTTAGATAAATCTGTTTTATATTCAGCCAGCTCTCTAATAATGCTGGAATTTAAGTGCAGAAATCTTTCATTTGAAACCATTAAAATAGTTGATATTTCAGGATTGATTCCATGATTAACATTTGCCATCTGAAACTCTAGCTCAAAATCACTCACATGCCTTAAACCGCGAATTATTGCAACTGCATCCTTACTATCCGCAAAATTAACAACTAAATTATTTGGGTTTGAATAGGCGGATACATTATCAAGATCGCTAGTACATTCTTCAATCATTTCTACTCTTTCTTTATGACTAAAAAGAGGATTTTTATGCTGGTTATCTGAAACGCAAATATAGACCTCATCAAATAACCTAGATGCTCGTCTAGCTATATCTATGTGACCGTAATGAATTGGGTCGAAAGTTCCTGGATATATTATTCTTTTCATACTTTCCAATAAGCTAAATTTGTCTCCCCGAATTTAGCAATTTTATCGTATCCTTCAAGCGATTCCTTTGCTGAGCATTCAACCACAAGAAATCCACCTTTATTAATTTTTTTAAGTGCATTTTGAACAAAAAGATTCAAATTATATATATTGTATGGAGGATCTGCAAAAATTATATCATAGTTATCACATTTTTTAATAAAACGCTGAGCATCTCTTCTCAAAAAGGTAAAGTTATTGTAATCTAATTTTTTAGAATTTTCTATAATTTGATTAAGATATTTTTTATTCATTTCTACAAAAGATACTTGTTGAGCACCTCTACTCGCAGCTTCAAAGCCAATCATACCTGAACCTGAAAAAACATCTAAAAATGATTTGCTTTCTAGGGAGCAGATTGTATCAAAAACACTTTTTCTGCAGATAGCTGTGGTTGGTCTAAAATGGGAATTCTTTTGGATATTTAAAGAAGTATTTTTGAAAACTCCTGAATTAATCTTCATGATTCAATAATAGTAACATATAAATGTAAGCTTTCTTCTTTACTAAAACTTACCTTTTTAACGAACATATTATTAAAACTTTCAATCTCATTAACAATATCTAGAATACTATCACTCTTTTCAAACCTAAGTACAAGATTTATAGCATTTTTATTGTCAAACTTTGAATTAAATACTTTGAATTTTAAGTTACTATCTATTTCAAATAATTTGATTAACAGTTCACCATAACTTGCACTAGTATTGCTTTTAGTTACAGTAAACGAATTATTATCAAATTCAATTTTTTGTTCATTCACATTGAAAACATTATCAGAAACAACAAAACTATTTAATTGACTATCACTATTCATTGCAATCTTTAATTTATTTACAACTCCATAAGAAGCTCTTAATGCGACTTCTCTTGGTGTTAGGTTTTTTTCAACTTCTTTAACTTTTTCAACTCCAATCTCTTGCTCTGTATCTAAAAATTTATATTCTGAAAAGAAAGAAATTATAAGAGTTAAAAATAGAATTGAAATTATACCAGAAGAAAAATTTCTAATGAGATTTTGATAATCAAAATTATTATTTGATACATTAAATGTTTTTTTAATGGAATGAATTTCTCCGCCAATGATCTGAGCTCTATTAGTATCTGCAAAATTCAATAATGGTACATCCTTTAATATAAAATTGTCTAAATATTCAACTATCTTCAACCTATTGAAAAAAATAAATTTTAAATTACTTTTTTCTAACTCTCTAAGCTGTATTTTTGGAAGATCTAGTAAGCCTATAATTTTTTCAAAGCTTTTTTTTGTTCCGGAGAAATTGGCTTTAAAAAACATAAATCCTTTCTTGGTATCACCAAAAAATGTGAATTTCTTACCATTTTTAATCGTTGCAAATTGAGTAGACTTTAGCCCAGTAGTTACAACCGAAGAAAGAGGAATTAAATAATTAATATTCATTCCAAAATTGTTAAAGTTTAGCTTAATTTTTTCTCTTAAAAAATGATGGATAGCAATAGAATGATATACATTTTTAGGAAACTTTTTTTCCTCAGATATAAAATATAGATTATCTACAATCTTACCCCACTTCAAAGAAGCTTCCTTTTTAAGTTGTTCATCTATTGTTTTATATTTCTTTGACTTCATAACGACTGAATGACTTAAAAGACTATCATCAATTACAATAGAAGTTCTATGATTTGTTAAGGATACTTTTTCGCTAAGCTCATCTAAAGATCTTGCAATTACTGAATTAAGTTTTTTAGAATTATTTAGAACTTTTAATAATGGAATATGGAATTTTACTTTATCAGCTAAAGCAAGACTCTGCTTATTTTTTGAATGATTGTAAACAGATAGTGAAGTATTATCTATTAAGAAGTAAAGCAACCAACTAATTATCCCAACTTCTGGATCCATCAATAATATATCCATGACTTCTTGTTTTTAGTGCAAAAAAGCCATATCTATTGTCACGATAAGAACGAATAGGGCTTGATACTCTTACAGAATTTCCTTCATCGTTGATTTCAATAATATATGGATCGCCAGTTAGTGGACAATAAAATTGGGTGTCATCAGGAAGAAAAGCAAAGTTGTAAGGACTAGTTTCTTTCCTAAAACTTCTATCAAAGTAAGATACTGTTTCAACTCTTTCAAATGTATTTTCAGTAACAACTCCCATAAAAAGCGGGTCTTGCTTTACATCAAAAAGATTTTTCTTTTGAACATAAACTGTATCTTCCATACCTGTTTCTTCTGACATCATTAATACTGTAACAGTTGTATCAACTATTGTTTCTTTAGAAACTCTTCTTAAACCAAAAGTGGTATCATATTCAACATCAAATCCTTTAGGAACATCTACTAAGAAAGCTTCGCCATTTAATTTCAAAGTTTGCTCTCCAAGGAATGTAGAGTCTGCCATCACTGAATCTCTAACAGCATTAACCAATGTTACTGCTTTTTTTCCATCAGGTTCATAGCTACCAGTTAAAATATTATAGAAATTTTCTACATTATAAACGGTTTGCATTCGATAGCGACTTTCATTTTTATACATATCCTCTTCTTTCCAAATAAGACTAGGAATAAAAATAACAAGAAGTGTAAGAATAAAAACAAAGAAGGTTGTGACTTCAAGATAATCGTTAAAAAATTTTTGTTTTGCTTTATCCATTTTTGACTCCACCGAATTTACAATAATTCATCGTTATAGCAATATATTAATCCTCAAATCTTTGAAATTTAATTTCTTTATTTTTTTGAATTTTTAATAGTTTTTCTATTGATTTTTTTTCATCTCTATTCATTTTCGAAGGAACGTCGATTTGAATCTTTACCAATTGATCCCCTCTTCTGGAACTTCCCATCATAGGGAAACCTTTACCTTTTACTCTTAAAATTTGACCTGGTTGAATACCTGAAGGAACTTTAAGCTTCGCAGTACCATCTATAGTAGGAATATCAATTTTATCGCCAAAAACAGCTTGAGAATACCCTAATACAATTTGCAGCAAAACATCATTTCCATACCTAGAAAAATGTTCATGGTTCTCCTCTTCAAAGAACACATATAAATCTCCAGCTTTACCATTTAGGTCTTCGCTACCCTGACCATCTAAAGTCATATAATTGCCATCTTCAACTCCTGATGGAATTTTGATTTTCAACGTTTCTTCTACTGAAATCATTCCATCTTTGTTGGCACCACTAGGAATACTTTTAGGTTGCTTTCCATATCCTTTGCATTGGGGACATATAGATGAAGATCTCATTTGCCCAAGAAAAGAATTTGTTACTTTAGTTACTTGACCTGCTCCTCCACACATTGAACATGTGATAAATGTTAATCCATCAGCAGGCTTCATTTTTTTAATTTTAATTTTCTTTTCACCGCCATTTACTATTTCTTTATAAGAAACATTGATTTTGACTTTTAGATCTGCTCCTGCTCTAGACCTAGCAGAGGCTCTTCCTCCTCCAAAGAAAGATTCAAAAGGATTATTTCCTCCAAAAATATCACCAAATTGATTAAAGATATCATCCATATTCATTGAATTAAAACCAGATTGTCCACCCATATTATTATATGCCGAATGTCCAAACTGATCATACTGCCTCTTTTTGCTATCATCGCTCAAAACAGAATAAGCTTCAGCTGCTTCTTTAAATTTCTTTTCAGCTTCTTTATTGTCTGGATTTCTGTCTGGATGAAATTTCATAGCAATCTTACGATAAGCTCTTTTTATTTCATTAGCGCTAGCGGATTTGGATACACCCAATATGTCGTAAAAATCAGCCATGCTTGTTTACCACAACTTTTGCATGTCTAATAATTAAATCTTTATATTTATAGCCAGATTGATAAACTTCAACAATTGTATCATCCTCAACCTTGGCATCATTTGTTGTTGTTAAAGCTTCATGTAGCTCAGGATCAAAACTTTCTCCTACTTCGCCAAAAGGTTTTACATGATTTGATTCTAATTTTTTAAGGAAATCATCCCTTACTAAACCCAAAGCTTTTTTTGATTCTTCATCCTTGTAGGATTCAATTCCTCTAGAAATATTATCTAAAACTGATAAAAAGTCTAAAATGAAATTTTTACCCTCATATTTTAATAACGAAGAAACTTCAGCTTCTTTTCTTTTTCTAAAATTATCGAACTCAGCTTTCAAACGTAGCTGCTTATCTTCAAAACTTGCTATAGCAAGCTCTAAATCTTTCTTGGTAGGCTTCTTATTAGATGAGGCTTTTTTAGGAGCTTCTACCCCATTTTTATTTTTTTTATTCATTTAAATTTCTTTTCATTGATTGACTGGATGAATATAGGCCGATAAATATTGAAAATCCAATAATCCAAATCCATAAAAATTCATCCAACTTTACATTAACACCAAAATAAGAATTAAATCCTGTAAATAAATATTTAACAAAAATAAAAGCTAACAATCCGCCAAAAATTGAGTGCAAAAAACTTTCAATATAAAAAGGTACTTTTACAAAGAAACGAGAAGCGCCATTATACTTCAAAATATCTATAAAATCTTTTCTATTAGACATAGAAAGTTTAACTGTATTAGAGATAATTTGAATTGATAGAAAAATAATAGCAATTACAAAAATAAGGAAAATAAAAATTGCAAGATTGATTCTATCTTCCACTTGATTTATATATTTTCCTCTGTATTCTATCTCATCTACAAAATCGATACTTTCAATAGAGAAAATTAACGAATCTACTTTTTCAAATTCAAAATCTTTTTCACTTAGAAAAACTTTAATGGAAACTGGCAATGGGTTATATCCAAGCATTTCTACAACGTTTTCGCCAAACTCTTCTTCAAAAATCTTAGCAGATTCTTCCTTATCAATTAGCTTAATATTGGATATGATTTCATCTGTACTTAGCTCCTTTATAAAAGATTCATATGAACTAGATTTCGTATCATTTTCTAGAAAAATTTCAAATGTGTACTTAGATCTAAAAAAATCAATTAAAGAATTAGTATTAAAACCAATTACAAATAGAAATCCTAATATTGAAAAGTTGATAAAAATAGTAATAATACATAAAAAACTAGCCAATTTATTTCTAAAAAAAATTTTAAAACCCTCTGAAATTAAAAATGCAAATTGATCAATCATCCGCTAATCAACCTTCCGTTCTTTAACTCAATTATGCGATAATCTTTCTCAGCTATTAATTTATAGTTGTGAGTTGCCATAACCACAGAAGTACCCTCTTTATTTATCTGTTCTAGAATTTTTAAAATCTTATGAGCTGCTGTAGGATCGAGATTTCCAGTTGGTTCATCTGCTAAGATTATCTCTGGATTTTTTACAATAGCTCTTGCGATACATACTCTTTGTTGCTCTCCGCCAGATAATTGAAAAGGGTATTTGCCCTGAAAATCATTAAGGTCAGTCAATTTAAGTGCTTCGCTAACATTTTCTTTAATTTTCTTTCTTCCTATTCCATTTATGTGCAAAGGAAGGGCAATGTTTTCGTAAACAGTTCTTTGTTGAAGAAGCTTATAGTCTTGAAAAATTACTCCGATTTTTTTTCTTAATTTATGTACGTTTTTTTTCTTTGTTTTTTTTGAATTAAATCCGAGTATATCAATCTCTCCTTTAGAAGGAATAATATCAAAGTACATTAATTTTAATAAGCTAGTTTTACCTGAGCCTGTAGGCCCTACAAGAAAACAAAACTCATTTTCATTAATACTTAAATCAATATTATAAACACCAGATTGTTTAGAGTAGTTAAATGAGATGTTGTTAAACTCAACCATAAAACTGCAAATATAGGAAAGTTATATATCCAATAAACAGAAAAGCGGCTGTTATTTTATTTAAGCCATTATACAAGTAAATAAATAACATTAAAGATAATAAAAAAACAACTCCAAGCAATAATTCAAAAATTACATTCGATGCTTGAACAGGAGTTAAAAGCGCTATTGTGGCGAGGACAAAGAGTATATTAAAAATATTAGAACCAATAATATTTCCCAATGAAATTCCCACCTCTTTCTTAGAAAGAGCCATCAATGTTACAAAAAGCTCTGGCAAAGATGTTCCGACAGCAACGACTGTCATTCCTATGGCTTTTTCAGAAAAACCAAAGACTTCGACAAGGGGAATTGCTCCATTATCCACAAACAACAATGAACCATAATACAGCATAACAGATCCAACAACAATTCTTCCAACTGCTTTTTTTAAACATAGCTCTTTTTCATTCTCAAGCTCTCCATCGCACGATGTGATATTTGGCCTCAAAAAACTTGCTATAATATACACAAAGAACACTAGGAGTAAAGCTTGTGCTTCTACAAAAGAAATTAAATTGTCTTGTAAAAAAATATACAACATAACACATGCTAGTAAGTTGTATACAAATGGAGCTGTTGCCCCCTTCAAATTGAAGTCAATTTTATAAAAAAATGCAGGCAAACCGATAGCTAGTCCAATATTTGCTATATTTGAACCTAAAACATTTCCAACAACAAAATCTGTATACCCTTGAAAAGCGCTAATTAAACCTACCACAAGCTCAGGAAATGATGTTCCAATCGATACAATAGTCAGCCCAATAACCAGATCTGAAACTTTAAATTTTTTTGCTAAAGCCTTTGCTCCATCTATCAGCCATTCGGATCCAAAATAGAGACCTAATGAGCCTAATATTAAAAAAAATAAACTACTTAACATTAGTATAACCCATCTTTATTGATATAGTCCCAAACTTCTTTTGTTACCATATATCTAATTGTTTTTCCATCTCTCCATCTTGCTCTAATATTGGTTGAAGAAATTTCAAACTGAGGAATGTTTGCAAAATGGACTCTGTCTAGCACCCATTGTGGGATATTGCTTGGAGTAAAGCCAGGTCTAGTTGCGACTACTATATTACATAGATCTAGGATTTCTTTAGGCTCTTTCCAGTTATGAAAATCCATCAATGTATCACTTCCCATCAAAAAATAAAGATCTTTTTTGTCAATATTTAATTCATCACGAAAATACTTGATTGAATCAATTGTATAACTAATATCTTCTTTTTTTATTTCAAAGTCTGATATTTCAAAATTATCATTATTTAAAAGTGCCATATTTAACATTTTAAGTCTTTTTTCTGGAGGTGAAATTTTTCTTCCTTGCTTTATAGGTGATAAAAAAGCAGGTAAAAAAATGAGTCTCTCGAAATTTTCTGATTCAATAATAGTTTGAGCTATTAAAAGATGGCCAATATGAGGTGGATCAAATGTTCCGCCAAATATACATGTTTTCATTTTAATCTCCCTTTTAGGAACTTAGACCTATGATATTTAAAGCCTCTTCTTTAAAAGAATCAGTTAAAACTGACTTATCACTCTTTTCAAGATTTAAAAAAAATGTCCTAGCATTATCTTTTTGCCCTAATAACATATAACATCTAATGATTTCTAAATTTGCATTCTTAAAAAAAACTGTATCATAATACTGATTAATAACATTTTTATAGGATAAAATTGCAGAATCGTATGCTTTTAACTTAACGTATAATTTTCCAGTTTCCATATCCTTCCTTGCTAATCTTTCTCTTAGGCTACTTAACAATAAACCAGCATCTTTTGAAAACTCCGATGAAGGAAAATCATCTATAAATTCTTGAATTTGAGATAAAGCCTTCAGACTGGACCCTTGATCATGGTAATAATTTGGAGAAAGAAGGGTCAATGATTCACATATTCTCCATCGAGACTTTTCAATGTATGGACTAAAGCCCATTCTTGAAACAAGCTTTTCATATTCTATTAATGCCAAATCATAATCTTTGTTTTTAAAATATGATTCTGCTAAGAAAAAAAGTGCATCATCGCCTAAATCTGTATGAGATGCTCTTTGAACAATTATATTAAACTGCTGTGAAGATTTAACATATTTCTTTTCTTCAAAGAATCTTAATCCCTCGTCAAATCTATCTTTATAAGAAACTTTATCATTAAATGGATTTGACATTCCACATCCAGTGATAATAAATAGTGCAATTATTCTAATGAAACTCATCTGAAATTATAAATTAATATTTTGCTTTTTTAAAAAGAACCGCTCAAAGAAAACTTTAACATATCTGAATGAGGATCAAATTCATCTGCTAATAAATAACTTAAATCAAAACCTATTGTTTCAAGATTAAATCCAAAACCCAAAGATGAGTAGTTAACCTCTCCAGTAGAGTTGCTTACTAACCCTGCTCTTAAAAAAATTTGATCTGAAACTGAATATTCAAAACCAAGATTAGTAATCATTGATTTATCATTAATTTCATAATTTAAATCAAGGGCAGCTATACCTTTTCCTTCAAATAATAAGAGAGATGATCCTAATCCAAATTTAGTGGGCAACGGATCCTCTTCTCCATCCCCAAAAGATACTCCTGGTCCAATATTTGTTAAAACTAAACCAATTTTTAGGTCGGGATTATCAAAAGCATTGTGCCTAAAATAACCGATATCAATAGCAAAGTTCGAACTCGAAGCATCAAAATCACCAGTTACTGCAAGTTCTTGGAAAAAATATTTACCATTAAGTCCCCAAGAAGATTGCTCATCAATTTTTTGTGCATAGGATAAATTAAAAGCATACATATAACTTGAAAATGTACCTAAAGTTGTATTGTTTGCATCTGTTGAAGTCTGGTCGCCTAAGTTTAAATATGTAAAATGTCCACCAATTGCACTACCTTCTCTAAAAGGCATACCAAAAGTTAAAAAATCATAAGACATATCATCCACTAGATTAGGTAAATAACTAGTATGCATAAATGAAAATTCTTTATTTGACAAATTGGTTAGACCGGCAGGGTTATAGTAGGTAGCATATGAATCATTTGCAATACCAATATTAGCTTCACCCATACCGCTAGATTTTGCACCAGGGTTAACTGATAGAAATAATGAACCAGCTGTACCTTGAGCAAATACAAACTGTGAAAATAAAATTAAAGTTAATACTGTACTTTTTCTTTTCATGCAAAAAAGTAGTCATAATTTAGTAAAAGAACAAAGGAATATATGTAATTGAAAATACCCCAAATAATCTTAATAAAAAGAAAGGTAAAGTAGCGCTATAAATAGTAGGCATATCTTTTTCAAATCTATAAGAGGATAAATATAAATTCATTCCTACTGGAGGAGTAATATAACCTAGTTCTAAATTAGCAATAAAGATTATTGCTAGGTGAAATGGATCTATTCCAAAATATATTGCCAAAGGAGCTATTAAGGGAACTACAACAATTATTGCTGAAAAAATATCCATTAAGCAACCGACTATCAACAATAAGATGTTTAAAGCAAATAAAAATATAATTTTTGAAGTTATTGTACTTTGAACAAAATTTAAAATTTTCAAGGGTATTTGTGCATCTACAAGATATCCTGTGAATCCCATGGCAAAACCAAGGATAATTAATACTCCTCCTACTAAAGTTGAACAATTAATAATAATTTTAGGAATATCATTAAAGCTGATATCTTTAAAGATGACTACTTCAACCATTAAAACATATAAAACCAGCAGAGCTGCACTTTCGACTAATGTTGCAAAACCTGTAAAAATACTCAAAATGATTAAGAGAGGAACTGCTATTTCCCATTTAGCAATTTTGCCAGTCAATATTGCATCTTTTAAAATAAATTTTTGCTTGATATCAGTTTTAGGCTTTTTGTAAAGGCCATAAAAAAACATAATACTCATTAAAAAAATAGCTGGTACAAGCGCTTGTCTAAAAAGTTCTAAGGGATTAATTCCAGCAGTCACAGAATAGATTATAGCTGGTAAGCTAGGAGGAAATAATAACCCTAATGAACCTGCTGTTGTTATAATGCCTAAAGAAAATCTCTCTGTGTAACCATCATGAATCAAAATAGGATATAAAATAGCTCCTAAAGCCAATATTGTTACGCCCGAACCTCCAGTCAAAGCAGTAAAAAAAGCACATAACAAAACTACAATCAAAACTGAAGAACCTGGTAGCCAACCGACGCTGGCTTTAAAAAAATTAATTAACCTCTCGGATATATTGCTTTCAGCAAGAATATATCCTGCCAAAGTAAAAATTGGAATTGCAGCTAAAGTAGGTGAAACAACAATTCTATATGCACTATCGCTAATAGTAGAAATTAAATCAAAATTAGTTGCCCAATCAGTTGGTTCAGATAAAAAGAAAAATACAGATAGCGAAGCAAGAAAAACAAAAATTGGCAATCCAAATGCAACCAGAGCTAGAGCAGAAATAACCTTAGTCCACAACAAGAATGAATTTGCTAAAGGAAATTGCCAATAATAAAGAGTGATAGCGGGAACAATAGAAACAATCACTAGTAAAATTCTATACTTTAAATTTGTACTGCTAGTAATAATCATTTGATACCAAATCAACATCAATCCTAATGGTATAATAGATTGAGCAAACCAAGTGGTTACATACGGTGCAATATACTCCGGATATTGAATACCTATCTGAATCATTTTGAGGTAAGAAATTGATAAAATAAAAACCATTGCAACAGAAAAAGCATGTACTAAGAAATGAGGCAATGAATTTGAATCTGAAGATCTAAAAACTGGCTCCCTTACAATCGAAAGAAGTTTATTTGATCTTGTAGCAATTATAGCGCCCACAAAACCAATCCAAAGCGTCATATGTTGAACAATTTGTTGTGAAGCAGGAATAGAAAAGAAATCTATGTACCTGCTAAGAATTTGAAAAATTGGAAAAGAAATAAGAATTAAAAATAAAAATAAACAAAGCTTATCAATTGCCTTATTTATAAAATCATTCATTTATAGCGGAGGTAACTTTTTCGTAAATTTCGTTAGTTAGATAAGTATCTATAACATCAGGAGTAATCTCATCTTTAAAATCATTCCAAATGGCAATTTCTTTATCAGATGGCTTCTTAATTTTCATGCCATACTGTTGCATAACATCAATAGCTTTTTTTTCCATCTCTCTTCCACTTTTTTGATACTTTTTTCCAATATCTTGTGCAATGTCCATCATAATTTTTTGATGTTCAGGTTTAATTTTTTTCCATACTCTTTCATCAACAATAACAGCGCCCACAAAAGCGCCCCATTTTAAGTCTAGCATATTTGGCATTAAAGCTGACCATCCAGAACTCAATGATAGAATAGGGACTGTTTGCATACTATTTATCATTCCGGTTTGCAATGATGTTAATATATCTGTTTCAGATACAGGAATAGCATTAAAACCAAACTTTTTAAAAAGTTCAACAGTAACGTAATCTCCGCCAGTGGTATAAATTTTAGCATCCATCAAATCTTGAGGAACAGAAATTTCTTCCGTTGAAAACCAGTAAACCCATCCAATATCAACAAGAAAAAGGAGTTTGAAACCACTTTGAGACAATCCTTCAGAAATATCTCCAAACATTACATTTTTAACGCGATCAATTTCTTCATAATTTTTAAAACCCATTGGTAAAGTAAATGCTTGAATTTGATCAGTCAATTCAGCTAATCCAATTGATGACATTGCTGAAGCTTGAATTTGACCTACTCGCATTTTTCTTATAGTATCACTTTCTCCCCCAACTACTCCGTTTGGATAAATTCTCAATTGAATCTGGCCATTAGTTTCTTGTTGCCATCTTTGACCCATCTCAAAAAGTAAATTATAGTATTCTGTACCTTCCGGTGCAACGGTAGCTAACTTAATAATTATTGGTCTTGAAAAGATTGTGCTTACTAAAAGCAGAAAGATTAAAGTTTTTTTGAAGTAATGCATTAAAATAATTTACATATAAAATAAATCATCTACTCTTGATTTTAACCATTTTGCTCTAGATTGTGACAATTTATTTGACTGCTTTAAGCTTTTATCTTTATTAATATCAATTTGCAATGCTTTATCAAGGAGTTCGATATACATTTTTTTGTCCTGCTTTGATACTGCATAGCTCTCTGCTAATGTAACATAGATTGAAGCATTTTGACCATTTGATTGTTTTTCAGCTAGTCGGAAATAAGTTAATGCATTTTTTTCTGAATTTTTATCTCCGCTTAAATCATTTAAATAAATACTCATCATAGCAGCACTTAGAGCACCTCCCTCCCAATCAGGATCTACTTTAATAGCACTTTCAATCAGCCACCTAATTGATGATAAATCAGCAAGATATTGTGGATCCGCTTGGCTAGCCTGAATTGAACCAGCCATTGATCCGCTCAACCAATAAAGATAATCAATATCATTTTTTTCAAAAACAATTTGACTTCTATCTATCATAGCTTTAGAAAAATTTTCGTGCTTTAGTTCAAGAGCTTTAAGAAGATAATTTCTAGATGCAACAAAAAGATCTAATGATTTAGTATAATACTCTCGAGATTTATAATAATCAGTATACATCAATCTATCAGCTTTTTCCATTAAAATTCCATATGCATATGTTATTCTACTTTTTGATGCATTAAGATAAAAAAGTTGATTATTTGGATATTTTTGAATTTTACTTTTTTGAGATTCGAAAGAAAGTGGTATTGCTATTTCTGCAATTTGTGAACCAGTCATCATAGTATTATTGACTGCACAATTGTTAAGAATTAAAATATAAACAATTACAAAAAACCTTTTAGATAAAAATTTAACTATCTTTCTCATAGATTGGGAAAGTTGAGCATAGCTCATTTACGGAAGAACGAACAGTATTAATTTTATCTTTATTATCATGATTCATAATAACCTGATCGATTAAATCTACAACAATCTTTACTTCATCTACCCCCATACCTCTTGTGGTCATAGCTGGAGAACCAATACGAATACCACTGGTGATAAAAGGACTTTTTGGATCAAAAGGAACCATATTTTTGTTAACAGTTATTCCCGCGCAATCAAGAGCAATTTCAGCAGCTTTTCCTGAAATATTTTTATTTTGAAGATCAATCAATACTAGATGAGTATCGGTTCCATCTGAAACCAAATTATACCCTTTATTTTTAAATTCATCCGCAAAGCATTGTGCATTATCCAAAACATTTTTTATATAAGATTTAAATGAAGGCTCTAAGGCTTCTTTAAACGCTACAGCTTTAGCTGCAATAATATGCATCAGTGGACCGCCTTGAATTCCAGGCATTACTGCGCTATCAATTAATTCTGACATCATTTTTACTCTACCAGATTTAGGAGCAACTTTTCCTAAAGTATTTTCATAATCTTCTCCAAGGAGAATAATTCCACCTCTAGGACCTCTGAGTGATTTATGCGTACTAGTTGACACAACATGACAATATGGAAATGGTGAAGGATGCATCTCTGCAGCAATTATACCCGAATTATGACAAATATCTCCATGTAACACTGCTCCAACTTTATCAGCAACCTCTCTAAACTTTTCGAATTCAACTGTTCTTGGGTAAGCACTAGCGCCACATATAATAATTTTAGGTTTAAACTCCTTTGCTTTTTGAAGTAAGTCATCAAAATCGACTAAACCAGAATCTTTCTTTACTTCAAAAGTAATAGCAGTATAAATCTGCCCAGAAAAGCTTACCTTAGAACCATGCGTTAAATGACCTCCATGACTTAAATCAAGGCCCATGATACAATCTCCAGGCTCAAGATAAGCCATATATACACCCATATTAGCTGATGAACCAGAATGAGGTTGTACATTGGCATATTTTGCATTAAATAACTTCTTAGCTCTTTCAATCGCCAAATTTTCTGCTTCATCAACGTGAATACATCCTCCGTAATATCTTTTTCCGGGATAACCTTCGGCGTATTTATTTGTTAAAACTGATCCAGCAACCTCAAGAACTGCTTTGCTAGTAAAATTTTCTGATGCAATTAACTCCAAGTAATCATTTTGACGATTAAACTCAGATTCAATAATGTCAAAAATTTTCTTGTCTTGCTTCTTTAAGACAGACATTAGCTACCAATCAGATTGTTTAGCTAAAGATTCAGAAACCCAATCATAACATCTTCCCACGGGAGATACTTTTCCAGTTGCCTGAATATCTTTATCGGTCATAAACCAGTCAGAATATGCAAATAGAACTTCGTTTTCTTCTAGCCAACTTTTTTGCTTATAATATTTTGAATTACCTTTTTTTTCAGCTTTAACAAAATATTCATAAGCTAAAGATGCAACTATCTTGTCAGATCTAGAAAAAGCATCTTCCCTGCAAGATTGCATAGCTTTGTAATAAAGATTTCCCATATGAGCTAATGATTCAGCATTATTTTTGGAAATTTTCATAGATTTTTTAGCCCACTCAAATGCATCTTCAAAATTATCCATTTCTATGCTGTTAACTGAAATCTGCATTGTAACTCTAAAATTATTTTTATCTAACTTAAATAAGTCTTCAAGAATGTCTACAGCATCATCAAAATCAGAATTTTCATTATAGGCTTTTGCGAGAGTCATATAAATTATACTGTTATCTCTGTTGTAACTGAGAGTATTTTCCAAGACATCAATTGCATCATCAGTGTCTCCATTCGACATTAATTTGTCAGCATATTCCAATGCATAAGATGCATTTTTAGGATTTTCTTCAAATCTTGCTTTAAAAATTTCTAGTGGATCTTCTCCAGAATCTTCATATGCTCTGGCTAACTCAGATTGAATAGTAGAATCACTTGGATTTATTTTTAAAATTTTCTTAAGAACAGATATCTGCTCATCAACTCTTCCTTGTTTAGCATATGCTTTAGCCAAATCTTTTAATGAATCGGTATCTCTAGATCCAGCATCCATTAATCGCTCATACTCGATAATCATTTCATCAATCTTATCTTGTTTTTTATAAGCGTAAGCAAGTCTTGTAATCAGAGATTCGTTACCTGGAAGCTCCTCAAGACCTTTTATTAAAACTGATTCAGATTCTTCAAAATTACCAAGATTTTGTAAAGCTATTGACCAGTAGAGATAAACATCATCTACATTAACCCAATCAGGATTCCATTGATCGCATCTTAGTTGTATTAATTCTGCATACGACTGAGCACTGAGCTCCCAATTACTACTTCTATAATATTCAGCGGAGCTACTAGAAAGCTGTGGACATCTATCATCTTGTTCGTATTCAACAGAATAAGGATACCACCCTTCATTGTAGATTAAGCGAGTAGCTTCTCGGCAATCCACCACCTTAATCTCAACATCATTGGTAATTCTTAACTGCTCCCCTCTTTTACATTGAGCATCAACGCTGCACAAAAGGAAAAGAGTTAAAGTTAAAAAGTAAATTAATTTTTTCATTAGCACCTACCTATGTTTCTCTTCTTTTAACAAACCATAAATCGCCGATAGTTAAACCAATAGAAAAATTTGTGATGATTTCCTCATCAATCAAATAAATACCATTTCTTTTAGAAACATTAAATCCAATATCAATTTGGTTTCCAACTACTCCAAAAGCAATTCCTAAACCTAAACCTAAACCAACTTCGTTAACATTTTCAAGATTTTTTATTAAATAATCTTTTAAAAAAATGGAACTTCTAAAGCTATATCTATCTTTTGAAAGAGGTTTTGCAAACTTAGCATAAGAAATACTTAATTTTTCTGAAGATTTGATATATGATGGAAAAATTGAACTATTATGTCTGTGTTTACCGCTATCTTTGATACTATCAAATTGTAATTGAAAGTGTCTTCTAGGACTAAACTGATAATCTAAACCCATGTTTAGTGAATTTATTTTTATTTCATCATTAAATTTTTGAATAATTGGAAGCAATGCTTGACCAATATCAGGAAAATCATTGGTATCATGATAATTATTATTATTTGAATCTAGAAATGCTTGATAAGATTCATTTTCTATATTAATTCCTGATAATGGTATTTGAATTCCCATTGAAAAAATTAAAGGTTTTTCTCTTAACTTTAATCTTGATGACAAAAAATATAAATCTAAGATTGAGCCTGTAAATAAATCTCTTGATTGAAGTAAATGTGATCTATTATCAACAATCAAATTTTTTGAATATCTTGAAGATCCAAAAACAAAACCTAAACTTGATCCAAGACTTTCGCTTTGATTTAATTTAAAACCATTTGAAAATTTAATTAAAGATGGCCCTCCAGACGATTTATTCTCTCTATAATATTCAATAGCACCATTGGATAAAAAAGTTGATAATGTATTGTCTGACATGGTTAATTTTCTTGAAAAATATGGTTCAACAGAAATACCAAAGGACATTTTTTGCTTCCATGGAATGATTAGCTTAAAATTTGATAAATCAAAATTAACACTACTATTTGAATCAAACCTTGATTCTTGCACATTTACAGATGTGCTTAGGTAAGTAAAATAAAGGTTATGCCAAGATGCAGGATTAGATAAAGATACATTATTTTTAAAAGAAGGTAGTAAGCTATTTGACAAACCTGAAGACATTGGAGAACTATGGTCGTTACTGGATCCATAACCGTAACCGCTCATTGCATTTTGGGCAAGTGAAAATGAAAAAAATAGGATAAAGATTAATTTACGGCTCGACATAAGTTACCTCAATAGAGTTAAAGTTTAGACTTACTTTATCAAAAGGAGAATTTGAAGTACTGCTGAATAGAATAAGCTCGCTATTTTCAAAAAGGCCATTTTTATATGCTTGCAAAAATAATCTAATTGGAATTACTAATTTGTTATCCTCTATCTTGCTTGATAATAAAAAATTTGAATTTATAATATAATCTTCTTGGCTTTCATTGTTAAAGAAAGAAGTAAAATTCCAGTTTAAAACAGAATCTTGCAATGCACTGACTATGACATAAAAATTATCGTTATCTATTAAATTAGAATTTTCAACATCAAGTAGTAAATTTGCATCAATTATTAGTTTATTTCTGCTAAGTTCATCTATGTTGGATAAGTCATACTTTAAAATAGACTTTAATCCTGAAGCGCTATTTAAAGTTATCAAGTTTTTTTCATTATCTTCAATATTTGGGGGATTAAATATCGAAATATCTTTTGTAGAAAAGAATGTTGCAAAAGTATCACTAACAACTTCTTCATTTTCTATAATTTTATACCAAACTTTCATTTTTGGTGAATTTCCTGAATCATAACTCTGAACAGTAAATAATTCATCAAGAATTTCGTCAGCTTTTAACATAAATGTTCTTGCAGGATAAGTTTCTGTATCAAAAAAATTTGTCATTAAATTGCTGAGATCGTTATCTTTGAACATAAATTTCAATGTATCAAATCCTGTAGAGTCTGGTTCAATATCATTCAAAGACAAGCTTGATAAAAACAACGAATTGCTTTCATAATCAATGAATTGATTTAAATTATAAAAATTAGTTGAATCAGAGCTAAAAATATCACTTTCGCTTGAAATAATACTATACAATGAAAGATTTGATGAAGAGTTTAAAGTATCAGCAGTTTGAAAAAAAACTAGAGCGCTATCAACTTGAACAGAATCTGCTAGCATATCTAATAGACCAATTGGTGGAATATTTCCGGAAAAAAGGGTCATTTCTATTAAAGAAAATAAATTTTTGGATTCTTTAACTGAACCGAAGTACAATCTTGGACTTGAACCCAAAGATGGAAAATCTTGAAAAACTTTTTTTTCACTTAATGGTAATGTAATACTTCCAATAGTTCCATCAGGATCTTCAATCTCGCCATAAGTAATTGTTTCTTGATTACAGGAAGACAAAAAAATTAATAAAAATATGATAAGAATTTTAAATTTTAAAAGATAATTTTTCATTACTTCTTATAGGGTTTTTATAATTCTTGCAATTTCATTTAACAGCTCTGAGGAATCACCTTCAGACTTACTCAAATCAATAGATGAGCAATTTTTAGAATCTTTAAAAATTTTAGTTTTCATAATCTTTGCTGAAACCTTTTCTGTATCGTCAATAACAATAGTAGCATCTGCATTTGCACATCCTATCTCATTTAAATTTAACGCTTTAAGTTCATCTAAAGTTTCTGAATTAAAAGGAAGATTATTTGTATCAAAAATAATATCCTCATTTAATGAATTTGCTAAGTAAATAGTCTTAATTTTAGAAAGGTCTTTATCTGATTTTGCTAACTTTTTAAGCAAAAAAGGTACTAAAGCTGATGTCCAGCCATTGCAAATAATTACATTAGGAAACCAAAATAAATTTGGAAGCATTTTTATTGTAGCAAGAGAATAGAAAGCAAATCTGATATCATTATCAGTTAAATATCTTCCATTCTTAGCCTTGAAAAGTAAATTATTTAAGTCACCAAATTGATTTTCATTCTCTAAAAAATAAACTTGAAGGCGAGATTTTGGCAAAAAAGCACTTTTTGCAGAACATTCATAACTGCTGTCTTCATAATCAAAAAGGATTTCTTTTAAACGAATAACCTCTCTTAAAATGTACTTTCTTTCGCTTATAAAGCCATATTTAGGCATCAAACAGCGAACATCATTTCCTTTCTCCTGTAAACCTAAGGGAATATCAACTGAAAGGTTCCCTTGATTTGAAACAGATGCAAATGGCTCCATTTCGCTATTAATATAAAAGAGTTTTTTTACCATGATAATGAGCAACAAAAGTTAACTAAACACATTCAAAACCACAACTGAGAATAATAATTAATTTTTTGATAAAATTGAGACCAAAGAAAGGATAATAAAACATAGCAACATAAACGAACCTCCAGCAGAAATAAAAGGTGTTGGTAGTCCTTTTACTGGCATTAATCCAATGGTCATTGCTGAATTAACAAAAATATGAGAAAACATAATTGAAGTTAAACCAATTATAACAAGGCTTGAAAAATAATCTGTAACCTTAAAAGCCAAATCAAGAAAAGTCTTAATTAACATAAAAAATAAAATCATTATAATGGATATACCAAAAAATCCAAATTCTTCTGCAATGACTGATAAAATAAAATCAGACTCTTGGACTGGAAGGAATTTTAATTGAGTTTGTGAACCCTGCCCCCAACCTTTACCAAAGAGGCCGCCTGAACCAATAGCTGTAATGCTCTGAATAATATGATATGAAGACCCCATTGGATCTAAATCTGGATTTAAAAAATCAAGAAATCTTTGTCTTTGATATCCATTTAAAAAATCATTCCAAAATAAAGGGAATAAAAGTCCAGTAAAAATATTGGCGAAGTATAAAACAATTCGCCTTAATAAGCTTCCTTGAAAAATCATAAAAATAATAAACATAATGACTGCCCAAATATTGAATATCATAAAATTTGATGCTGCTAAGATTGTTAAAAGTGGAGCAATCAAAAGAAAAATGGTAAACGTGTTTACCCCTGCCCAAAGAAGCATCGGTAAAACCGGGGCAAAAATTATTACAGCAGTACCTAAATCTGGCTGATTCAATACTATAAAAGCAGACAACATTGCTATAGCTAGTGGAATGATAATAATATAGTTTTCTTTAACTTCAAGTTGATGATTTGATAAATACTTAGCTATTACAATAATTGTAGCACATTTTAAATATTCTCCAGGCTGAATGTAGAAAAAACCTAAATCTATCCATCTAAAGGTATTTTCAACTGGTGGAAGAAAAAATGGTATAAAACATAAAAAAAATGACCCTAAATAAATTAAAGTCGAATTATCGTGAATTGTTTTCACATTCATTCGCTGAATTACGAAAAACACAAAAAAAGAAAAAATGATAAAAATGATTTGTCTAAAGAATGTACTGCTTAAAGATGTAGGATCATTTGAAATGCTATAAAGAGTGATTAGACCGAAAGATAATAAAGATAATACAATTAAATATAACCTTCCAAGATATTCATTTGACCCACTTAAATAATTATTGAACAACTTTACTCACAATCTCTACTGAATTTTTTGTAATAAATGACACAATTTTTCCTGCAATTGGAGATGCGACAGCACCGCCGCCTCCGCCATTTTCAACAAGAACCACAATAGAAAACTTTTGATTATTCAATTCAAAAAAACCATTAAACCATGCGTGTGGATCTCCGTGGGGATTTTCAGCTGTACTAGTTTTTCCAAATAATTTAATATCAGAGTTTTGGCGAGCTCTCCATCCGCTTCCACCATCTGAATTGACAACATCAAATAAGCCGTTAAATACTCTATCCCAAGTTTGATTTGATAGTTCAATATCATGGTAAAAATCTACTTCTTTATTCAAATTTAATTTTAACTTTGCTGTTTTCTTTCCTTTTGAGGCAATATGATTAATGTATCTCAAGGTTTGTAAAGGAGTTACTAAAATATCTCCCTGCCCTAAAGTCAGGTTTAATAACATGCCTCTCTCTGACCATCCCCATCTTCCATAGGTTTTTATAAAAAATTCTTTATCTGGAATTTGACCAATTAGTTCATTTGGAAGGTCAATTTCTGTCTCTTCATTAAAACCAAAAATTTTTGCTGTTTTAGTCCAGTCTTTTAAGTTGGTTAATTGTACTGTTTCGTAAAAGTATACGTTGCAGGATTGAGCTATAGCCTTATTTAAATCTACAAGCCCATGACCATCCTCTTTCCAGCATTTGAAAGTTCTAGAACTTCCGGGTGGAGTATATGATCCATCGCACATCAAATTATCCTCAGGATCTAATAATCCATTCTCAATTAAATTAAATGCTGTTATCAATTTGAAAGATGAACCAGGAGGATATAATCCTGAAATTGTTCTGTTGATAATAGGCTTGCTAGAATCGCTCAGAAGATTTTTCCATTCTTTTTCGTTTGTTTCTCCTCTGTAGATATCCATACTATAGGAAGGATTGCTAACCATTGATAAAATTTCTCCGGTGTCAACATTAGAAACTAAAATAACACCTTTTTGATCATTCAAAAGACTTTTAGAGTATTCTTGAAGTCTTGCATCAATTGTAATAAATAAATCATTACCAGGAAAAGCAGGAACGCTGTTGTCATTTATTCTACTTATTTCTCTTCCGTAAGTATCAACCTCAATATATTCGATACCTTTTGAGTACCTTAGTTCATTTTCATATTGCTTTTCTAACCCTTGCCAACCTACTAGTTCACCAGCTCTGTAAAATTTTGATTTATCTAAAGAAGATAAAGACTCTCTGTCTATCTCTCTTAAATATCCAAGAATATGAGCATCATCAAGCGCATCTCTATAGAATCTTTCATCAAACCTTTTATATTGAAAACCTGAAAGCTCTAATCTTCTTTCTTCGATCTGAGATATTTCTGAAAATGTTAAATTTTTAGCAATAATCGTTGGAAGAAATCTTCCTTGATAAAATTTTTCATATCGCTGATTAATATTTTCAAGAGGGATATTGGTTATATCGGAAATTATGCTAAACTCTTCTTCCTTACTATCAAGTTGATAGGGAGTTACAGTCAAAATATAAGTTGGATAATTTTCAACTAATACTTCTCCATTTCTATCCAAAATTAGCCCTCTGGGCGCATAGGTTGCTTGAGCTTTAACGCTGTTCACCTGAGATTTAGAAAAATATCTTTCATGTTCAATAATTTGAAGAAAAAAATATCTAGATAAAAGAGTACAAATTGAAACAAAAAGAACGAATAATAAAGTTCTGTAGTGAAAAATATCAGCCTTATTATCAATTTTAAGCACTGAGAATTGCCTCTTTCAATGAAAATATTCTTATCAATATAAAACCAACAAAACAAGTGAAATATGTTACAAAAAAACAATTAGAAAGGAAAAGCAGGAAATCATTAAAGAAGAAATAATCATATCTAAATAATGAATATATCACTATACCCAAATGCACAAAAGCAATCCAGTACAAATCAAAATTTCTAAAAGCAAAATTATGACTGACTTTAGATGCCCAAAATCCACATATAGAAAACACTAAACTTGAAACACCTATATAGACTCCGCTAAAAAGGACAAAATCAGTAAAAATACCAACCAGAAAACCATTTATGGTTGACTGGGAGGCGTTGTTATCTGATGGCATTGAAGACAAAATAACATACAAAAGCATGATATTTGCTTGATAACCATTGAATGTCAGTAATTCAGAGAATAAAAGCTGAAGAAAAACTGCAAAAGGAAAAAGCTTTAAGAAAAAACTCATAACTCATCACCTCTTTGAACAACAAATAATTGATTTATAGTTGATAAATCGGAATATAATTTCATTTTAACTATTCTGTTTGAACTATCAGATTTTTCAAAAATACTTATCACCTCCCCAACCGGTAGATTGGGAGGGAAATAAATGCTTAGATTTGAAGTGAGAACAACATCGCCTATTTCAATATCAGAAATTTTCTTTAATTCTGCAATTTCACAAATATCATCTCCAATCCATCGTAAAATTCCTTCAACATTATCGGGCACAATTTTAACACTCAATCTGAAATTTACGTCGCTAATTAACTGCACTTCAGCAGTAGATTTTGAAGTAGAAATAATTTTTCCAACTACACCTTTTGAAGTCAATACAGGATCGTTTATGCTTACTCTATCTTCTTGACCTCTGTCGATCAATATGGATGACATATTTGCTGATACACCTTTAGATATTACATCTGCTCCCAAAAAGTTATAACTATCTCTTTTTTTAAAATTTAGAAATTCCCTAAATCTAATATTTTCATCTTCATGAACCTTAAGTACTTGATTTTCAAGATTTAATTTTAAATTTTCTGATGACAAAACTTCAAGTTTCTTGTTTAAAAATAATTGATTATCAAGCCAGTTGAATGGAGCAAATAAAAAAGAAAAAGTATCTAATGAATTAATTTTTGATTTTTTTATAACAGTTGTATCGTTATTAAATATCAATAAAAAAGAAATAAATATACAGGAAACTAAAGAAAATCTTTCTTGATAGTCTTTGAAGATGATTCGCAGTTTAGACATTCTTAGAGAAGAACGTGCTTATATTTTTCCAAATCTTCAATTACGGCACCGCAGCCTTTCACAATAGCTAAGTGAGGCTCATCTGCAACGTTTACTGGAACGCCTGTTTTTTCTCTCAAAACTTGATCTAAACCTCTCAATTGAGACCCACCTCCAGCAAGCACAATTCCCCTATCAATAATATCGGATGAAAGCTCTGCGGGAGTTGCTTCGAGAGCATCTTTTATTACATCTAAAATTCTTTTAACAGGATCTTTTAAAGCCTGTCTAATTTCATCTGTTTTAATATCAATTGTTTTTGGAATACCTGATACTAAATCTCTACCCTTTACAAGGATGTTTCTAGATTTTGTTCTCATTGCAGAGCCAACAGAAATTTTAATTTGTTCCGCGGTTTGAGCTCCAATTTCTAGCTTGTGCTCATTTCTAAACCAGTGTTGGATTGCATCATCCATTTCATCGCCTGCAACTCTAATAGCTTTTTTTGTAACAACACCGTTTAATGAAATTACAGCAACCTCAGTTGTTCCACCGCCAATATCAACGATAATATTTCCTACAGGCTTACTAATGTCAAGACCTATACCTATTGCAGCAGCAACAGGTTCATCAACTAGAAAAACTTCTCTAGCTGCTTGCTTTTCTCCAGAATCTCTGACAGCTCGTCTTTCTACTTCAGTTACACCTGATGGAACACAAATAACCATTCTAGGCCTTGTCAATCTGTTAAGATTAACTTTTCTAATAAATCCTTGTAACATTTCATCTACAGCAGTGAAATCAGCAATAACTCCATCTCTTAATGGACGAATTGTTTCAATGCCTTCATGTGTCTTTCCTAACATCTCTTTAGCATCATCGCCAACAGCTAAGACTGCTCCAGTTTTGGTTGATCTTGCAATAATTGATGGCTCATTGATAATAATTCCTTTACCAGAAAGCCATATCAATGTATTTGCTGTTCCAAGATCAATAGCAATATCGCCACTAACCCAGTTAAAACTATCAGATACTGAATTTTTTATTGAACTAAAGAAACTCATAGCTCGTAATTTATGAAATATTTAATATTAAACATTAGTTTTTTCTTTTGTCAGCCCTTCTTTGCTTAGCTCGTCTGCTTCAGAATTCTTATCTCTCATTACATGATACAGATTCCAAGAATCTAATTTTGAAAGCTGAACATGTGCTTGTTTGTACAAAATAGCCATTCTTTCATTTTTTACCTTATACTCTCCATTTACTTGCTTTACAATCAATTCACTATCAGCATAAATAGATACAATATTTATATCATGTTCCAGGCAAAGCTTTATACCCTTTATTAGTGCTAGATACTCAGACTCGTTATTAGTTTTAATTCCAACATTTTCAGCAAAAGAGTCTATAACAATACTATTTTTTTTAATTAAACCGCCGATACCAGCATTTATTGGCTTATAATGACTATCAAACTCACAAGCGCCATCTGTAAAAAGTGAAAAGTTATTGTCTGAATTGCTAACATTTGAAAATAAAGATTTTATTTTAGAAAAGTCTTTATCTGAAAAAGAAGATTTATATTTTTCAATAATTTTTAAAATTTGTTTTTCTTTATTTTTCATAAACTAATTTAAAAATTGAGTTCTTAAGCGAAAATTTCCAAAACCATACTCATCTATAAAAACAAATTCTTCATTAATTTGAAAATAATACCAGGTTTCAAAATTATAGCTTTGCTGTGGGTTCATTGATTTAACAATATCATCAGGCTTACCAAAAAGTATATATATCATACCCATATCTGATCGCCATCCTTGCGAAGAACCTCTAGAAAAATTTTCTTCAGAAAAATTTACTCTTCTATAATATTCTTCCATTAATTCGTTTTCTTTTGTTGTTAAATCAGGATCTCTTTTGGCCCAAACTTTTTTGAAAAAATTTTCCTTTTCTGAATTTTTTAAATTTCTAAGTTCCTTCTTCTCATCTGAATCAAGGATGTAATTCATCTGATTTAAAGCCTTAGAAATATTAGATTTATTTGAAAAAATTAGCGTGTCATTTTTTAGCTTTATTGGAAAAGATTTTGAAATAACATTGTTATCTTTGGAGATATCTACTTTTATTTTAAGATTTGAAGTTTCAATTCCTTTTAAAGGCGCTTTAATCAGTTTTTCAATATTATTGCTAGTTACTTTCTCAATAAAAGACTTTTCCCATTTACCATCTTCTGAAACCAAGGAAATATTTATTAAATATTCCCCTTTTTCCTCAAAATAAATATATTGATAGAATTCGATAAAACCATCTTTTGAAGCAATTTTGTTAAGGTTTAACGGATACCTATCTAGCCCAAAATTCCAATCACCGTCTTTATGAATAACAAAAATTGGCTCAAAAATTTTAATATGCCTATTTGAAGGTAAATTTTTACTGGGAACTTTAGTCTGTTTTTTTCCTACAAGCTTAGTATCTAAATCTTTTAACGAGAAATTTATGTCAAATTCACCATATGGAATTAAAAATTTATTGACAATAATTCTTGGTTTTGACATTTTAACAGTTTCGGAAAAATTTTTAACATTAATTGAATCAGAAAACGTTGTTTTAAATAATTTATTGCTGTCTTTAGATAATAATGATACAGTTACTTCAAATGAAGATTCAAAACCTTCTTTCACTTTAATAAATTGTAAATTCCGATTAAAAACCTCTACAAATGTGATAACCTCGATGTCGTCATTGACTGGCCTTACCACTACATTGGTATTATAAGAATTGACATTTGAGACAGTGTCTTTAGCAGTTACAAAAGCTGATAATAAAATTATTAATAGTAAATTTTTCATAATTGTAGATTTAATTTAATTAAACCAGAGTTCGAAAGTAATACCAAATATTTACCTATTTGTTCCATATCATAAATATTTTCTAAAAACGAAAAATTATAAAAATCATTTAACCGGTTATATTTACTATTATAAACAATCAAACCTTTATTTGTACCAATAAATATATAATCTTTAAATTCAACTATATCATTAATTTGATAGTTAAAATAAAGACTTGAGGGGATAATAGAATCATTTTCGCTATTGATAATCCCTCTATCAGTAACAAAATATTTAATTTCATTGCTTACAAAAACAGAAATAAATTTGAATTCCTCATTTAACTTAGAAAAATTGATATTTTCATCCATATCAATTTGATATAATTTATTATTACTAATTAAATATATATTATCTTTATCCGTCCCTAAATCATCAATATAAGTATTATTTTTTCTGACAAAATTTGATATGATTGAATTGACTCTCTTTTTTGTTGATTTATCTATAATAACCAAATCTTTTTTTGAACCGATTAGTATTTTATTTCTTAAATTTTCAATGAAATAAATTCTACCAACAGGTATATCTTTTTCATAGCCAAGTGTTCTAAAAAAATCTTTTTCTTTGTTATATATCAAAACTGCTCCTGTCGAACCGAACCAAGCCTCATTATCAATAATCTTACTTGAAAAGAAATCACCGTTAAAAAAGTTTGAATAATTTAATTCACTAAAATTTCTTATTTCATTGAAATCTTCAGAAATTGAAGCAACTGAACTTAATTTTTTATCACGTATGCCAGCTAACCAAACTTCTTTTTTAAAAGAAATTGTAAGTGGGATAGCAGTATCAAATCCAAAATTTATTGGATTAATAGTTTTGCTGAAATTATCAACTAGCATAATATATCCATTTGTTAACCCAATCCAGGAATGACCATTTTCTGTTTTGAGTAAAGATATATATTTTGCTGAAATACCATTTGAATCTATTGCAAAATTTTGTGACAAAAGCCATCCTTTTTCAACAAAATAGTTTGCAAAATCAATTTCTTTAAAAAATATATCATATTTGAAGTTAGAATCGCCCCAAAAAATTTTTTTCTCATCTGGAAATAAAAATATACCCAAGAAAGATCCGTTTATGTGGTCTAGCTTTATATAGCTTGATGAAGTTTTTATCCAGATAAAATTTAATGAAGAACCAATATCAATAATATCATTATATGAATTTAAAGATAATTTAGAATAATTAACATTGTTCCAATTTCCTTCTCTAGAGCTCGTAAATTCAAGACTTTTATCACCAACAGACCACAGAATACCAGTAAATTTATCAAAATATACATGTTTGATTTTTTTTGACTTTATACCCTGACCTAAATAAAGACTTTGATCAAATTTTCTAGAAAATTTGTTAAATCTTAAAATTCCATTACCATTAGTGGCAAAAAAAATATATTGATATCCCTCTGAAATGGAATTAATAGAGCCATTATTTCCAATAATTTCCCAATCAAATATACCAAACCTCTGATCTACTTGGGCGTGAAGAATATTTATTAAAAATAAACTAAGGGAAAAAAACTTATTTATTTTTGCGTACTGAATTTCTTTTAAATCCTTTTCTAACTTTTGAAACATGTCCATTATCTAGATAAATTATTACACTCGCAAATTGTTTCAAAAAATAATCGCTATGAGATGAAAGTATTACAGTCGTTCCTAGAATATTATTCATCTTAGTTATTTTTTTTCTCAAAATCATTTCTGTTCTTGGGTCAAGAGAAAGACCATAATCATCTATCAAGAGAACCCTAGGATCTTTTTCAACACCTAAAACAGTTTTAAGCCAATGCTTTTCTCCGCCCGAAATTAAATTTACTGGAGTTTTCCAAAGAGCTTCCATCTGAAAACCTGTAAAATGCCTTGATTTAATTTGCTGCGTTTTTGATGGAAAATTTTTTTTAATTAATTGGCCAACTGTTCGGGATGTATTAACAGAGTTGATATCTAGATAATTAATATCTTTATGGTCTTTTATTTTACCAAAAATATTCCTCTTAAAAGGGCTTCCTTGATACAATAATGAACCGCTAGTTTGTTTAGTTTCTCCTGAGAGCACTTTAAGAAGAGAGGTTTTTCCCGATCCAAAGTTTCCACATATGCCATAGATTAGGCCATTGTGAAATTTTAAAGTTTTGATTTCTAAAGCTTTTTTATCTTTAAACCTAAGCTTAAGGTTGTTTACATCATAAATCTGTTTAAGTTCCATTGCTTCCTCCAAAAGGACAGCAAAACTATTCGTTAATATTATCTTCTAAGTACTTTTCAGCATCAATTGCAGCCATACATCCAGAGCCAGCCGCTGTAATTGCTTGTCGGTAGTGATCATCTTGAACGTCTCCACATGCAAAAATTCCAGGAATGTTGGTTAAAGATGAATCTGGTTTGGTGATAATATATCCATTTTCATTTAAATCTATTATACCGTCAAATTGCGAAGTGTTTGGTGTGTGACCAATTCCATAAAATACACCTTCACAATCAAAATCAGATTCTTCCCCTGTCAAGGAATCAACTAGTAAAATACTAGTAATACCATCTTTTTGAGAGCCGTTAATTGATTTTATACTTTTGTTCATTAAGATATCTATAGATGGATTATTCTCAGCTCTATCAAGCATTATTTTAGATGCCTTAAATGTTTCGCTTCGATGAATAATTGTAACTTTCTTAGCAAATTTTGTCAAGAAAGATGCTTCCTCCATAGCGGAGTCTCCTCCACCGACAACAACAATGTTTTTTTCTTTAAAGAAATAACCATCACATGTTGCGCATGTACTTATTCCGTAACCCATCAATTCTTCTTCCTCTTTTAAACCCAACATTCTGGCAGAAGCTCCAGTAGAAATGATTACAGTCTCTGATAAATATTCTTCTTCTCCAACAAACAATTTATAAGGCTTAGCACTAAAATCCACCTTTGTAACATGCTTAAAAAAGCATTTCGCACCAAATTTTTTAGCTTGATCTCTAAATAAATCCATCATCTCTGGACCCATAATCCCATCTGGAAAACCGGGGAAGTTTTCGACATCAGTAGTTATAGTCAACTGTCCTCCAGGTTGATTTCCCTCAAAAACTATAGGTTTAAGATTTGCTCTTCCGGCATAAATAGCAGCAGTTAGACCGGCTGGTCCTGAGCCAATTATAATTGTTTTATGAATAGTTTTATCTGTCATTAAATTAATATAGTTAACTAACGATTTGGTTAACGCTATCAATTAATGCCTGTTCTGACTGTAACCCAACTTCCTGCTTTACAATTTCACCTTTATGAAAAAATAGCAGGGTTGGAATGCTTCTAATTCCGTATTTCACGGGAGTTTGCTTTACTTCATCGACATTTACCTTACCTACAAGGATTTTATCGCCAAATTGTTCGCAAATTTTATCTAGAATAGGTGCTATAGCTTTACATGGACCGCACCACTCAGCCCAAAAATCAACAATTACGAGCTTTTCAGAATTAATAACCAGCTCATCGAAGTTTTCATCAGTAATTTTTACAGTTTTGTCAGACATAAATTTCCAAATCGTTAAATTATAAACTTCTGAATTTATATGATTTATTTAAATTGAGTAACAAAAAAAATTAATATCTAAGAAACAATTCTTAGAAATCTTCTTTTTCCTACTTTAACAATGACATCTTCATCTGAAGGTGAAATAGTCTGGTTTATATCACCGCAAACCTTTCCATCAACTTTGACAGCGTTTTGATTAATCAACCTTTTTCCTTCACCCTTGCTAGCTATAAGCTTTTCGCTCAATAAAATATCAACAAGATTTATTTCGGAAGAAAGATTATACGAAGGCATGTTGTCAGGGTTATCTTTTTTAACAAAAATTTGGTCAAATGCAGCTTCAGCTAATTTAGATTTCTCTTGTGAATAGTATCTTTCAACCAAATCTTTAGCAAGACTTCTTTTAATATCTCGGGGATTATTTGAATTATCTTCTAATAGTAGCTTAACAGATTCAATTCTATCTCTATCCGCAAAAACAGCTAATTTATAGTACTTGAGAATCATTAAATCATTAATTGACATAATTTTTCCGTACATATCTTCTGGACTATCGTCAATAGCTATGTAGTTATCATAAGATTTTGACATCTTTTCTATGCCATCCGTACCCTCTAAGAGCGGTAAAGTGATAATTGATTGGGGTTCTTGGCCATATTCCCTTTGTAAATCTCTCCCGACAAGTAAATTGAATTTCTGGTCTGTGCCGCCCAATTCAACATCGGCATTAATTTCAACTGAATCCATTGCTTGTGCTAATGGATACAAAAATTCATGCATTGAGATCGGGATTTCAGATTCAAATCTTTTTGTAAAATCATCCCTTTCAATCATTCTTGCAACTGTATATTTACTACTCATTTTAATTACATCCTCAAAGTTCATTTTATTAAGCCAAGTACTATTAAATATAACTTTAAGTGTTTTTACATCAAGTATTACTTTAGATTGTTCAATATACGATTCAGCATTGGCTTTAGCCTCTTCTAATGTTAGCTGCGGTCGTGTTTTATTTCGTTCAGATGGATCGCCAATCATTGCAGTAAAATCTCCAATTACCAGAACTGCTTGATGACCTAAATCTTGAAAATCTCTAAGCTTTTGAAGAACTACGCTGTGCCCTATATGCAAATCTGGTCTACTTGGATCACAACCAAGTTTTATTGTTAAAGGCTTATTATCTTTGATTGATTTTTCAAGCTTTTTTCTTAAATCTTTTAGAGGGATAACTTCTTCAGTTCCTCGAGAAATTAATTCTAATTGCTTATCAACAGGAAGAAATGCCATTATCTTCTTCTCATTTCTCTACTAGCTTCTCTATCAAGGTCTTTAATTTTGAGAGCTTCTTTTTTCTGATACATTTTTTTTCCTTTAGCAGTTGCAAATTCAATTTTAGCAATTCCCCTCTTAAAATATGCTTTTAAAGGTACAATAGTAAGTCCTTTTTGAGCAACTACATTCTTGAGCTTTATAATTTCTTTTTTATGCAACAAGAGCTCTCTATTGCGAACAGGATCATGTCCGCCAATACCAGTATGCGAGTAAGGACTGATATGTGCATTAACTAAGAAAAATCTATCTTTCTTCATTGTAACAAAGCTGTCTTTCAAGGTTAATTTTTTTTCTCTCAAGCTCTTAACTTCGCTGCCCAAAAGAATTAGTCCTGCTTCGTATTTATCAATAATTGTGTAGCTATAAAAGGCCTTACGATTCTTGCTTATTATTTCTATTTTATCTTTCATAAAAAAAAGTTTTTGTTATAAACTCATATTTCTCTAAATTAATATATTATTATACTTAAAAAGTTATTAACAAACTGTGTATAATAATTGTGTGTTATATTAATATATCATTATTATTACTAGTAAATTAAGGATAATTTTCTATTATGAGTAGCATTTATAAACGCAAAAGAAATGGCAAAGAAGATGGATATGTGATGTATTCAACGTATGCATATGATCCGCTAAAAAACAAAAAAAGATATTTCAATATTACAATTGGAAAGCTCGGCCCTTCCCTTTCATGGGATGATTGCAAAAAACAAAAAAAAGAATTAGATAGAATGTTTAAATCAAAAGAAGCTGGTAAAAGTGAAATGAATTTGAAAACAGCCATCAATACCTATTATAAGTTCAAATTATCTAAAAATAAAAAAATGAAGGAAACTTCAAGAAAATTAACTGAGTATCATTTGAATAAATTTAACACTACTATATCAAAAAGGTATGGAAGTGGAATTATGGTAAAACATATAGATATCAAAATCTTGGCATGGTACTATGCCCTTAGAACTAAGGAATTAAAGGAAAGCTCAATGAATGTCCACAGAAGAATAATAGATAGTTTCTTAAAATGGACTAAGAATTGAGCGAGTGACGCGATTCGAACGCGCGACCCCAACCTTGGCAAGGTTGTGCTCTACCAGCTGAGCTACACTCGCGTAGCATATCATAATAAAACAATTTTAAATTATAAAAAAGAAAAAAAATAAAGTTAGTTTTTGAAGGGAAAATCTGCTTTATCAGCAATATCTTGAATGAATGCAGCAACATCTTTATCGTCTGGTATAGATGGAGAAAGAGGGATACTAAAAAAAGTACTTCTATTTTGATACCCTGCCAAAGAAATACCAAGCTCAGTAGCCTCTTTTTGATATTTTTCAACCAATGAAAGTACATTAGGTTGATTTGCATATAATTCTTCTAGGCTGATTGAAGGATCTTTAGCTTGTAATCTTTTTAAGCGATAATCTATCTCTTGAAGGCGATTAAATGGAGCAGAAACGTCAATAATGGCCTCATTTGGAGCTTTTATTCGAATATCTAAAATACTCAAATGCTTTCCTTGAATACCTCCCCCGTAAACCAAAGCTCCAGAATCAGACTGTTTAGTTCTAGGTTCTGTTCTTTTGGTTGAGCCACTTACAAAAATATAGTTAGCACCAGGAAAAGAATTTGATAGTGTTGAAAATGAAAGGGAAACATCTCGAATATTTTTATTATTATTTTTATCAATCAACAATATAATTATATCTACCTTATCTTTAAGATTAACAATATATCTATTTCCCTCTTCGATAAAATTCTTATTTATTATTGAATTTGACTTAGCTGATTCACTTAATCCTATAAAGGCTATTTTAGCTCCGTCCTTTTCAAGAATATGATAGGGTTTAAACAGTAGTTCATTTGAAGATTTATCATAAAGATTTGCAGAAATAAAATTAACTGATGAATCTTTAGTAATATTAATTAAAAAATCAACCCCACCCTTAAAATCATTGGATCCAATATTCACAATATCTTGTCCTAAAAATTCTAAAGTTTTAACAAAATTTCTAGCTTTATATCTTTTATTTTCAATAGATAAATTATCAGGATTTATTTCATTACTATCAAAAAGAGCGTTTCCAGCATCAATTAATATAGTATTTCTATTAGGCATCAAATTATTTAAAAAATATTTTTTTCTAGCAAGACCTCCTAATGGAGCTTTTGGACAACCGCAGTCGTAATATTCAGAAAAAACATTTGATGTAGAAACAATAGAAACATCATTTATTTCATTATATTCCAAATTCTGAGATACAACAACATTTGATAATAAAAATAATAATGCTAAATATTTAATTTTACTCATGACTGATCTCCAATATAATTTCTAGTTCATTCATCAGAAAGTTCATTTTTCTTGACACGGCTTCAAAAGGTTCAGATGTTGTCATGTCAACTCCAGCAAGATTTAACAACTCAACCGGATAATCAGAACTCCCGCTAGATAAAAATGTAATAAAATCATCAATACCCTCTTGACCATCTTTTTGCACTCTCTCTGAAATTTTTTCTCCAGCAGCAAAAGATGTGGCATAAGCATACATATAATAATTGTAATAAAAATGAGGTATACGAGACCATGAGTATGCTTCTTCATCTGTAATTTCCATGCTAGGACCCCAATATCTACTGTACATTTCACCAAATTGAGTTGTAAGGAAATCTTCTGTTAGAATTTGTCCACTTTCAGCAGCTTCATGCATTAAAAGCTCAAATTCAGCAAATCTGGTTTGCCTATAATACGTAGAACCAATATTTTGAATATAATTTTGCAATAATACTGCTTTTTCCTCATCGCTTTCAACATTTGCAAGGAGGTAATCCATTAATAATGATTCTGTAGTTACCGAAGCAACCTCAGCATTAAAGGTATCATATCCATAGTATGGATATGATTGATTCTTTTGACTTAGATAAGAATGATAAGCATGGCCTAGTTCATGTGCCAATGTAAAAACATCATCTAAAGTTCCAGCAAAATTTAGCTTAATTCTTGGAGGCAAATCCCAAGTAGAAGACATGTAAGCTCCACTTTCTTTACCTTGATTTTCAAAAACATCTATTAAATTTTCATTGTACATTTTTTCAGTGAATTTTTGCAATTCTCCATCATTTGCCTGCAATAAAGGCTGTAAAGCTTCTAAAACAATTTGCTGAGCTTCTTCGTAAGTATACTCTCTAGTAAAATCTGCTAAAGGAGCATAAGTATCAAAAGGCTTAATTTTATCAACACCTAAACTTTTTGCCTTTATTTCTGCCCATCTATGAAGAGGTTGAAGGTTATTATTAACACTTTTTACTAAATTTTTATAGATATCAGTAGAAATTCCTGAGCCTTTCATTTTCGCTTCTAAGGAATTATCATATCCTCTAGCATTAGCATAAAATATATTACCCTCAATATTACCCTTCATAAGAACAGACATAGTATTTAGCGATCCTTTAAATGGAACATATAAAGCTTTATACATATCTTCCCTTACTCTTCTATCAGTAGATTTAGTGTACTTACCATATCTTCCAGGAGACATTGTAAGTTCAATGCCATTTTCATCTTCAAAAGTACCCCACTTAAAATCTGTAGCTCTCATAATATCATAGGCTTCATTCGATACTCCGGAAAGCTTTCCTGCCATACTTAAAATTCTTTCTTCTTTTTCAGATAGAATGTGTGGTTTGGCTATATAAATATCTTTAAATACTTTTTCATACTCTTTTAAGGAAGCATTTTCATTCATAAATTTTTCTAAAAGACTATAATCAGATTCAAGTATTTCAGGAGTCCAATAAGCTGTTAATCCTCCATACTTAATCCAAACATTTCTAACTCTTTGAACCATTTCCTGATATTTTTCATTAGTTAAATCACCATTCAAAGAATTAGACGCGTAGTGATAAAGTTTTCCTAAATACTGGTTAACTTTCTCGTCAAGCTTTATCGATTCTAGTAAAATTTCCGGACTTGATGTTAGCTTACCTTTATAGTTGACCATATCAGGGTATAGTTTCTTAACTTTTTCAAGATCTTGCTCCCATATCTCATCTGAAGCGTAGACAGCTGTAAGGTCCCACTTATACTTTGCATCGATTTCAGATCTTAATGGAATCGATGAACTAGGTTGTGTTTCGTTTGATGAACATGCCATAACGATGAAAATGTAAAAAATTATTAATCTAAAATACATAGTAAATATTCCTTGTTTGTTTTTGAAGTAATTAACTTAAATAGTATAATACATTTATAAATGAAAAAAAATTATAAAATAGGTATTGCTTTGGGCGGAGGAGCTGCTCGTGGATATGCGCACATTGGTGTTCTAAATGCTATTGAAGAACGAAATATTCCAATTAGCTTTGTATCTGGAACTAGCATTGGATCATTCATCGGAGCTCTTTATGCGTCAGGAAATCTAAAGAAATTTGAAGATAAAATTCGTACAAGAAATAGTTTTATGAAAGATGTGCTATTTAAGCTTGATCCTGTTTTTCCAAAACTTTCTGTGATGAATGGAAACGAAGTTGTTAAGGTATTCAAAGAACTTACCGATATAAGAACCTTCGAAGAACTTGATATTCCCCTTACTACTGTTTCAACAGATATTATTAATAACAAAAAAATTGAATCAAAAAATGGAGATTTAATCAATGCTATCAAAGCGAGTATTGCCATTCCAGGAGTGCTCTCACCTACCTATATAAATGACAATCTATGTGTTGATGGTGGTCTTATAGACCCTGTCCCCTTACAATCTATTGTAGATATGGGATCAAAGCTAACTATAGCCGTTAATTTGTACGGCCTTCAATCATCGGAAAAACAAGATAATAAATATAACATTGTTGATATTGTTGACAGATCGGCTAAGATTATTTTGAACAATATAACCCATCTTAGTTTTAAAAATAACGAACCAGACATATTAATTGAACCTCCAATAGATCAATTTAGAGGATGGGATTTTCACAAATCTAATGAATTAATTAAGATTGGCTATGAACAAGCCTCAAAAGTATTAGATCGAAATGAAAGTTTATTTCAAAACAATTCTTGAATTATTTTTCAAGAACTTCGCTTCTCTTCATCATTTTTACAGTCATTTCAATTTTTTCAAGCGGATTATCATTCATATCTTTTTCAACATTTGCTATAGAATCAATCACTTCTAATCCTTGAATGACTTTACCAAATACGGTATAGTTATTATCTAAGAAACTAGGATCGCCATGGCATACAAAAAATTGACTTGACGCGCTATTAGGATCATTTGTTCTAGCCATAGATAAAACTCCCTTTTCATGAGCAATACTATTGAACTCCTGAGGAATTAACCATGTAGAAGAATCGTTTTCATCACCAATACCAAAGAACTTTCCGGCTCTTCCGCCAGTTCCATGCAGGGACCTATTTTCTAATTTAGAATTAGGATCTCCACCCTGAATAACAAAATCAGGAATTACTCTATGAAATGTCGTTCCATCAAAATATTGTTCATTTGCTAAAGCCACAAAACTTTCAACATGCATCGGTGCTACATCTGGATAAAACTCAACTATCATGTCGCCGTATTTTGTTGAAATTACTGCTACTTCTGTTTCTTTTTCATAATTCATTATAAATACCCCTATTAATATTAAACTTATTATAGCCATCATTATGGCAAAATACACTGAACTGAAAATTTTCAAATCAATAATTTTTTTCATTCTTTTTCCTTAATTATATAACCATTGCTGCATATACCATACACAGCAACGGTTAAATATATTATTCTTATTCTTGAGATTCAGTAATTGCTCTAGTAAACTGATTTACTCCTGTGATTTTACCATCAAGATCAAAAAAGTATGTCTCTGAAGCTTCAAAATCTGTGACACTTCCATCTTTACGAACAATTTGTGCTCTTGAATGAACAATAAGTCCAGATGATGGGTCAGTATCTTTAATTTTGATTGGAATCATTGCCCAAGGTTTCCAAGATTGCGATTCTCTAGTTGAAAATTCTTGAATAAAATCTTCTTTAGTTAAATCCATTCCGTTATATGAAAACGGATATTTAACGTATTCTGAAAATCCTTCAACATCTAAATTATTAGCAGCTTCAAGAAATTTTTCCATGGTTTCAACTTCACCTCTGTTAGAAAAAACAAATGGTCTTCCAGAATATTCATTCTCAGGATTTAATCCTAAAAACTTACCACCCTCTCTAATGCCATATTCACTATTCTCAACATCTGGTCTCATTGTACTCCATATTCCGGACAATTTTCCTTCATCTTCATCATCAAATCGTAATATGTCGATATAGTGAGTAGCAGATTTAGATCCATTCTTTTGAACAGAAGTATCATAGGACCAAGAAACTACAAATGCACCATTGTCATCGACCATTCTAAGTGGAACCATAGCCCACGGTTTCCAAGAATAAGATTCTTGATCATCCATTTGGTCTGCAAAAGGCTTCATCTCCTCTGTAACTAAAGAAGAAAAAAGCTCCTTATCAAGATTTGAATAAGCATCTGTAAGAGCCAATGCTTTATCCATATAATCATCGCTTGCTAGAACATATGCTTTACCGTAATTCTCATTTTCTTCGCCATTAAATGGCATATTTTTACCAGCAGATTCTACCCCATCATAATTAACAACTGGCGGTGATGCAAACATCACAAATAAACCAGCAGCAAAAAGTAAAAAAGTAGGAACTGAATCGTAATTTAATTTCATGATTACCCCTCTTAATTAATTAATAATGAGAAGATATTATGCAAATTTTGAGAAGATTGCATTATAAAACTTAGATGAATGATTACTGATATTTTTTTGTGGAGCTGACAGGGATCGAACCTGCGACCTCGTGAATGCCATCCACGCGCTCTCCCAACTGAGCTACAGCCCCAAATTATTTGTTCAATTCTTTCCAATCTTTATCAAACTGAGCAAGTCCTTGATCGGTAAGGCTATGCTTATACATTTCTTCAAAAATCTTTGGAGGAAGTGTAACAATATCAGCTCCAGCTTTATATGAATCATTGATATGCTCAATATTTCTAATTGAAGCGGCCAAAATATTAGTAGTAGTAATGCTATTTAATGTAAATACTCTTTTTATTGAAGATATTAAATCAATTCCGTCAATATTATTATCTTCACATCTTCCAACAAATGGTGAGATATAACTTGCTCCTGCTTTTGCAGCAAGGATTGACTGACTCAAAGAAAAAATTAATGTTACATTAACTTTGATATTTCTATCAGATAGAGCTTTGCATGCTTTTAATCCCTCGTAAGTACAAGGAACCTTTATTGTAATATTATCGCCTATAGAATGATACTGTTCAGCTTGTAAAATCATTTCTTCTGCATTATCAGCTACTACCTCAGCACTAATACTTCCAATACGATATCCACGACCTGAAAATACAGAGGAAATCTCAGAAATCACTTCAACTGGATTTCTCCCTGCTTGCATCATTAAAGTTGGATTAGTAGTCACACCATCAACAAGACCAGTTTGATAATGATGTTTTATGACATCTACGTCTGAAGTATCTAAAAATATTTTCATAATTTGCAATTTAGTAAAATTACTTGAATTTGCAATTGTCTTTAAATTTTAAAAAAAGGGCTATAAAAATATAGCCCTTTAATTTTTAATTAAAATTAGTGGAAGTTATCCGCGAGTACCGCCTTCGCTCTCTCCGTCGGAATCATTTCCTCCATCTCGTTTACAATTATCTCTCCATGCTTGTTTCATTTCTTCGCGAGAATTAACAGTAACAGAAGAGCCATCTTCAAAAACAAGATCTACCGGAAAAACGACTTCAGGTCTTTTCTTTCTGCCATCGTAAGATTCGTAGAAAGCTTTCATTTTTGCTTCTAAATCTTCTTCATCATCTGCAGTCAATGTTGATCCATCAGGCATCGTAAAACTTACAGGGAAAGCAAATGTAAAGCATTTCTTATCATTTTGCTCGCCTCTACATGCTTGAAACGCTTCTTTTAATTCATCTACTGAATTGATAGTTACTATTTCAGCGTCCTCTCCACGATATTCAATTTGAATAGGATATGCAAAAGCAGGTTTCTCTTTTTGGCCTGTTTCTTGATAATGAGACTTCATTGTTGAATAAAATTCTTTATAGTCATTCACTGTATAAGAAGTTTCACCCAAAGAAAATGTTAGAGGAAAAACATACTTGAAACATCTCTTAGCGTATCTTTTTCGATCATCCATTCCACCTCTGTTACCAAGCTTTCTACCATCTTTAGTAAAATATATTTGTGTTATATCTCCGGCATCTAGCGCCATATCTCCTAAGGATAATTGATACCCATAGTCAGGTGAGATTTCGGCTTTAACCATCATATAATCAAAATATTCTGATCCAATAACTAATTTTGATGAATTAGGAATATCTACTTCATCTATCTCAAATTTGTTTGGATCAGCTTGAATTGCTTCAATCAGTTGAAGGTCGGTCATTTCATCCATATATGACATGTTATCATCACATGAACTGACCATAAAAATTAAACTAAAAATCAATAATAACTTTTTCATAATTTCCCTTTAAATGTTATAAAAATTTACTTCCTTTTTTTTGTTCTGTCAAAATCTCTCTTTTTAGACATTTCAGGCCTATCATCAAACACGCGTTTTGACATTTGAGATTTCAATCTTTCTTGTTGAAATACTAATTTTGTTCGCTGCTCATTAGAAAGTACATTGGTAGTTTTTCTTAAAAAATCAGCTTCAAGCACTGCTAACTGATCTTTCATTTCTTTTTGAAGTTTGATTGCTTTATCTACATCAAACTTTGCAGCATCTTTAGTTTTCATTCTTAGACTTGCAACTTTTTTACGAAATTTTTTCTGTACTTCATTTACTTCATTTCTGTATTCTTTTTGCATCGGAAAAAATTGTTCAGCTTGCTCAACTGACAGGTTTAAATAATCTGTTTGAATTCCAATCATTGTTGATTGATGTTGATTTTTTAATTGCTCCATTCGCTCTTTGCGAACTTTTATTTCATCACGATCGCTTCTATCCATTTGCCCTTGAGCAAATAAACTTGTTAAAAATATTGCGATTAAAATTGTTATTCTCATTATGACTCCTAAATTGTTTTTATATCTTATATACAATCCTGTTAGCAAAAATGTTCCTAGACTATTTTTTCCTTGCTGCAATAAATGATTTTATTGCTGCAATAAATCCAACCAAACATAATACGCAAGCTGTAAATTGCTCAATAGTTGCTAGAGGCCTGCTTAGCTCGATACCTTTTAAAAGATAATTTAATAAATCAAATGCTGATCCATAAGTTGCTCCAATCCCCAAGATTAAAATTAGAATATTAATGTGAGCAAAATGCCTATGCAAATTTGGAAATTTTCTTCCAAAAAATAAACCTATCTGTATTAATAAGCCAAGAATTGAAGGTATTAGAGCAGTAAATGTCATAGAAAAAGCATAAAATGTCACTCCTAGAACAATTAAACTGATGCTAATTTGACTAAATATTTTATCCATTGTATTTCCTTTATTTTTTTAAAATTTCGTTAATTTTTTTGAAACTTTCACTTAATTCTGATACCATTTTTTGCGTATACGGATTGTAGCTTTGAATATCCTCAAACAACTCCCATGAATCATTGCATGTTTGATTTACCAATTTATGTAAGGCCTTATAACCCTCTGTGTCAATCCTTGTTTGATCTGTACCAAAATCATCTATAACTCTTCCAATAAAGTGAGTTAATCCCTGAGATCTTGCAGCCATCTTATCATGTTCTTCAGCTGAGATTTCTTCGATAGTGATATTTTGGCTATTAAAATAATTTTTCCAAAATTCAAATCTACCATGCAAGTCCCTTACTGACTCCATTGTCATTACAGATCCGCTATCCTTTAAAGAATCCGGACCAAACAACGGATGAGTAGCAATAATATCTATTTCAGAAGATAGGTTTTCTATCATAACATTCTTTGGAAACACTTTTACAGAGCAAACATCTATAACGGTTTTTTCCCCTTGAATATCATTTTTAACCTCATGTATTAATGATTCAAAATCTCTAATAGGTACAGCTATGAAAATTGTTTCATTTTGAAGAGCTTTTGCCAAAGAAACTTCATTGACATCAGAGTTATTAACGCTTTTTTTATCGTAAACATCCACTTCAAAGCCTTTTGAAAGCAGTGCATGTAACATTGCCCCAAACCTTCCATAGCCAATAATGCTTACTTTTTTCATGATGACAGTTTCTTTACGGCTAAAAAGAGAGTTAAATTTCTCTTTAAATCATGAATATCTTTTTGCAGAATATTTAAACCATACTTTTCAGCTGAAAACTTACTAGCTATTACGGCCACATTTTCAGATAATTTTCCTTCTGATAAATCTTGCGCTGCTTTTGCAGTATCATCTTCTTCAACAAGCTTTTTAGACCAAAACTGTTCAGCTAAATAATCTTTGCACTGCTTTAAGGCCTGTTGATGAGAATGAATTTCTTCAATATCTCCAAGAGCAACTCCATTCTTAGCTAGCAAATTTTGGCTAATCTCAATATAAAACATATCAATTATTTCGCATTGATTTTTTGCTAAAGCTTCGATGCTTTCAATTACTACCCCGCCCTGTGCATTTTCCATTGCAAAAATGCCTGTATCAATACTTCCATCTGTCAGACTGTTTAATACATTCATTGAACCAACCAAATAAGCTAATTCAAAGTCGTCTATACCAAATTTTTTACAATACGATTTAGCTGCTTGCTCGCTAAAACTACCTTCTATTCCCTGAATTCCTACTTTAATCATTTTCTCTCCAATATATGCTCTATTGCTGTAATATAACTTTGTTTACCTTCACCGTAAAATTGACCAATACAAACAGTTTTAATCACAGAAGTTTTTCTAAAATTTTCTCGTTTATGAATATTTGACAAATGCACTTCCACGGTCTTTAACTGCGTTGCTACTATTGCATCTCTTAATGCATAAGAATAATGCGTTAAAGCTCCTGCGTTAAGAATACAATAATCAACATCTTTTCTTTTTTGGTGTAAAAAATCTATAATACTTCCTTCTGAATTTGACTGAAAAAATTCAAAATCAATATCTTGGCAACTATCGTGGTTTTTGATCCAATTATTAACTTCCTCAAGAGAGTCGTATCCATAAATCTCTGGCTCTCTTTCTCCAAGCAAGTTAAGGTTAGGTCCATTTACAATAATTATTTTCATAATACTTTTAAACTCTCAATAATTTGCTCAAATGATATATTGTCATTTATTTGTGACTTTCCAATCTCATCCAACAAAATAAATTTTACATTTGAAGCTCTGATTTTCTTGTCACTTTTAATATAGGTCATAAACTTATCATAATCTTCAATACTTACTGATGGTAGATCAAATTTTGATAATAAATATAAAGATTTATTGTACTCATTGTTTGAAAGATTTCCATACTTATTTGATAAATATAAAGCACATTTCATCCCATAAAAAATTGCTTCTCCATGCAACAAAGTTCTGTAGTCAAAATATCCCTCGATTGCATGTCCTACAGTATGTCCAAAATTCAATATCATTCGTAACTCATTTTCATTGACATCCTCACTAACAACATCGCTTTTTATCTCACAACACTGTATGATGATTTTTTCTAAAATTTTTATTGATTTATTTTCTATAATATTATCAATACTTGAAGCGATAAAATCAAATAATTCTCTATCATAAATAAAACCATATTTTATTGCTTCTGCTAGAGCTGCATTTATTTGCCTATCTGGAAGTGTTAATAAAAAATTGATATCTATTTCAACCGCTTTTGGTTGATAAATCCTTCCAACAAGATTTTTGCCACTTTTAAGGTTAATACCAGTTTTACCTCCAATAGAAGAATCTACCATAGCTAATAATGTAGTAGGATATTGAACATAATCAATTCCTCTCATATAAACTGAAGCAGCAAATCCAGCAATATCACCTACAACTCCTCCGCCAACTGCAAGAACAATTGATGAACGATCAAAGTGTTCTGAAGCCATCTTGTTGGTAATTTGTGTAATTGTTTCAAATGATTTAGCTTGCTCTCCATCATCTATTAAATGAATACTGATATTTGATAACTTAGATAATTGATCAAATTTTTCTTTATAAAGCTTGTAAATATTATCCTGGCTGATGAGCATACATTGAGATTTTGTTGAAGATGCAACATGCAATATTGAGCTTACAAAGCTATCAATCATGCTTATTTTATAGCTGTCTAAACCTAAATCTACTTTAATTTTATTAGCCATTAACAAACTCCATAATCTTATCACAGTTATCACTAAGAGAATTTCTGTCAGTATCAACCTCACAGCTTGATAAAGAAAGATATAATTCTTTTCGTTCATTAAAAATCTTTTCTAACAACTGATGCTTGTTATTTTCTTTAAGTAATGGTCTTGAAGAGTCACCTTCGAGTCTATCTGTCAATACTTGCATAGATGTTTTGAGATAAATACAACACATACTAGCCATCAAATCATAACTCTTCTTAAATGTAACTGCTCCACCACCAACGGCTAAAACAATATTATTTCTTGATGAATATTTTTTTATTTCATCATATTCAAATTCTCTAAATTGTACTTCGCTTTTACTAAAAAGCTCATTAATTGATAAATTTTGCTTATTTATAATTTCTTGATCGATATCTATAAAACTCCATCCAAGCTTTTCTGAAAGCATTTTTCCGGTTGAAGATTTTCCAGATCCCATCATCCCAATTAAACAAAGTTGATTAGTATTTTCCACTGCTCTTGATATGTTTTTTTAATTGCTCCATGCTATCTCCACCAAATTTTTCTAATAAAGCGTCAGCTAAAACAATAGCTAACATGCTCTCACCAATAATTGATGCTGCAGGAACAGCGCAAGAATCGGTTCTTTCTTTATGTGCAAGCTTGGGCTCCATATTGGTTAGATCGATTGATCTGAGCGGCTTTATAAGCGTAGAAATGGGCTTCATGCTCACTTTTACGTGTATGGGCTGAGCATTGCTCATTCCTCCTTCAATACCTCCGGCATTGTTGCTTGCTCTCACGATTTTATCATTCTCATATAATATTTCATCATGTAATTCACTACCAAATGCAGCAGAAGAGGCAAATCCGGCTCCAACTTCTACTCCTTTAAAAGCATTTACAGACATCATTGCCTGAGATATTCTTGCCTGCAATTTTCCATCTGCGTTAATATAGCTTCCTAACCCGTATGGCATACCTTTTGCAATAACTTCAAAAGATCCTCCAACAGAATCTCCGTTACTTTTGGCTTGATCAATAACTTCTATCATTCTGTTCTCAGCCTCTTTATCTAAACATCGAACGGAGGATTTATCAGCTAAACTGTTCAATTTTGACATGCTTAAATCTTCATCTAATGCTTTAGAATCTATGACATCATGAATTTGATAGACTCTGCTCCCAATTTGTATTCCAACCTCTTCTAATAGTTTTCTACAAACTGCACCAATCGCAACCCTCATCGCAGTTTCTCTAGCAGATGATCTTTCAAGAACATTTCTAATATCATCAAAATCATATTTCATTACTCCAGCTAAATCAGCATGACCAGGTCTTGGCATCGTAACTTTTTTATGGTCTTTTTTTGGTTTACCAACAGCCATTCTATCTTCCCAATTAACCCAATCTAAATTTTTAATAATTAAAGAAATTGGCGATCCTAAAGTAACCTGATGTCTAACGCCGGAGAAAATTTCAGCAAAATCTTTTTCAATTTTCATTCTCTTTCCCCTACCGTGACCCTGCATTCTTCTAAGCAAATCAATTGATATATATTCCTCGGTAAGCTCTAAACCTGCAGGTATTCCTTCAATGATTCCTGTCAGCCCTTTTCCATGCGATTCGCCAGCAGTCATATATGATATCTTCTTTAACATATTATTTTCTCCAATTGTTTAATAATGGAATCAATTTTTGAATTCACATTATAGGTAGTTTCATTCCAAATTTCAATAGACTTCAATGCTTGAAATATTAGCATATCTAGACCATTAACTTTTTTTCCGTTAGTTTCAAATCTATTTAAAAACATTGTTGATTTAGAAGTGTAAATAAGATCTATTAAATCAGCATTATCATTGACAGCAAAGTCAAAAAAATTATCACTATCGTTCATTGAATACATTCCAAGAGGAGTTGTATTAATAATCAATTCACAAGTTGAATGCTGCTTCCTAAATAAAACAATGTTATCATAGCCTAATTCTTTGGCAAATTCTATAACTTCAAGTGCATTTTTTTCACTTTTATTTTTAACAACAATCTCTCTTGCTTCTGAATCAATCAACGATTTAATAATAGTTTTTGCAGAAGAGCCTGCGCCTAAAACCATGCATTTTTTATTCTTTACTGCAATACCGTTTCTTGAACAAAGCATATCAAAACCATATTTGTCTGTATTGTATCCTTTTAAAATACCTTCTTTCATTGAAATACAATTAACATTATTTAGTATTTTCGCCTCGTGATTAAGCTCATCCAAATAACCAATTACTTCATTCTTAAAAGGAATAGTAACATTTAACCCATTATAAGATGTTATTACTTTTTCAAAGAAGCTATCTAGCTCACGTTCAGTTAGTTTAATTTTTTCAAGAAAACAATCCTTAATATCTAGTTCTTTGTACAAAACTTTGTGCAATTCTGGGCTAATACTTTTAGAAACTGGATTACCTATTAATGCATATTTCATTCAGCTACTCTTTTTATCAAATTAAAGAAGTTTGGTAATGAAATATCGATGCAATCTTTGTTATCTAGATGATATTTTCCAAACGATGTTAAGCTCAAGATTGTGAAAGCCATAGCTATTCGATGATCATGAAAAGTTGTAATTTCAGCTAACTTATCAGGCTTACCTCCCTCGACAAAAAGACTGTTATCTTTTTCGTAAGCATTAATTCCAAAAGCATTAAGATTATGTATAATTGCGTGCAACCTATCACATTCTTTATATTTTAATTCTTCTATATTTCGAAATATTGTAATGCCATTAGAGTATGCTGCTACAACAGATAAAATAGGTATCTCATCTATGATTGAAGGAATTATTTCAGACTCTACTTCTACCGAAGTTAGATCAGAAGTGCTAAAAGTTATATCTCCGGTCTTTTCACCATTATTCAACTGTTTATTGCCCACAGCTAAATTGCAATTCATTTTTTTTAGGACGTCAATAAATCCAATTCTAGTTTTATTCAACAGCACATTATTAAGAGTTAATTCTGAGTTATCATTTATTACGGCTATAGCTGCAAAAAAAGCTGCAGATGATGGATCTGAAGGAATTGTTATATTAATAGGATTAAGTTTATTTTTTAGAGGATAAATATTAATACTTTTGTCTATAAAACTAATAGTTGCGCCCATATTTTTTAACATAACCTCTGTATGATTTCTTGTTAAAATATTCTCATGAACTGTTGATGGACTATCTCCTCCTAAGGCGGCTAGCAAAATACATGATTTGACTTGTGCGCTAGCAACAGGAATTTTATAATCAATAGAGCGTATTCCTTCTTTAGCATTTATGGTCAATGGCAACAAATTATCGTTAGAAGAAATATCACAACCCATTTTTTGCAATGGAGTGATAATACGTTTCATTGGCCTAGAAGACAATGAGCTATCTCCAACAAGAGTAAAATCTAATTTTTGTGAAGATAGGAGCCCTGAAATTAGTCTTGTTGTTGTTCCAGAATTTCCACAATCTAATTTTTCATTTGGGTTAGTTAATTCTACCCCCTCAATAGTAATAGTTTGATTTCTACTATCAATTTTAGCTCCGCAGGCTTTTAATGCATTGATTGTTGATTGTAAGTCAGCACCATCATTCAAATTCCTAATGGTACTTTTTCCATCTGCAATAGATGAAAGCATTATTGCGCGATGAGAAATTGACTTATCTCCCGGTAAATATAATGTTCCTTTAACTTGCATTTATTTCTTTAATTTTTCTGCAATGTTAAATGAAAGCTCTAAAGCTTGGTTCGCATTTAATCTTGGATCACAATGAGTATGATATCTAGAGTTCAAATCATCATCTCCAACCTTATAAATTCCTCCAGTACATTCAGTAACGTTCTGACCGGTCATTTCTAGATGAATACCTCCAAGATGTCTTTCTTTCGACTTTAAAATTTCAATGGCTTTACTTGTTTCATTCAAAAGTGAGTTAAAGTCTCTTGTTTTTAGACCTGACGATGACTTAACTGTGTTGCCGTGCATAGGATCTGATATCCATAATACATTCTTTTTATGCTTTACTATAACATCAACCAATTCAGGGAGATACTTATCAATACTTTCTTCTCCATACCTAAAAATAAGTGAAATCTTTCCTGGATCATTGGTAGGATTAATTTTATCTATTATTTTGATAAGCTCTTGATTATCAAGGCTAGGGCCGCATTTAATACCAATCGGATTGCTAATGCCGCTACAGTACTCAACATGTGCACTATCAATAAAACGAGTTCTATCACCTATCCATATAAAATGTGCTGAAGTACAATATATTTCATTAGAAAGTGAATCAACTCTGGTTAAAGCTTCTTCGTATGGAAGATGTAAGCCTTCATGACTAGTGTAGAAGTCAACAGTATTTAAATCAATTACAGTTGAAGTATTTACACCAACCGCGTCCATAAAATCTAAATATTCATTAATTTTACCAGCAATCTCTTCATATCTCTTTCCTTCTTCGCTAGCTTTTACAAATCCCATATTCCAGGAATTAACTTTACGCAAATTTGCAAAGCCTCCTTGAGCAAAAGATCGCAATAAATTCAATGTTGAAGCTGACTGTGAATAAGCTCTTAACAGTCTTGCAGGATTTGGTTCACGTTTTTCTTCAGAAAACTCTATTCCGTTGATTGAATCGCCATAATAGCTATTTAATGTCTTTCCATTAACAGTTTCACGATCCGAAGATCTAGGTTTTGCAAATTGTCCAGCGATTCTTCCAAGCTTGATTACTGGAACTTTTAATTTAGCTGTAATAACTGCACTCATTTGCAGAATAACCCTAAAAGTGTCTCTAATATTATTTGCATTGAATTCTTTGAAACTTTCTGCACAATCACCTCCCTGCACCAAAAATCCATCTCCATTACTTGCCTTAGCTAGTTCTTGCTTTAAATTTCTACACTCTCCAGCAAATACTAGAGGAGGAAAACCTTCAAGTTTTTTTAATGCTTTTTCAAGCTGTTTTACATCATTATACTCCGGAATATGTTTAATGGTAAAATTTTTCCATGAATCTTTTGTCCATTTTGACATTATAATTCCTCGACTTTCTTTGATTCTGTAATGATAGATTTATAGATAGGTTTTAAAAATGAAGCTTCTACAGTAGAAAACCTTGCATCAATTTTAGCATAAATTGCATTTTCTCTTTCTTGGTCTAAGACTGGTAGTCCTTCTTGTTTTTTGATATACCCTATTGTATTTACCGCATCTAATCTTTCTAATAATAAGTCAAAAATTTGATTATCAGCTTTATCTATTCTATATCTGTTTTCTAATATTTTTTTGTTCATTTTTTCCTCCATATAACAAAAAACCCTAGCGGGTTTTGCTAGGGTTCATGTAGAGTTTTGATATAATTATATCTTTAGGCTTCTACAGTCCCCCTGCTTCTAAAATAAAAATAGTAGTTATAAAATTTGCTCATTGAACTAGTTTAAACATCGATATATACGGATTCAAGGAAAATATTATTTAGATTTAAAAATCAATTTAGAAGATTTGGTATCATTGATAGCATCATAAGAAAATTTAAAAGGTTTGAATTCACCAGCATTATACATTTCAGTTTGATCATCATAATGTTGTGACCTAAAAAGTCCTGACTGTCCAGTCGGTAAAATACTATATCCATTATCAAAGTTTGAAAAATCAATTACTCTCCTCATAGATGACCCTGCACGAACATTAAATGGCTCGCTAACAGAGTAACTTGCTGCTCTAGGAGTCATACCTGACCCCGCCATTGGATATGGCCCTACACTAAAGTTAATTAATCTTTTTACTAGAGGGTCTTTATCCAGACGATGACGATAAGTCACTTGGTGCACCTGACCCCATGATAAGTCTTTTGGGTTTCCATAATTTTCTGCAAGAAATACATGTGCATCATGGAAAGACTTATTAACGATATCATTTAAGGTTTCTTGTTCATCAGTTAACACATTATCTACCCATAATGTCGCCTCACCATCAAATGTTTTTCTTATAGCCAATGAACGGATATATTTCAAGCTGTAAAACGTGTCAAATGAATCATCCCCAAAACTATACAACTCATCCTGAAATAGATTTTGAACTAATTGTAGATATACTGCATGAAAAGCTACTGTAGCACCTGAATCAATTGATTCAATACCATCCCACCCTTTTAGCATGTCATATATTTTATCTCCTTCATCTGAAAAGCCTTGAGTATAATTTGCAATAAATAAAGGAGCATATTCTTGTCCAAACGGTGATGTGATATCATTGAGAATAGATTTCATATCATTAACGTCAAATTTAGCATCGATTCTTAATCTTCTATCAATTTGCTCTCCACGACTAGGGTCTGCCCAATATCGTGATATGTAGTATGGATATTCATCCCCAATAATCTTATTATTTCCATTAGAAATATATCCTTTATCAGGATTAAAAGAATATGGCATTTCATCAAAAGGAATATATCCTTGCCAATCATGCTTTGTGGTAGTTCCGTCAAAAGGAATAAGCATTTCAGCATCAAACCTTATCGGAACCTTTGAACTAGGTCTCCATCCAATATTGCCTTCCTTATCAGCGTATGTCCAATTTTGACCTGGAGCACCAAACATCTTAGAAGCCTCAGAAAATTCTTCCCAATTAGATGCCTGAGCTAACATAAACAATCCTGTAGTTTCATCAAAAGCGTCATATTCAGTCCATTGAAATGAAATGGCTTTATTCAATGCTTTCGCATCTCTGTGTATCTTGCTTACAATTGGACCTCTGTGTGTAGAACGAATAGTAATTTTTCTAATATCACCAGACTTTAGAGTTATCTCCTCTTCTTCAATTAATAAGTCTCTCCATTCACCATCTACATAATACTGTGTTTGATCTTCGTTTAAGGATTCAATATAAAAATCCATGTCATCTGTCATGACATTAGTAAAACCCCATCCTATGTATTCATTATGTCCAATGACTGGTAAAGGAAATCCATAAAGACCATAGCCGCCAAAATTAAAGTTGTCACTTTTTAGTCGTATCTCATACCACCAGGGTGGCTGATTGTAGGCTAAGTGAGGATCGTTTGCTAAAAGTGGTTGTCCAGAAACTGTTTTAGAACCAGAAACAGCCCAGGCATTTGAACCATATCCATGTCTATCTGTTTTTAATAGACTTCTTAAACCTTTGGTGTCGCTGGCAAATTGCTGATAGCTTTTAAGTAACACATCATTTGATGCTATTGTGACATAATCTTTCTTATATGCGGGTAAAATTTCAGCTAAATATTCTGGACCAAGCTGCTCATTAATTGCTCCAAAGAAAAGTTCTGAATCCCATCCCCCTTGCAATTCCCAGGCCATCATTGTGCTTAAAGCAATAATATCTAGAGGTTCGAAGACAGGTAATTCTTTGATCTGCAATAACTTGAATTCTAATGGATATTCTGATGTACTTAAGCTTTCTACATAGGCATTAATACCATAGCAGGTATCTTCTAAATGCTTCATAATTTCAGGAGGTACTTTATCAAAGGTTTTCTTGGCAGTTTTTTCAAAACCTAGGGTTCTTAGAAAACGATCTTCAGCAAATAATGTATCATTTACAACAAGACTTAATTGCCCTTTATATGCATATTTCATGAAGGCCATTTGGAATAATCTATCTCTAGCACCGATATATCCAGCAACTTTAAACATATCAGAATCATTTTCTGCGAAAACACTGGGAACGCCATAGTCATCGAAGAAAACTTCTACATCTTCAGATAGAGATAATTGAGAATTTATTCCTTCGTAAGAAACTTCTACAGGCTTTAAAAATGAATTAATTGAGTAATTTATTATTATGAATAAAATAATTAATGAAAATAGAATTTTATAACGGTTTCCCATTACAAAAACTAACAAGAAATTACTTTTTAAGAGAGTAATTTTTTAAAAACTTAATTCATGAGATTTTTTAAAAAAAAATCAGCAGCAAATTGAAATGATTGTCCTCTAGCATCGTCATTTCCACCCATCGTTGGTCCTCTTCCTGCGCAAGTTAATAATGCCAACTTTTGTCTTATAGGAGTGTTGATTGGAATATTCCAAAATTCGCTTAGAAATAAAGTGCCTTGATCATCCATTGGAAAGAAACAATCTCCAAGTGTATATCCATTCTCCATTGTGGTTAACTCCATTTCTCTATCAAAAGAGTGGTGAGCATCTTCATATATAGTAATATCTATATTATGCGGTAATCCACTTTCATTTAACTTGCCTAAAAGATTTGTACATGCAGAGGCAGGCACCCAGTCATCTAATTCTCCAATGAGAATATGTACAGGTGCTTGACTAAAAATCATGGACTCTGCTGGGTGAGGATATGCTAAACACCCTGGATAAATTGGTAAGTGAGCAGCAAATCTAAATTCTCCATTATCTATAGCATTTATTAATGGCATCCAGGCAGAATATAATGACACAGTGCCACCTAAACTCCATCCAGTTATTCCAACTCTATTAATATCGATATTCGAATGTGTAGATAGTGTTTCAAGGGCAAGATAGCTATCAAGAATCATCATGGCAGATGTAACTTCTACCTGACTACCAACTGTAGACTGAATGTCTCTACTGTCAAAACTTTGCAATTGAAACGTGGCAAACCCCAATGAACGATACATTTCTAAATACTTTAAATGATGAGATCCCCAATTTAAGCTTCCAGCAACACCAATAATTAATGGATATTTTATATCTGAATCAAAATTTTCTGGAAAAGTTAAAGCGCCAAAAACAGTTTGTTTCTCTTGATTATTTAAATCAGTGATTATCTCTTCAAAAGAAAAAGGATTTGCACTTTCAAAAGTAATTATTTCATTTAAAGATTCCTGTGCAATTAAAAACGAACTAATTAATAACAACGTCAACTTTTTCATTTCTTCTCCAATAATTGTAAATAAGATTTAAATAATAATCCTCCGCCTCCACTATACCCCACAAGATCCCCTTTGCTTCCTACAATTCGATGACATGGAATAATAATAGGAATCTTATTAGACCCACTGGCTCTACCAACCGCACGAGCAGATTTAGGCTCTTTTATTTTTACAGCAACCTGTTTATAACTTCTTGTTTCTCCATAGGGAATTTTAGACATCTCACTAAAAACTTTTTTTGAAAAACTTGATCCACTAACAGATGTTGGTATGTCAAATTTTTTTAACTTCTGATCAAAATAAGCAGTTAATTGATTTTGAACCTCTTTTCCCAGTTTTGTAGAGCTATTATTTAGGATTTTTAAGGATAATTGGGTATATAGTAGTTGATTTTTATGATCGGCAAATGTCAATTCATATAATTGTTCATCACTATAAATAATTCTAAAATAGAATGGCAAGTTTGGTATTTGAAAAATCTTTTTGTTCATGACCAATAATTAATATCGTCATGAATTTGTACTATTTGGATTCTCATTTTTTTATACCATTGCTTCCCGTGTTTTTTTGCTTCAATATGTAAAAAATCTTTTCTCCATATATCAATACTTTTCAAGTCTTTCCAATAAGAAATAAAAGTATTTTGATTTCCATCGCCAAATTTATCATATCCTAAATAGCCTGGAACATCCACAACCGCATCAATGGTTTTTTTATCCATATCTTCATATCCATCAAGGTTGTCACTTAATTGATAAGAAAAAATTACTGCATAATTTCCTTGAACATTATTGGGTACTTGGTGAGGATTAATCATAAGCTAATGACCAAATATTTCATTACAGCTTTACAGCTGTTCCATAAATGAAAATTTCAGAAGCTCCTGCTTGAAGCATTGAAGTTGTAAAACGTACCCCAACGATGGCATCCGCATTCATCTCTTCTGCTCTTAAAATCATTCTATCCATTGCTTGCTGTCTAGACTCAGCCATTAGCTTTGAATATTCAGTTATTTCTCCACCAACAACATTTCTAAGTCCAGCCAAAATATCTTTTCCTAAATGTCGCGCTCTTATAGATTGACCGCTTACAACTCCTAACACTTTTGACACTGATTTATTTTCAATTTTTTCTTGAGTGGTTATAATCATTACTTATCAATCTCCTTTGAATAGTATGAATCTTCTTTATTATTTAAACGATCTTTGAGCACCTTGATAAATAGTATAAGCAATCCTGATGAAGCCAATAAAAGCAATAAACCATCAGGATAAAAAACTTCAACATCAGCAATGATAAAGTTGATTATCAATACATAAAATCCAATTAACAATATATACCCTAATTTTTCCATACAAGACAATTTAAGTAGTTTATTTAAAAAAACTATAATATTATCAGGAACTATGGACGCAAAAAAACTATATGTTATCATCCTAGGAATGGGAATTGCTCTTGCTTTTTTAGGCTATAAATATGTTACCACAAATAATGATTTAAAAAAATACAAGGGGTACTATAAAGACCTTTCTATTACATATTTGAATGAGATTATGCAAGCACCGGCATTAGAGCCATCTTTAAAAGATGGGAATATTATTTCTATAGATTTTGAAACCAATGCTTTGCAATTCACTAATCTTGATAACAAAATGTTTTCAATCCAAGATTTTAAAGGAAAAACTCTTTTTATTAATTATTGGGCTACTTGGTGCAATCCTTGCTTAGCTGAAATGCCTTCAATGGCTGACTTATATGAACGTTACAGCAGCAATGATGCTATCGTTTTCTTATATCTCTCAAGAGAAGAACTAAAAACAATTCAAGAATACATTCCTAAAGATGAATCGCTTCAAAAACTTCCAATATATAAAGTCGTTACAGATGATGAATTTTTTGCCACTACTGGAATTCCAACAACTTTTATTATTAATTCAAGCGGAGATCTGATTGTCAAAGATGTCGGAAGTGCATTTTGGAATGACCAATCAGTATTTAATTTTATCGATAACTTATTAGGAATTGATGAAGTCTAATATTTTAATTAATACAGATAATAAATTTCCATATTTAGGCAATGGTATCAATTTCGATGAAAAACTTTTTGGGTTAACCTTTGATGCTTCATTGATACAAAAAACATCTGAACTCATTTGGAAACCAAACTCAACGCTTCCATATTCGACTTTAAAGAAACTTCCAGCTCCCTATACTTGCTTATCTGATATAGCAGAAGAAATGGCAGTAAATAATTTTGGTAAGACAGGGTTGATTGGTAAAAATTCATTACTTGAAGAAGTCAAAGCATTGGACGATTCCTTGATGGATAGATTTATTTTAGATGTTCAAAATCATATTACACACCCAACGCATGAATCAGCTGAGCTTATAGCTAATGTGAGATGTTGGTCTTCTTGGCTTGCTAATGGTGTAAAAATTGAACCTATTTTTAATGGAAGCAAAAAAGCGTGTTCATTCATTCCATGGCCTCTATCTGGCTTACTCTTACTTTCATCTAGAATCATTGGGCAACAACCGGAGTTTGAATATGCTGCTGACTATGTTTTAAGGTCAGGTATTTTACCAAAAGATGAATTAGATGACTACAGCGATATAAATCAAAATATTGACTATATAAGATCAATAAAGCCTGTAGTTGCTTTTCATGATTTTGACGGAAATGAACAAGGCTTTAGAATGACCCATCTTGCGATGGAACGAACTTCTCAAATGATGATAGAAAATGCATTATTTGGAGTGGAAAATGAAGATATCAAAGAGAATCTTGAAAAGATTGAACTAGCAACAATGCAATCTAATCAATTGTTCAATGCAATGTGGAAAGTAAGCGAGCCTTTACTTTACAACAAAGAAGTTAGAATCTTTATTCAAGGGCTTTTTGGAAATCAAGGCAGTATCTATTCAAATAATGGTCTCTTTTTTGAAAAATGTGGTGATAGATATAGTGAAGAATTTAAAGCCAGTGGTTTATTTATTTCAGATTTGCACGGTCAAACGGGTGCAAATAGCTCCTACCATCCAATTGCTGATGAGATTACAGGAGTTGGTGATCATACGCATGCTTACATAGCAGATAAGCATGTTGACAACTCAATTATTAAAAGCGTTCTTGAAAAAGGATATGTTGGTGCTAGCGATTTGCCTAAGGATGCTAATGTAGACTCTCTTACAAAGCTTTTAAAATCATTCAGAGTTGGATATAGACCACCAGCACATCATAGTATGATTGTAAGAACAAGAAATATTCTTCAAAATTCTGATTATTTTTCCAGAATTGAGTCAAATAACGAATATAAAAAAATACTGGCCAGTTCAGTTAGATGGATTATTCAGCACAGAATAGATCATTATAAAATGGTAGTCAGCTATATATTAAGAGCGCCAGATCCGTATAAACATCAAACCAAAGCAAAAGGTACTGGCGGAACACCTACTCCAACCTTCCTTCCAAAGATGTTTACGCATAGCATTGATAGGCTTCAAAATTTAGTTGAAAATGAAAATCTACCATGGGCTGATAAGTTAATCAATATTACTTCTAATCATGAAACTGCGATGCAGCAATTTCAAAAAATTGCTCTTGAATCAGAAACAGATTAAAAAGTTTCAGGGACTAGATGTTCAATAAAAAAATCGGTCATCTTTTTATATAAATGATATCTATTTTTCCAACCATCTGCAGGATTTTCTTGGGTTAGAAAATTATTATTATACATTCCATGGTTAGCATTTGGATATATAAACATTTCCATATCTTTTCCATGTTCAGCGTACGCTTTTGCTAGCTTCAATGAATGTTGATGATGAACATTGTCATCTGCATTTCCATGTATTTGTAATAAGTGGCCTTTTGCCTTATCTACATGTGTTAATACTGAAGCATTTTTATATCCTTCAGGATTATCTTCAATAAGACCCATATATCTTTCAGTCCAAATTGTATCATAAAGTAATGGCTCAACATTAGGTGCGATAGAGATACCAGCTTTGTAATAATCACTAGCTAAAGTCATGCACATATTGGTTAAATATCCACCTCCGCTCCAACCCCAAATTCCAATATTATCTGCATCAACATAAGTTAACCCCTGAAGATATTTTGCAGCAGATATGTGATCTTTCACTAAATATTTTCCATAATCTCCGTAAGCTAAATCTTTAAAGGCTTTACCTCTTCCGCCTGTACCCCTATTGTCAAATGAAAAAATAATGAAATCTCTGCTGGCAAAAAATTGATGTAAAGTATGACTACCAGCTCCCCATCGATTCATCACTAATTGAGATCCTGGTCCACCATAATTATATAAAATTACTGGATATTGTTTCATAGGATCAAAATTATGTGGGTATGTTATCAAGGCATTCAGTCTAGTTCCATCATCTGCAAAAATATTAATTAATTGAGGATATGTTAAACCAAGGTTATCAAACTTTGATTTATCAGTTTCTTTTAAGACTCTTACAATTTTTCCACTATTTTGTCTTAAAAATGTTTTTGGTGGAATAGTTAAGCTTGAATATCCGTTAATAAAATAATTTAAAGTAGGAGAAAAAGCTGCGGAATGTGAACCATTTTCTTTGGTAATTCTTTTTAACTTTGAACCGTTAAATCGAACAGAGTACAAATGGTTTTCTGTTTCAGTCTCTTTCTTACCGGTGAAATAAATAATTTCTTTTTTGTAGTCTATTGCATTTATAGAACTAACCTCCCATTCACCTCTCGTAATCTGGTTAAGGAATCTTCCATCAGGTCTATTTCGATAAATATGCTTGAATCCATCTCTTTCAGAAAGCCAAATAATTTCACCACTTTCCAAAATAGCAAAACTAAAACCTCCTCTTGTTGTCCATGTTCCAATTTCTTGAGGAACTGTAAAAGGATCTCTATCAATCCATGAATCATTAGAGTCATTAAGAATTAATTCTCCATTATTCATCGTAAAATCATACCTATATAGATTCCAATCATTTTGCTTGCGATTAAGAGTTGCAAAAAAAAGATTTTCTGAATTATCTTGCCAAATTATATCAGGTATATAGTATGCAGTATCTGGAAGATTAACAGATCTGTATTCTTTATTCTCTAAATCTAAAATACTTATTGATACTACTGGATTATCTTCTCCGGTTTTTGGATAACGGATATACTTTACTACAGGATACTGAGATTCATAATCTACAAGTGGATATTTTTTAACGTAAGTTTGGTCTTCTCTAATAAATGCGATATGTTTGCTATTAGGACTCCATTTATAAGAATCATATGTGCCAAATTCTTCTTCGTATACCCATCCAAAATGTCCATTTAAAATATTCTCACTTCCATCAAAAGTAAGCTGCTCTTCAAGGTTACTAGCTAAAGAAAAAAGATATAAATTATTATCTTCTCTAACAAAAGCAATATTTTCTGAGTCTGGGGAAAACTTAACATTCCTCAATCTATCAGGGTTAGAAGTAACAGAAGTTAAGGAGTTTGATTCTATATCAAAAATATAGTACGAACCATATGAGGAATGTCTCCAGATTTTAACTGAATTTTTTTTTAATAATAATTTTTTTTGATTTGGACTAAATGAATATGAGAAGTTATTTATTAGAGACTTTGGAATGCTAAATGATTTGGTTGTATCATTTGAAGCAAGATTATAAATGTAAAAATCTAACCCACTATCACTCTTTGTTGAAAAATAATATGCATCCGTACTATTTTTCCATGTATACTTACCTATAGATTCCGTACTAAAAGTACCATCTAAAACACTTTTAAGCGGTATCTCTCCCTGTGAAAAAATATTGCTTATCATCATAGTTGCAAAAATGTATATTTTATATCTCATACGTAAATAATAATTATTTTCTATGTAATAAACTATCCAAATGAATCAAAATTTATGAAATACAGTTATCAAATTTTTTAATAGGTTTGCAAAAACATTACTGCTGTTATAAATTCCAAACTCTATGGGAATAATAACTAAAATGAGAAATCAAATGCAAATAGTCATGTGGACTATTTTGATACTATTTGTTACTAGTATGGCAATAGGTGGTTTGGTTGGTGGTGCTAGTGTAAATGATATCTTTAACGGTAACCAAAGTGGTACTCAAATTGGATCATTAAACAATAAGCCCATTTTTTTAGAGGATTTTAATGCTTTAGTTTCATCTGAAATTAACAGAACTGCTGGCAAAAATAAAAATTCACTTTCAGATGAACAAGTTGAATATATTAAGGCAATTGTTTGGGAAAGACTAATTAATGATTTACTAATTCAGGAGCAAATTGAAGTAAATAAAATTACAGTTGGTGATAGTGAAATTTTATTTCAAATGCAAAATAATCCTCCTCCTTTTTTAAGATCAAACGATTCTTTTAAGACAAATGGGGATTTTGATTTAGAAAAATATCTAAATGCCGTGCTTTCGCCAGGACTTGTTGATTGGAAACCTGTTGAAGATTTTATGAAAGAAGTTTATTTACCAAATTACAAACTTCAACAATATATTTTAAACTCAGCACATATTAATCCTGAAGATATTTTAAATGATTTTAAAAAGAAATTTGTTGAATATGATTTAGAAATACTTCACATAACTGAAAATTCAGTTGATAATGAATTTTTTAATTCAATGACAAATGGAAGACCTACTGATTTAGAAATAAATAATCTTTATGTTAAAAACAAATCAAAGTATGAACAATCAGAAAAGCGATACCTAAAATATGTCAGATGGCCTATTGAGCCATCGAAAAATGATTCTCTAAGAGTAGAAATACTAGCAAAAGATTTATTTTTTAGAGCAAAAAATGGTGATGATTTTGCAAACCTTGCTAATCAGTATACAGATGATCCTGCAAATAATTTAAATCCAAGCAGTCCAAAAGGCGGTAACTTAGGATGGTTTTCAAAAGATCAATTTATTCCTGAATTCAGTAATGCAGCTTTTGAGGCAAATAAAGGTGATATTGTAGGCCCCATTTTAACTAATTACGGTTATCACTTAATTAAAATTAATGATATAAAGAAAGATGCTAAAAATGATAAAGTTAATGCTTCTCATATTCTTTTAAGAGTTAAACCGGGTAAAGAAACAGAAGATGCCATCCAAGGCATTGCTAGCCTATTCTCTTTAGAAGCTTCAGAAAATGGTTTTACTGAAAGTGCTAAAAAAGAAAATCTCGAGATATATGATTCAAATGGCATTGTCAAACAATCTATTTTTATAGATGAAGCTGTAGGTCCTGTTAGAAATGCAGTTAATTTTGCATTTAATTCATCTCTAGAATCTGTATCAGATGCTTTTAAAAATGATAATTATTTCTTTGTTTTTTATCTTAATAAAATTGAAGAAAAAAGAATTGCTACAATCCAAGAAGTAAGGGAAGAATTAAAGGAAGAATTTTTATCAAATTTAAAAAAAGAACAAGTCAAAATTCTAGCTGAATCTCTTTTTAAAGATTCATCAACTGAAAGAAATCTTTTACAAAAATCTAAGGAAAATGAATCTTTTGAATACATTGCAAAAGACACTTCTGTTTTGAATGGAAGTTTTAAATCAATTGGTAAAAGTAGTTTTGTAGTTGGCGCTCTTATGAGTTCAGAGATTGGAGATGTGATTGGTCCACTGCCCACTATAAGAGGACAAGCATATATTAGAGTTCTTAACAAAACAAAGATAAACCAACAAGATTTTGATGAAATGAAAGAATCTATCAAATTTAGTTTATTAATTAATAGACAAAATTTAATATGGGAAAATTGGATTCAAGCGCTAAGGGATGAAGCAAAAATTAAAGACTATAGATTTGATATCTTTTAATTTTCCCTAAAATAACCAAGCTTATCATATCTTTCGACTCTATTTTCAAGAAAATCTTTATTAATATTTTTCTTTAATTTACTAAGCTCGTTCAATATTGCCTTTTTCAATATTGATGCTGTTTCATCAAAATGTCTGTGTGCGCCTCCTGATGGCTCATAAACAATCATATTACAGATATTATGCTCCATTAAGTCTTTCGGGGTTAGTTTTAAAGATTCGGCTGCATCAGGAGCTTTTGTTGAGTCTTTCCATAGGATTGATGCGCACCCTTCTGGACTAATAACAGAAAACCATGTATGCTCTAGCATAATCATCTTATCGCATAAACCAATTCCTAAAGCACCTCCACTTGCACCCTCTCCAATTACAACTGACAAAATTTGAGTTTTTATAGAGGACATTTCAAATAAATTATTTGCAATAGCATATCCTTGACCTCTTTCCTCTGCTCCAATACCAGGATCTGCTCCAGGAGTATCAATCAAGGTTACAATAGGCAGTTTAAACTTTTCTGCCAATTTCATTACTCTTAAAGCTTTTCTGTATCCTTCAGGCTTCATCATACCAAAATTTCTAAAAATGTTATCTTTAGTATTTCTTCCTTTTTGCTGTCCTATAATTACTACCTTAGTATCTTCAATAATTCCAATACCAGCAATAACAGCGTTATCATCAGAAAAAGCCTTATCTCCATGAAGTTCGGTAAAATTATCGCACCAAGCATTGATATAATCGAGTGTATATGGTCTATTAGGATGCCTTGCTAACTGAACAGTTTCCCAAGGTGAAAGGTTTGAAAAAATATTTTTTTCTAGTCCTTCTCTCTCTTTTATTAATTCATTTAATTTTTCAGGTTCTGTTTCAGAAATAGATAGTTTTTCTATTTCTATGTCTAAATCTTTAAGTGGTTTTTCAAATGATAAATAATGTTTTTTCATCTTTTTAGCCTAAATAATCTCCAAAATCCAAAAAGCCAAACTTTTAAAACAGCCTCCAAGCATAACTGCTTTACTCATTTTGGATTCACCTACAGTTCTATCAGTAAAAACTATTGGATGTTCAACCAATTTACAACCTTTTTGGTATGCTCTAAATGAAGTCTCGATTTGAAAGCAATAACCTTGAGAGGAGCATTCATTATATTTAATTTTTTTAAGTGTACTCAACCTCTCCAAGCTTTAAATCCTGCAGTTAAATCTTTCACAGGTACACCTGTAATTATCTTAGCGTACAAATTTGCAAAATAACTGATATACAATCCTTTGAATTGGCCAATTAATAACTCTCAATCCACCTTTATATCTACTACCTATTACAAGATCATTTTTATCTAAAAGACTAAACATAGGTACAATTTCAATCGGATCATGTGATAAATCTGCATCCATTTGAATGATTTTATCGTAGTTGTTTTTGATAGACCAATTAAACCCGTCAACGTATGCTGAACCAAGGCCTTTCTTTAGCTTCTCTTTTTAAGATAAAAATTTTATCATTTTTCAATCCTTCAACAATGCCAGATGTATCATCAGGTGAATTATCATCTATAACAAGAATATTAACATCTATATTTTGTTTGAAAATCAAATCTATTGTTTTAATAATGTTTTTTGATTCATTGTAGGTTGGAAGAATGACTAAATTTTTCATGAATTTATAGATATTGTTTTAGCAATCATTTCAAGTTGTCGCATATAAAATGCTTTTTTTCCACCAGGATTAAAAACTAGATAACTTATATAAAATGTTCTATCATTTTCATAGTCATAGAATACAGTATCCTCTAAATGGACCTCCTTTAGCATCATCAATAGACTCCCATAAACCAGACACTTCGTACGATGATTCAGATTTGAAATCTTTAAATTCAATATTAATATATTCTTTGATTATACCTAATTGATTCAAAATACATCTGGGGATATTCTTTTACATACTTCTAAGACTTCTTCCTCGCTGAAAAAATTACCATCTCTCCAATGAACTGCAATCCACCTAAAAGGTAATTCATGTCCAATCCAAAAAAATGATTCTTCGCTATCATTTTTTATTAGCTCCCATCCCCATGGTATTTTCATACTCCAATCGTACTTTATTGTTGAAGATCCTGCTCAAGCTCTTCCTGTCTTTCATTTTCTAGAAAATATTGAGATTGTTTACTGAAAAAGTTTTCATCGAATTGATTTCGAATAAATTCATTATTGAGCTACTAGATAATCTTCAATTTGTTCTGGAGTACTTCCACTTAAAATCATAAATAATTGATTTTTTGCGAATTGATCCTTTGATAAGTATTACCGGAACTCCTGTTAGAGTGTTTTATTGAAGGCATTTTGACCCTAAGAGCTCCTTCGCAAGCTTAGTACCTGGGTTTAATTCATAGCTGCCGATGGAGGCAACAACAAGGTTGGTTTGCGTCTTTAGTGCTGAAAAACTTTCAGGATCTGCAAACTTAATATTATAAAAAGATTCAGGAGACGGAGTCAAAATTGTTTCATTAAAAATAGTCGACAAAAGGCTTCTAATTTTTTCTCTATCTTCTTTAGCTGCGAGCACAACGATGTCGTCATTTCCGCCGATTGCATCCCTTTTATATTCACAACTAATTACAAAAATGATTGTAAAAAATATAATAAAGCTTCTTTTAATCATTTTTTGACCTTTGAAATTCATACATAAATACAATAAATAAAGATAATAAAAAAGAACATTAACATTGGTTCCCAAGTCAATAAAGGGTATCTGACAAACTTGTCACTTGCAGATGGTGGAGGTTGCACAGAAGAATCTTGTGTACTTATATTAGCAGCATACTGGATAGAAGTTCCTCCATGAGGATTATAATACTTTAAATTAATCAAAGAATTATCTTGCAGTACTAAAATTATTATTTATTCCCTGATAAAAGGTTAAGCCATTTTGATCGCGAACCTTTCTCAAGTTCAAAACTTTCTGCTGAGATTTGGAACTCTTCGGATCCAAAAGGAATTTGAACCCCTAATATTAAAGTATTAATATCTTGTAATCGACTCAAAATTATATGAAAATCTTCTTGGCCCTGGGTCTTTTATAAACTTATCCAAAAACAAATAAATGGTATGATTCCCGTTTTGATTTAAGGTTTTCAGCAAATTATTTTCTACCTGAACTATTTGTTCAAATTCTAAGCTGTCTGTAGATATTGTATACAAAACGGAATCGATATTTGCAGGATATTGGGAAAGTAATATCGTTATTGTTTGACTTGTCAAACTTATACTCTATTGCAACGCCTGGATAAGAAAATTCTGGATAGACAGTCACAGATAATGTATCAATAACAGATTGACCAAATACTTGACTGAAAAATAGTAAATAAATAAATGTTTTTTTCATAAGCTAAGTTAAACGAAAAATAACAAATAAATCATAAAATGCATGAGTTAATGCAACTATCCCAAATCCTCGATTAATATAAATTGCTAGATAAGTAAATACCAGCTAAAAATCTTAATGTGAAAGAGATGGGCGTAAATGACTCCTCACCAATATAGTGAAACATTGAAAAAAGAATTGAACTAGCTACAATAGATAGTATTAATGAAGAAAACTCTTTTGTTTTTAAAATAAATGATATGCTTTTTGCAAGAATGAATATCAATAGAAATCTGAATATTAACTCCTCATATAAACCTGCACCAATAGATAAAATGAAATTGCTCAACCAATTAAAATTTTCACCTTGAAATAGATAAATATTTTTTAAAAAAAATAATAATAAATATGCATAAGCTAAAGATTCTATAGTCATAAAAAATAAATAATTATAGTTAATGTTAAATGTTTTGAAATTTTTTCTTTGAGAAATTAAAATAAAAAATAATACAGCAATAAATATTGAACTTGCAGCATAGTATCCGTTTAAGTCCAAGCATTTTAATAAATTCTTCAATTAAAACATCGCCTCCATTTTTTGCGTAAGAAATACCTGTTTGAAACATAAAAAAAATACCCATTTCATATATCAGAAATAGAGGTAATGTAATAAGAAGGCTATAAAATAATGATTTTGATTTAGAAAAATAATCTTGAAGCATATCAAATTTTGAGAACGGCTAATAAGGCTTCTTGCGGAACTTCAACTCTGCCAATTGTACGCATTCTTTTCTTACCCTTTTTCTGCTTTTGAAGCAATTTATTCTTTCTAGTTACATCTCCACCGTAGAGCTTTTCAGTAACATTTTTTCTGAAAGGAGCAATATTTGTTCTTGCAATTACTCTAGTACCTATCGATGCTTGAATAGGAATCTGTATTTGATGTCTTGGAATTAATTCTTTTAATTTTTGACATAAGGCTAGACCTCTATGGTAAGAGTCTTTTTTTGAACAAATCATTGATAAGGCATCAACTGGCTCTTTATTTATTAAAATGTCCAATTTATCTAACTTGCTCTCTTTATATTCTTTAAAAGTATAATCAAATGATGCATACCCTTTTGAACCAGATTTAATTCTATCATAAAAATCAAAAAGTATTTCTCCAAGAGGGAGATCATAGATGAGCTGTACCTTAGATTTAGATAAATATTGAGTAGATTTATATTTTCCTCTTTTTTCTTCACAAATCTTCATGACATTACCAATATAATCTACAGGAGTTAAAATTTCTGCTGTCACTATAGGCTCCATTAAGCTCTCCAAGAATTTTGGTTCTGGTAACAATGCAGGTCTTTGAACCTCTTCTTGAGTGCCATCTTTTAGATTTGCTAAATATTTAACATTAGGACTAGTGGTGACAATGGATAAATTAAACTCTCTTTCAAGTCTTTCTTGGATTATTTCCATGTGCAATAACCCTAAAAAGCCACATCTATAGCCAAAACCAAGGGCATCGCTTACCTCAGGCTCAAAAGAAAGTGATGCGTCATTAAGTTTCAATTTTTCAAGTGCAGTCCTAAGATCATCATACTCTCCCGCATCTGCTGGAAAAAGTCCTGAAAAAACCATGGGTTTTATTTTTTGAAATCCCGGTAAAGCTTCTTTACATGGTTTATTAAAATTTGTAACTGTATCACCAGCAAGAACATGTTCAATGTCTCTAACATTTGCGATTATATAGCCTACTTCTCCTGCTTTGATTGAATCAGATTTTTTTCTATCAATAATAAAATGTCCAACTTCATCAACATCATAATGAGTATCATGCGCAAAAAATTTAATTCTACTTCCCTTTTTTCAAGGAACCTTCATAAACCCTCACATAAGCTACAACACCTCTATATCTATCATAAATTGAATCAAAAATTAAACCTTTAAATTCTTCATTTTTTGGTTCTTCTGGAGCGAGGAATTTTTGAAGTAATTGCATTCAAAATATCTTCTATCCCTTCGCCTGTTTTAGCGCTAGCAAGTAAAATATCTTCCTTATTACATCCTACCATTTCAATAATTTGCGCTGTGACATTTTCAATATCAGCATTCGGTAAATCTACTTTATTAATCACAGGAATTATTTCAAGATCATTTTCAAGAGCTAATAAATAATTTGTGACTGTCTGAGCTTCAATACCTTGTGCTGCATCAACAATTAATAAGGCGCCTTCACTCGCAGATAAAGTTCTTGAAACTTCGTATGTAAAATCTACGTGACCAGGTGTATCAATTAAATTTAATATAAAGTCTTTATAGCTAATTCTAATGGAATGACTTTTAATTGTAATTCCTCTTTCTCTTTCAAGCTCCATGTTGTCAAGAACTTGATTCTGCATTTTCTTTTTTGAAATTGTTCCTGTATGCTCAAGCAATCTATCTGCTAAGGTAGACTTACCGTGATCATATGTGCAATAATGCAAAAATTTCTAATGGTTTTGTGCTATTCATGAAAATGATTTACAATTGGTATTCTTCTTCCAATACCGAACGCTTTTCTACTTACCCTTAAAACAGGAGCTGCCTGTCTTCTTTTATGTTCATTAATATTTATCTTCTTTTTGAGGCTTAAAAACTCCTCATCTGAACTTTTAGACTCACTATTATCCATTACTATTTCATCAACTAATGGACTTATTAATTCATAATCAAATGGATCGAATTGATCTGGAGCAAGCTCAGCAGAAGGAGTTTTTTTGATGATATTGTTAGGAATAACTTCCTTGTTTTTGTTTATCCATTGTGAAAGGTTATAAACTTCAGTTTTATTTAAGTCTCCAATTGCAGATAATCCTCCACTCATATCGCCATATAAAGTGCAATATCCAAGAGCTAGTTCTGTTTTGTTGCCAGTTGAAAGTACTAAGTAACCAAATTTATTTGACATAGCCATCAATAGATTTCCTCTAATTCTTGATTGAATATTCTCTTCTGCAACATTTTTATCCAATCCTTTAAAACTAGGAGAAAGTACATCCAAATATTTTTCAAATAACCCATCTATATCAATTGTTTCAAAATTTGTTTTTAAATTTTTAGCTAATTGTTTAGCATCAATCTTACTATGATTGCTTGAAAATCTAGAGGGCATAGAAATTAAGTATACATTTTTAGCTCCTAAAGCATTGACAGCTAAACAAGCCACTAAAGCAGAGTCAATACCGCCACTAAGGCCAATTACTGCTTTACTATGACCAGTTTTAGTAAAATAATCTTTTATTCCTAATGATAGCCCATCAAAAAGCTGCTTATTTTTAGAAAATGATGGAATAGATTTTGATGTTTTTAAATCAGTTAAAATAGTTTCTTCAATAAACCCGCTAGCCATTTCAATTAAATTCATATTCTTGTCAAAAATCATTGAAAATCCATCAAAAATCAATTCATCTTGCCCTCCAACTAAATTGCAATAAACAAAAGGACAATTAGCCCCTTTAAATTTGCGCTTAACAAGATTAACTCTTTCTTCTTTTCTGTCTTGAGCAAATGGTGAAGCTGAAATATTAATAATTAAGTCAGGATTATGTTTCATTAATTCAGCTGAAAGCTTTCTATCGTATTCATCATCCCACAAATCTTCACAGATTTGAAGACCAATATTATATTTTGAATCTCTAATTTTTAAAGAAAAAATTCCAATAGAATTTCCATTTGAAAAGTATCTTCTTTCATCGAAAACGTCATAGTTTGGTAAGTGTATTTTGTGGTACTTAAAAGCTACTTTACCGTCTTGACATATTGCTGCTGCGTTAAAATTTTTACCATCAACTCTATCTACAAATCCAACAATACATGGAACAGTGACGATTTTAGATAAATCTTTTAAGGATGAAATGTTTTTTTCAATAAATCTATTATTGCTTAACAAATCTTGAGGAGGATATCCTGTAATAGACATCTCCGGGAAAATGACAAGATCTGCTCCATCTTTTATTGCGTCAAGATAGCTAGAAGAAATCTTTTCAAGATTAGTTTTAAAACTTCCAAGAGTTGGATTTATCTGGCAAACAGCAACATTTATAGCTTGAGACACTTATCTGCTTCCTCAATTAAAGAGTCAATAGTTTCTACTTGAATAGACTTAGGAATATCCCAACTATTATAAGCTATCAATTGTTTTTCTTGGGCTAAAGTAAATGCTATTTCGCTTAAAGTTCCATATGCACCTGAAATAGCGACTCCAATATCGCAATTGTAGCTAATTAATGCATTTCTAGTTATATCCATTCCTGTTGAAATGGGAATACTAAGAAATTTATTTCCAGTTTTGAAATCTTTGTCTTTTAAAATACCAATACAAGTCCCATTGCCCATTGAAACTCCTTTTGCAATGGCCTCCATGACACCTTCACCGCCACCACAAAAAACTAGCCAATTTTTTTCTGCCATTCTTTTTCCAATTTCTACGGTGTCATTATAAATTTCTTCAGTTATAAATCTTCCTCCAAAAACAGCAATTCTGCCATCAAATTTCATTAAGGCTCCAATCTTCCCATTGTTCTAGGGAAAGGAATAGTTTGTCTTACATGATCAATTCCACAAATCCAAGAAACAGTTCTTTCTAAACCGAGACCAAAACCTGAATGAGTTACAGATCCATACTTTCTTAAATCTAAATACCACTTAAATGCGCTTACAGGAAGCCCATGATCTTCAATACGCTTTACAAGAGTATCATGGTCGTCCTCTCTTTGTCCTCCACCTACAATTTCGCCATAACCTTCAGGAGCAATAACATCGACTCCTAAAGCTAACTTATCGGAATCGTCTCTTTTCATATAAAAAGCTTTTGTTTCATGAGGCCAGCTATGTATCATGACAGGGCTATCATATTTTGAAGCTATTAATTCTTCGTCCGGAGATCCAAAATCGCTCCCATATTCAAATTTTTGACCATTATCATTAAGAATTTTTGCTGCCTCATCATAGGTAATTCTTGGAAATGGCGATTTTACCTTTTCAAGCAACGATATATCTCTTTCTAAGATTTTAAGCTCATCTTTACAATTCTTTAAACTTTCCGAAACAATATGGGTGATAAATTCTTCTATTAAATCCATATTTTGATCTAAATCACAAAAGGCCATTTCTGGTTCTACCATCCAAAATTCAGTTAAGTGTTTTCTTGTTTTTGATTTCTCAGCTCTAAAACAAGGACCAAAACAATAAGTTTTTCCAAAAGCCATTGCACCTGCTTCTTGATATAATTGTCCGCTTTGAGTTAAATAGGCAGAGCGATTGAAATAATCAGTTTCAAAAAGAGTTGTTGTTCCTTCGACTGCGTTTCCAGTAAACATTGGAGAATCAATTAAAACAAAGTCTCTGTTATCAAAAAAATCTCTTATAGATTTAATAATATTTTGACGGACTTTCATTATTGCGAACTGTTTTTTGGAACGCAACCAAAGATGTCTATTATCCATTAAGAAGCTAACACCATGCTCTTTTAGCGCAATGGGATATTCTTCAGCAATATGAATAACCTTCATATCCTTTACAAGAATCTCTACCCCAAGATCAGATCGTGAGTCTTCTTGAACAATCCCAGTAATCTGAATTGATGACTCCTGTGTTAAAGATGTATCAAGCTTGAATACTTCTGAACTAACATCGTTGCTTGTTACTACGCATTGAACAAAACCGGTACCGTCTCTTACGATTGCAAACCAGATTTTACCAATAGATCTCATATTGTAAATCCATCCATTTAACTGAACTTCTTTACCGATAAAATCTTTTAATTTATTTATAGTTACATTTTCCATTTTTTTACCATGTTGAAAGGATTGAATTTACAATATCTGATGCAATTTTGTTAATAGCAATATTAATCGCCAGCTCTCTTGAATCGCCAAATTCGTCATCATCATTTTCGTCTAAAAGTCCATCATTATCATTATCTAAGCCATCAGATGAAGGGTCATTATTTATACTATAAGTTCCAAAGCCTGAAAAAGTTTTTTCAATTAAGTTTATATCATTTTCATTATCTATCCATTTAACTTTCACTGAAAAAGAAAATCTGTATTCATCTACTTGCTCATTGCTATCAAAAGAAAATGGGCCATCAGAAACATCAGTAACAATTCCTATAATTGAACTATCGCTATTTTCAATATTTGTTACTTTTAAAATATTCTGTGAAGCAATTTCTTGAGTAATTTTTGATGTTAAATTTTCAGCAAGCTCAAACTCAGCAGTATCATTTTGAAAGAGCGGAATATTAACATTATTAATATTTGCAGGAATAGACCCTGCCATAGAGTAATAACTACATCCCGTCAGTAAAATTATACAACAAAAATTAGTTATCTTTTTTAATCTTTTTTTCAATACCATAGTCGTTAATTTTCCTATATAAAGTTCTCTCGCTCATATCTAGAGATTTCGCTGAAGCTCTTCTATTATTATTGAAATGTTCCAGAGTTCTAATAATCATTTCTTTTTCTAAATCTTTAGTGTTAAATGCGCCAATTGCTTCGCCTTTTATGAGATTATCATCTTGATTAATAATTTCATTATTATGAATTGTTGAGTCAAATGACTGATTAATACTTCTAGAAGAATTTAAATCAGAAAAACTAGATTCTTTCATCATTAATTTTAAATCTTCAATATCTTGTCTAAGAAAAAGTAACTGTCTTAGAATCAATTCCCTTTCTGCTTGATCGGGATCGCGATTCACAACAACTGGCAATGAATCATTTGACTGATTATAGTCAAGTATATCTCCAGCCAATTGATTGCTCACCATTTCAGCAGTTATTCTTTCTCCTTTTTGTAATATAAGAATACTTTCAACGAAATTTCTAAGCTCTCTAACATTTCCCGGCCAATGATAATTATGCATCTCTTTAATTGATTCAGGTGTAAAGCCTTTGTACTTAATATTATTTGATCTACTGAATTGCAAAGCAAATCTATCAACTAAAAGTCTTATATCATTCTTTCTATGTCTTAGAGGAGGAATATTGATAGTTACCGTTTTAAGCCTATAATATAAATCTTGCCTAAATTTTCCTTCCCTTACAAGCTTCCCTAAATCCTTATTGGTTGCAGCAAGAACGCGAACATCCGTTTTTTTTGTAATAGAATCACCTACTCTCATAAACTCACCCGATTCTAAAACTCTTAAAACCTTTACCTGTGTTTCTATTGGCATATCTCCAATTTCATCAAGAAAAATAGTTCCCTTGTTTGCAGTTTCAAAATATCCTTTTCTTGAATCGCTAGCATCAGTATATGCTCCTTTTTTATGTCCAAAAAGTTCACTTTCAATTATTCCTTCAGGAATTGCTCCACAATTTACAATTACTAGATCACTAGAAGCTCTTTTGCTTCCGAGATGTAGCGCTTTACTTACAAGCTCTTTACCTGTGCCAGATTCTCCATTGATGAGTACAGATATATCAACACTGGCTACTTGCGCAACCATTTCTAATACTTGATTGATTCCTTCACTTTCTCCAATAATTCCTGCTTTTTGCTTTACTAAATCAATATTCATAATTTCTCCATAATCTATAATTTAATTTCTTTTTCTAGCTTATTCATTTCATCGCGCAATTTAGCGGCTTTCTCAAATTCTAAATTTTCTGCTGCTTCTAACATTTCTTCTCTAATCATTTCAACTACAATTTTTTTATCTTCGTTTAAAAATCTATCTGTCGCTATATCTCTTTTAATTTCTATATCGCTTTCCTTAAATGACTCAGCAACACGAGTTGCTTGCATAATTTCATCTACCGATTTTTTTACAGTTTTTGGGGTTATTTTATTTTTCTTATTGTATTCAAGCTGAATAGATCTCCTTCTATCTGTTTCATCAATTAAATATTGCATTGAATCAGTAATTTTATCTGCATACAGAATAACCTTTCCATCAATATGACGAGCTGCTCTTCCAGAAGTTTGTACCAGCGAACTTTTAGATCTAAGAAATCCCTTCTTTATCAGCATCCAATATTGCAACAAGAGATACCTCAGGAAGATCTAAGCCTTCTCTTAACAGGTTTATTCCAACCAAGACATCAAAATCGCCTAATCTTAAATCTCGAAGAATTTTTACTCTTTCAATTGTTTTAACTTCAGAATGCAGATATCTTACTCTTAATCCAACCGAGCTTAAATATTCTGATAAATCTTCAGCCATTTTTTTGGTCAATGTTGTTACCAGACATCTCTCATCTTTAGCAGATCTAATTTTAATTTCTGATATAAGGTCATCAATTTGACCGCTAGATGGCTTAATGATCAATTCTGGATCTACAAGCCCTGTTGGTCGATTAATCAACTCTACGACAGCTCCTTCTGACAAATCCAGCTCTCTGATATGATGGCGTAGCAGATGCATATACGACTTGATTTTGCAAAGTTGCAAATTCTTCCGATTTTAATGGTCTATTATCGTAAGCAGAAGGCAAGTCTAAACCCGAAATCAATCAAGTTGTCTTTTCTCTTTCCTGTCGCCTCCATACATCGCTTGAATTTGAGGCAGATGTAACATGAGACTCGTCTATGATAGTTAAAAAATCATCTGGAAAAAAGTCTATCAAAGTAAATGGTCTTTCACCCTCTTTTCTGCCATCAAAATATCGTAGAATAATTTTCAATTCCTGAGCAATAACCAATCTCTTCTATCATTTCAATATCAAAATTTGTTCTCTGCCCAATTCTTTGTTCCTCAAGAAATTTTTCATTTTCATTAAAGAATTTTAATCTAGCTTTTCAAATCACTTCTGATTTTTTTAATTACAGAATCATTTTTATCTTTATCAGAAATAAAATGCCTAGCTGGATACAAATAAAACTCTTCATGCTCTTGATATGCTCTTCGCCTGTTAAGCGGATCAAATGAAACAATTGATTGGATAGAATTATCAAAAATATCAACTCTTATAGCCTTATCTTCATAAGCAGGATATATTTCAAAAATATCTCCTAATATTCTAAAATTACATCTTTCTAATACCTGATCGTTCCTTTGATAATAAATATCAACAAGAAATTCAGTTAAACTACTTCGACTTGTTTGAGAATCTAATCTTAAATGAACAACTTGCTTTTTCCATTCCTTAGGATTTCCTAGCCCGTAAATACATGAAACAGAGCTAACCACAATAACATCTTTTCTTTGTAAAAGTGAGCTAGTTGCCTTAAGGCGTAATCGATCAATTTCTTCATTCATTGAAAAATCTTTCTCAATAAAAGTATCAGTAACTGGCATGTAAGATTCAGGTTGATAATAATCATAATAACTAATGAAGTATTCAACTGCATTGTTAGGAAATAAATTTTTAAACTCTCCATAAAGTTGCGCAGCTAAAGTTTTATTATGAGAAATAATTAATGTTGGCTTTTGAACCTCTTCAATCACTTTTGCCATTGTATAGGTTTTACCTGACCCAGTAACACCCAACAAGGTCTGATGATCAGTTCCATTTTTTAAACCCTCTGATAATTCAGAGATTGCAGATGGTTGATCTCCAGCTGGAGAAAATTTTGATTCTACTTTAAAGTCTGCCATAATGACTAATAATTTAGTTATTACTAAGGATAAAGTAAATTAGAATGTATGTCAATTAGTTCTATTACTTTTCTCTAGCTTAAGAAAAAATCTTATATAATCTAAAAGACTAATAAACAATAAGATTGCAGATATATTTAATAGATAAGGAGTTATAAAAATGAAATTATCTAACCTTAAAGCAAATAGACATAATGCTGCGCCTAAAAAACAAACACCCGTCTTTCCTAGAATGTTTGACCCATATACAGTTTTTAGTTTTGATAGATACCATAGAGAAAAAATCAGTATCGTAAGTTGCCTCAAAAAATAAAAAATTGTAAACCAATTTGAAATAAATCCTTCTCTATTAAATAGAATGATAAAAGCAAAGAGTGTAATTCCATCTGCAATAGGATCTAGAGTCTTTCCTAGTTCAGATTTTTGATCAAGAAGCCTAGCTGCAATCCCATCAAGAAAATCTGTTAGCAAAGAAACAGTTAAAATAATTAAAAAATAATTTTGCATTCCATTTTGAAATGTAATAATCATTGGAGCGATCAAAAAAAATCTCAAAATAGTGATTAAATTTGGAACTAAAAATATGTCCTTAAACTTGAAAAGATTGCTCATAAAAGTTCTATTATTTTTTGGGTTGAACCTTTATGTTTAATGACATAATTCTTAGCATTTTTTGAGCATTGTCTATAAAAATTCATATCGTATAAATTATCAATATTTTTAATTAATTCTTTATATGAATTAACTGAAAATCCCGCGTTTGATGATTTTAAAAATACTGCATCTAACTTATTTGAATTCTGAAAATTTGGGCCAAAAATTACCGGATTGCCAGCAGCTGCTGGTTCAGCCAAATTATGGATACCATTTTCTGAAAAACCTCCCCCTACATATGTTAAAAATGTTTGACTATAAATTTTAGATAAAAAACCAACTTTATTAACAACAATAACCCTTTCATCTAAATTAAAGATATTGCAATATGAATCAATTATTTTATATGAAATAGATTGACTATCTAGCATAGAACAGTAAAAAGAAATATTTTTATCATTTATTTCATGTGGAACTATAATAATTTTATTCTGCTTATTTTTGTCTAAATATTCAAAAATGCCTGGAAATAAAATATTATTATCCTCCTCCCAAATACTTGCTAACACTAAAACCTTATTATTCAATCTATCTTCTTTATTAATATGCTCATGTGAAATATTTTTAAGGATTCTATCCATTCTCGGATTACCTGCAAAAATTACTTTTGGCGATGAAGATAGTGCAGCAATAGTTTTTTGGTCATTTTTAGTAATGGTAAATATTGAATCAAACATATTAAAGAATATTCTTTGATATAAATTTTTGACAAAAGAGTTGAAGTCTTTGCCGTCATTTAATCGTGCCGACGTTAATATTAATTCAATTTTTTTTCTATGCGAAAAGATCATAAAATTTGGCCAAAAATCATTTGATGTAAAAAATATTTTGTCAGGATTAACTAACCTCAAAGCTCTAAAAATCGTAATAGGAAAATCAAAAGGAAGATAAACTTTACAATCAATATTTTGATTATCTACATTATTGAAACCTGATGGTGAAAAGAACGATACAACAATACCAATACTACTGTTATCTTTTTTTAATGAATCTATTAAGGTTTCAATCTGCTGAAACTCGCCATGCGAAGCAACATGAAACCAATATCTTTTATTAAAAGTAGATATATTAAATCTCTTTAAATGTTTTAATGATTTAAATCTTCCAATTATACCTTCTTTAATTTTTCTATTAAATGGAGAAAGTAAAAATGCAAAAAAAATTATGGGATAAATCAAAACATTATACAAAATTAGAAAAATTATTTTCATATCAACAACTTCTTTGAAATGCCCCAGCTATATCATTGATGTTTATTCCTGTTAAACAATACTGCTCTTTTCTGATGCACGGTCTTTTACCATTTTGAGAACATGGCCTACACCAAAGATTATTTTTTTCAAATATTTTGGAATTTGGATGATTTATACTTGCTCCAGTCTCCATAGATGTAGGACCTAATATCATCGAAACAGGAGTGTTTAAAGCCTCTGAAGCATGCAAGAGTCCAGTATCGCTTCCAAATGTATGTTCAGATATTGTCAAAATACTCATTGCCATTCTAAGCGATGTTTTATCTTTTAGATTAACAATATTAATGTCTTTTTTTATTTCATCGCAAATTGTATCATTTTTTGAACCTAGCAAAACGATCTTAAATGCAAATTTTTTATTAAGATTATCAATAAGCTCATTATACTTATCTACTGGAAGTTGTTTCTGTTTCCATGCTGCTCCAGGAACTATACATATAAATTCTTGATCTACTCCCTCCTTTTTCAAAAATGATTTTGCCCTATTTATTTCATCGCTAGAAACGTAAAGAGATGTTCTTGGAAATGAATGAATATCTTCTAAAATTGAATGGTACATCCTTATATGACTAAAATCTTTTTTGAAAAAATTTAATTTTAAATTGAATAGCATAAATCTTTTCAACCTTGGTTTTTTAATTTGAAAAAAAATCTTTCTTTTGAAAAAGAAAGATAAGATTTTAGATCTAAATACATTATGGATATCAAAAACCTTGTAATAACCTTGATGCTTAAGATGTTTTCCTAAATTTATTAACCCCTTTAATCCTTCTGACTTATCTAACTCAATTATATTATTTATAAGAGGATGATTTTGCAATAATGGAGAAAATTCTTTTTTTATTAAAAAATCAATAGATGAATTCGGATATTTTTTTTTAACAGAATCTAAAAATGAGGTAGCCAAAATAATATCGCCTATGGAACTCATTCTAATAATTAATATTTTTTTCATATCTATTGATTTTGAAATAGTTTATTGGCAAACCATGAAACTAAAATACTTATCTCAAATAAAATTAGCATTGGAATTGACATTATTATTAAACTAATAGGGTCAGGGGGTGTAATTATAGCTGAAAGAATGACAGTCCCAGCAATTGCTTCTCTTCTATAGGTTTTTAAAAATTTAGGATCAACTAGACCAATTGACGAGAATAAAAATGACGCAACAGGCAATTCAAATAACAGGCCAGCTCCAATCATAAGAGACAAAACAAAACTAAAGTAATAATTAATTGAGAAATTGTTTTGAATATCTGCAGTTATCATTGATGCAAAAAAGTCCAAAGAAAACGGTAGTATCACTTTGTATGCAAAAATTCCACCTAGAATAAAGCATAAAAAAGCAGTTAAAATTAAAGGAAGTAGAATTTTTCTCTCCCTATCATATAAACCTGGAGATAAAAATTTCCAAATTTGTACTGTAATAACAGGAATAGAAAAAATTATTCCACCAATTATAGCAAGATTCCATTTTAGAAGAAACATTCCCTGAATTGTTAATACCTGTAAATTTAAATCAGAATTAATCTGCATAGCTGGCTGTATCAAAAGATCTACCAAGTCATTTGCAAAATTAAAAGTTAAAATTGACATTAAAACAATAGATCCTAACGACTTGAGAATTCTCCATCTCAATTCTTCCAAATGATCTACTATGGACATGTCTTGTGAAGTCATTTATTGCCCTTAATTTTATCAACAATTTCGTATGGTGATTTCAATTTAATAGAAGATTCATCAACTTCTGCTAATAAAGACAGTTTTTCTTTACTCCAAAAATTATTTAAAATATCTTTTTCAATAATTGTTTTTATTCTTCTGCTATATCGTAAAACTTGTCTACTTTGAATATCTTCATTTTCTTTCATTGAGTTATAGTATTCCACAATTGCTTTTGCAAATACATCTAAACCTTCATCAGTTTTGCAACTAGTCTTAAAAATTGGGATTTTTTTAAGATTTTTTTTGGTCGATGAAATAATATTGTTTATGGATTTAACTAGCAAATTTGAATCTTTTCTATCTGATTTATTAACGACAAATATGTCTGCAAGTTCAAGAATACCAGCTTTTAATAATTGAATCTCGTCTCCTGATTCAGGTACAAAAACTAAAGTAGTCAAATCAGTTATTTCAGATACACTATATTCAGATTGACCTACTCCGACGGTTTCAATAAAGATTATATCTTTTCCACTATACGCTAAAATATCACTAAAGTCTTCTGCTAGCTCTGTTACACCTCCCAGCTCTGCTCTCGAACCCATGCTTCTAACAAAAACATTTTCATCGTTTACTGCATTATTAATTCTTACCCTATCACCTAAAAATGATCCTCCAGTAATTGGACTTGATGGGTCGATTGCAATGACACCGACAGACAAACCTGCATTTCGAATCAAAGGAATTAATTTATTCATTAAGGAACTTTTTCCTGCTCCCGGAGGTCCTGTTATACCAATTTTAAGCGATTCATGTGAATCTTTAAAAATATATTCTGAAACCTGTTTTCTTGAAAAAATATTGTTTTCTATCCCTGACATTAATTCAGAAATAGAGATAAAATCATTTTTCTTTGCTTTATCAGCGATCTCTTTAAGATTTTTTGACGACATAGCGTAATTTAAACGATAAAACTTAAAACAATAATCAAAATAGAAAATTATTGACATCTATCCCTTTATAGAATAAGTTGCAACCACATTTTATGGATAGACATAAACAACAAATTAAAAGAGATAGGCAAGATTTAAAAAGAAGAGCTATCAACTCTCAAAACAAATCTAGAATGCGTACATTAATTAAGAGCGTGTTAACTGCTGATTCCAAAAAATCTGCTGATGAGCATTATGCTGATGCAGTGTCTTTTATAGATAAAATGGCTAGCAAAAATATAATTCACAAAAATAATGCAGCCAGACAAAAATCAAAGATTACTAATCACTTAAATTCTTTAGGTAAATAACTACTTATCATGCCCTTGATAATTAGGGGCTTCTTTTACAATACTCACCTCATGCGGATGACTTTCTTTGACTCCAGCAGATGATATTTCAATGAATTTCTTATTTTTGTAAAAAGCTTTTAAATTTTGAGATCCGCAATATCCCATTGATGATTTTAATCCACCGATAAGTTGGAAGATAGTATTGTTCACTGGACCTCTAAAAGGAACCATACCTTCAATACCTTCTGGAACCAGCTTTAATTCGTCTCTTTCTTGCTGAAAATATCTTTCACCTCCACCTTCTTTCATGGCGGCTAAAGAACCCATTCCTCTATATGACTTATATCTTCTTCCTTCATATACTATGGTTTCTCCAGGGCTTTCATCCATTCCTGCAAGTATTCCGCCAAGCATTACAACATTTGCTCCAGCAGCAAGCGATTTTGCAACATCGCCACTATATCTAATCCCACCATCGGCAATTATTGGTGTGTCATGTTTAATTCCAACTTCAGCACAATCTATAACTGCAGATAATTGAGGAACTCCAACCCCTGCAATAATTCTTGTAGTACAGCTTGACCCTGCACCAATGCCTATCTTAACACAATCTGCTCCAGATTTGATTAAATCTTCTGTAGCTTCAGGAGTAGCTACATTTCCTGCGATTAAGTCTAAGCTTGGAAATTCATTTTTAATTTCTTTCACTAAATCTAAAACAAACTGAGAATGACCATGAGCAGTATCTACTACGATTGCGTCAACCCCTACGCTTACTAATGCAGAAACTCTTTCTTTCCAATCATCTCTAACACTAATTGCAGCTGCAACTCTCAATCTTCCATTTTTATCTTTTGTTGAATGAGGAAATTCTTCTTTTTTTGTTAAATCTTTAACAGTAATTAATCCATCGAGATTATTGTTTTTATCAACCACTAATAATCGTTCAATACGATGTTTTTGAAGAATCTTTTTAGCTTCATCGTTGCTAGTTTTAGAATTAACAGTAACTAAGTTATCTAAGGTCATTCTATCCTTAACTAAAGTATCCAAATTAGATTCAAAACGAATGTCTCTTTTTGTTATAATGCCAACTAATTTATCATCGGACAATACAGGTAGTCCTCCAATAGAGTATTGCTCCATCAATTGTTTCGCATCTCTGACAGTCTTATTTTCGTCCAATGTGATAGGATTTCTTATCATACCACTTTCATACCTTTTAACCTTATCAACCATCAGTGCCTGTTCTTCAATACTTAAATTTTTATGAATTACTCCAATTCCACCTTGCCTAGCTAAAGCAATGGCCATGTCAGATTCAGTTACTGTATCCATCGCTGCGCTCATTACAGGAATATTTAAAGAAATTTTCTTAGTTAATTGAGTAGAGCAATCTGCTTCTTTAGGCAAGATAGATGATTTTTTTGGAACCAATAAAACATCATCAAATGTTAATTTTTTTTCAATATTATTTGGCATAATTATTTCCGGACGCGAAATGTGGAATGGTTTGTGTAACCAACTTTTTAGTATAAAAAGTTTTTACTAAGGTCAACATTGAACAATTTAATAAAAAAGATAAGAAAAACCAGGATATTATTAAGCCTGATCAAACCTTAGAAAATCATACTTTCTTTTAAAAGAAAAATAGTAATACATATTAAAAAAAAGGAAGTATGAAAGACCAATAAATCCAAACCATAATTCCTTAGAAGAAATGAAAATAAAGATAATTAAGGGAAGATATTTTTGAGCATAAATAATTTGATTCTTTGATTTAAATAATAAAGAAGAAATCAAAAAAGGTATATATATAGCTGCGCTAGTAGCAAGTACTGGCTCATTAAAACGTAGAGATAAAAATAAAGTTAGAGTACTTAAAAATAGTCCTAAAGAAATACTGAAGTAACTGTTTGATCTATAAATTATATAGAGAACAACATTTAATAAAAATAACCCTATCATCAGCTTTCCATGGATGAAAACATTCAATAAACTAAAAAGTGACACAAACAATAGGAAATTTGTTTGGAAATCAGATTTAACCGTTCTAAATGGACCAAAATAATCAAATTTTTTCATTAAGTGTAAAAGAAAAATAGTATGTAAAATGATACTAATTACACCAAACCAATCATAGCTACTTAGTGAAAAAACATACTTTTCATTATTTTCAATATCAATGGGATTGAAAATAACATAAATATCATATGACTTGATTAAATAATGCTTAAAAGACAATACACACCACATTGGAAAAAACATTTCTAGTCTGTCGATAAATTCCTTATCAAAAGATTTAAAAATTTTCTGTAGAAAATCAAACTGATTTGAGTCTTCAGGGAAAAATCTTTTAATCATTTAATTTAAATCCAACCAATTGAATACAAAAATACAAGAAATATTAATACTGGACAGATATATTTCACTGTGAAGTTAAAGAAAGATTTAAACTTCTTGTTTTCAAAAACTGTATTTCCGAAATAAATAGAATTAGACTCTCCTATAAGAAGGTTTCTTACCACTTCGTCAATACCCCATACATATCCTGCAAATACAGCTAAAAAGAATCCTCCAAAAGGTAATAAAATGTTAGATGCTAAGTAATCTGCAATATCGAAGAATGTGAATGCTTTATCTTGAAAACTAAATGTAAAATCTGATAATAGATTAAAAGACAACGCACAAGGAATAGCTACTAAATAAACCATGGAAGCCATAATAAGAACTGCCTTCTTTCTTGAGTATTGTTTTTCATCAACTAAATATGCAACACTAACTTCTAAAATAGATATTCCTGAAGTAATTGCTGCAATAGAAAGCAATAAAAAGAACAGGAATGCAAAGAAATAACCTCCAGTTAGATCTGATAAGAGAGGCGGTAAAACATGAAAAACTAACCCTGGACCTGCGGTTGGATCATACCCCGATGAAAAAACAACTGTGAAAATTGCTACTCCAGCTAGAATAGCGATAACTGTGTCAAGAAATGCCACTAAATACGAAGCATTGACAATATCATCATTATCGGATAAATAACTTCCATATGTCATCATTGCTCCCATTCCGAGACTTAAAGTAAAAAATGCATGACCCAATGCTAACAAAATTGTTTGACCATTAATTTTTGACCAGTCAGGCTGAAACAGAAAAGATACCCCTTTATTTGCATCTGGCAAAATCAGTCCTTGAACAACCAAAATAAGTAAAATAAACAATAAAATTGGCATAAGAAATTTACTAGCTTTTTCAAGACCTGCTCGTACTCCTGAAAGCAAGATTAAAACTACAATTGATAAGAATAAAGTGTGATAACCTAAAACCCACAAAGGATTACTATTTTTTAAATTAAAAAAATCTCCTGCAGTTAAAGGAGTGTTAAAAGCGGGAGTGTTAAATGTTCCTATTAAAGCTTCATATGTATAAGCTAGAGACCATCCTCCAACAACACTATAAAAAGAAAGAATAGTAAAACTAGCTAGCACTCCAAGCGCTCCGACATACTTCCAAAAAGGATTATTTGTTAGTGTCTTGAATGCGCCTACAGGATTTTTTTTGGTAGCTCGCCCTAAAAGAATTTCAATATTAAGAATTGGTAACCCTATTAATAGAATACAAATTAAATAAATAAATAAGAAAGCTGCTCCACCGTTTTCGCCGGCTATATAAGGAAATTTCCAAATATTACCAAGACCAACTGCTGAACCAGCAGCAGCTAAAATGAAACTTGCCTTAGAACTCCATTGCTCTCTATTATTCTCCATCAATATCCCCTTCTTTATCTACAGGATTGTTTTGTTTAACTATTCCATCAAAATTATCTAGATGTGCCTCAACTACCGAATCTAGAATTCCATAAAAGTACAACCCAATTGCCATCCAAGCAAAACGATTTCTCTCTCTTAAATAATAATCCTGAGACTTTGCATCACTTTCAGAATAATTTTTATGTTTTTTTCTGTTTTCATTAAAGCTCCACAAAGAAAAAATTTCTGCAGCCATCAATGAGTATCCTTTTATTTTTTGATCATTGTAAATTTGACCCATTCCTGGAAATGTTATAGATTTTTTTAGAGCAATTTTTGGATCTTTGGCTTGCTCTTCAGGTGTTCTGAAATCTACTTTTTGTTGAGCGAAAGATAGAGATGTAAAAAAAATAATAAAAATTACTATCCTAAACATTCTACTTCTACATTTGCTCCCATTGGCAATCCTGCGACCTGTATTGTTGATCTTGCAGGAAAGGGTTCAATTAATCTTTTTTCTATTTCAGCATTAACTAATGGAGTAATTGATAAATCAGTTAAAAAAACTAAAAACTTTTTAACGTCATTTATTGATTTTCCATTGTCTGACAGCACAGCTTCTAAGTTGTTAAAAACCTGTACGACTTCTTCTTCAATTGAGCTATTGTTAAGCTTTCCTGTTAACGAATCAATTGGTATTTGGCCTGAACTAATCCAGCCACCAGATGAAAGCTCTCTAAACATTGAATATGGTCCAACTGGATTAGGTGATTTGAATTCTGACATATTTTTCTCCTTATAATTTGCATAGACTTAGCGTTGCAAGTCCAATATCATCATTTAATTTTCTGTGGGTTTCATTTTGAAAGTCATGAATAATGAATTCTCCAACAGCAGCTACTTCCATTTCAAATAAATGACCCCCAAATACTTTCATATCATGATTACCTAATGTAATATGAGCATGTAAAAAAGTCTCTCCGTCTTTTATAGCAACATTGCCTTGAAAAGATAACAATTCAAGTATTTCATCAAAATATCTATGAACATAGTCTTTTGTAGTAATGTCATATGCCCCAATATCAATATTCTTTACTGCGCCTATGCCTGCCAATTGGGCTGAATTTATGTTATTTTCCTTACAAAAGATTGTTAATGACTCCATAACTTTTTCGCCCTTTTCGACATGAACTATATATGAATTATTTACTTTTTGAAATTGCATTATATTTTCTCCAAAATAGTTTTAATTGTATTTTTTATAACATCATTGATTTTAGCAGATGAACTTTTTAAGGAAATTCCAGCCATTGCAAAATCTTTTCTTCCACCACCGCTTCCATCTAATTGCATAGCTATATCTTTAACTAATTCTCCAGCAATGATTGATTTTTTTATCAAATCATCAGAAACGCCAACTGAAAGTGTTTTTTTATCTTCTACCTCTGTAAATAAACAAATTAATCCAGAAAGAAACTTATTTCTAACTCTTCTGTTAATTTCTTTAAGATCTCCAGCTGATCCTAAATTTACATTTGCTATTAAAATATCTATATCATCTATGGAAATTCTATTTTCTAAAATTGTATTAATATCAACTGCTTCTATAAGTGATAATTGATTGCTTTTTTCTAACTCTTTCTTTTGATGTGCCAGCTCTTGAAGTCCTAATTCTTCAGTTTTCTTTTTTACATAAAGATCAACCTGATTATTAGTTATGGCATGAACTCTTCTAACTCCAGACGAAATAGCTTTTTCATGCTTTATTTTAAATTTTTGAATTTCTCCAGTATTAGAAACATGTGTACCTCCACATAGCTCTAGCGAAAAGGAACCTATGGATAATACTCTTACTTCGTCGCCATACTTTTCTCCAAATAATGCAGTTGCTCCCTCTTTCTTAGCATCTTCGAGACTTTTAATGCTCGTTTTTACCTCAATATTTTCTTTAATTTTTTTGTTTACTGTATTTTCAATTTTTTCTATATCTTCTTTTGAAATTTTATTTGGATGTGTTATATCAAACCTAAGATAATCTGGGTGCACTAATGAACCTGTTTGATTTACGTGATCTCCTAATACATCTTTTATCGCCTGATGAAGTAAATGTGTTGCTGAATGATTTAGTTTAATATCAAACCTTCTATTTTCATCAATTGCACAATCTACATTAAGATTTTTTCCAATAGATCCATTTTTTAGATTGCAAATATGAAAAATAAAATCTCCATCTCTTTGAGTATCTTGAACATGAAAGGAAAAATCCTCATTTTGAATTATTCCAGTATCTCCAATTTGTCCACCAGATTCTGCGTAAAAAGGTGTTTCTCTTAGGACTATAATAACACAATCATCCGTAAAAGCGTAATTTGTTATTTCTGAAGACACTTTCATTTTATCGTATCCTACAAAACTAGAATGATTCTTATCTATAGCTAATTCCCATTTAACATCAGCATTATCCATTATAAATTTTTGACCACTTTTTGCCATAGCTTGCTGTTTGAGCATTTCAATATTGAAGCCATCAACATCAACCTTTCTACCAATTTCCTCAGCCATCATCTCTGTCAAATCTAATGGGAAACCATATGTATCATATAATTTGAAAGCGTCGCTGCCATTTATTATATCTGAATTATTATTTTCTACAATTTTTTCAAATTGAATTACGCCTTTTTCAAGAGTTCTTAAGAATGCATTCTCTTCGCTCAGAATTGTTTGTTCAATGTATTGCTGCTTTTCTTTTAGCTCTGGATAATGACTTGACATTGTACTTACCACCGAAGCTACTAACTTATATAAAATCGGCTCTTTGCTTTGGAGATTCATTGCAAATTTTGACCCTCTTCTTAATACTCTTCTAACAACATATCCTCTTCCATCGTTTGAGGGAATCACGCCATCGGCTATAGCAAAAGATAACATGCGAATATGATCGCAAATTACATTATAAGTAATTTCAAAATCTTGATACTTAGTTCCTGAGAATTTTTCCAAATCTTTGATTGTTGCTGAAAAAAGGTCTGTTTTATAATTAGAATCTTGATTTTGAAGAACTGAACAAATTCTTTCCAATCCTGCTCCTGTATCTACATGTTTTTTTGGAAGATCTTCCATAGTTCCATCTTTCAATCTATTAAATTGAATAAATACAAGATTCCATAACTCCCAATACTCAGGTGAATTATTAACCATTTCTGCTTTTTGATTTTCAGCATCATCGCCCACATAATAGTGAATCTCCGAACAAGGACCGCATGGTCCTGTTTCAGCCATTTCCCAAAAATTATCTTCAGCTCCGGATCTAATAATTCTTTCAGGATTAATATCTGTACAATCTTCCCATAAATCATATGCTTCATCATCTTTTTCAAAAACTGTAACCCATAATTTTGACTTATCAAGCTTCCATACTTCTGTAAAAAGCTCCCAAGACCATTGAATAGCTTCTTTTTTGTAATAATCGCCAAAGGACCAATTACCTAGCATTTCAAAGAAAGTATGATGAAAGCCATCTCTACCAACCTCCTCTAAATCATTATGCTTTCCACTTACACGAATACATTTTTGACTATTAACTAATCGAAGATTGATAGGCTCTTGAGTATTTAAAAAAATTGGTTTGAATTGATTCATACCAGCGTTTGTAAATAGTAAAGACTTATCGCCAATTGGTAATACTGGCGCACTTGAAACCCGTTTATGGTTTTTGCTTTCAAAAAAGCTAATAAATGATTCTCTAATTTGTGAACTTTTCATTGATAAAATTGTTTCATATGAATCTAAACAAATAATATATTCATTAGGTGAAAAATAATCTAATACTAACTGTTTTATTTTTGTTTTTTTGTACTCCAGTTTTGTCTCAAAATCAAACTATTAAAAAATTGTATGTAGAATCTAAAAATAATGGAACAGTTATCATGCTTGAATCAAATAAAAAATTAAATCTTGAAAATATAACTGCATGGTATTCTTCCGATTGGTTTTATATAACTATTTACGATGCAGAATCAGATAGTCTTACAATATCTAATTATAAAAATTACTCATTAAAAAGTGTAGAAATTTCAAATGCTGAAGAATCGACGCAGATAGCACTTCAGGTTAATGAAAATATTGAATCTTTTGAGATAGATATACCACAAAGAAAAAGTGTTCAATTTCTTCTTAGAAACAATCAAATTATTTCTAAGGATAAAATATCTAAAAACCTATCTGTAAACACATTATCAATTAATGATAATGATATCGATGAGACAGAATTATCTGGTGGTCAAGAAACTAACGTAGCATTTAATAGTAAATTAATTGTACTTATTGGTTTTTTAATATCAGGATCTGATATAACAAACAATACAACATTTTTACTTGGGTCATTATTAGCAATTGTATCAAATTTAATATAGACTAGAGTTCTACAAACTTATCGGTGTATTCTAATAGTTTATTTTTGATTCCTTCTTCATAAATGGAATGTCCAGCATCCGGAATTATATGCAAGTCTGCTTCAGGCCAAGCTTTATGAAGATCCCAAGCCTGCACCACTGGACAGATAATGTCATATCTTCCATGTACAATAACCGAAGGGATATTTCTTATTTTATCTATATTTTCAATTAAATAGTTTCCTGTTGGAAACCAGCAATTGTTCATAAAATAGTGGCATTCAATCCTAGCAAACGCTTCAGCAAATTTTTCATCACCAAAATCGGATATAAAATCATCATCCAAAATTAAACGAACTGAACTTCCTTCCCATGTGCTCCAAGCTTTTGCAGCTTCAATTTTTTTAGCCTGGTCATTTCCAGTCAAAATTTCATAGTATGCAGCTAGTAAGTTGTCCCTTTTTTCTTCTGGGATTGGAGCTAAAAAAGATTCCCACTTATCAGGAAAAATATTATTTGCTCCAGATTGATAAAACCAATCAATCTCTTTTTTTCTTACTAAAAATATGCCTCTTAGAATAAGAGCTTTACAAGATAAAGGATGCTTTTGACTGTAAGCTAAAGATAACGTACTTCCCCAGCTTCCTCCAAAAACTACCCATTTTTCAATTTGAAGATGCTCTCTAATTTTTTCAATATCTGCAACTAAATTCCAAGTAGTGTTTTCTTCTAATTCAGCAAATGGAGTGCTTTTACCGCAACCGCGCTGATCAAACATAATTATTCTCCATTTCTCAGGATTAAAATATTGTCGATAGCTAGAACTAATTCCACCTCCTGGACCACCATGTAAAAATATGACAGGTTTTCCATTTTTATTTCCTGATTCTTCAACAAAAATTGTATGCAAATAAGATACTTTTAGATTGAAAGAATTGAAAACATTAGCTTTAGGATATAATTCCATTATTCAATTTAATTAAAAAAAATATTTATTATGAATAAAGTTCTTGACGATTGCTACGAAATGCGTAATTTTACCTCGATTTTATTGTTATGAAAATTGGAATTTTAAAAGAAAATAAAGCAAATGAAATGAGGGTGGCTATTGTGCCATCAACTATCTCTGCACTCTCAAAAAAAGGATATGAATTTTTCATCGAAACTGACTCGGGCATAAATGCTAATTATTCTAATGAAGAATACAAAAATGCAGGTGCCAAGATAGTTGATAAGAATCAAATTTTTGATTGTAATATAGTATGTAAAGTTAATTCGCCTTCAAATGAAGAAATTTTATCTCTTAAAGATGGAACATTATTTATTTCTCTATTACAAACAATAAAAGAAATTGACTGCGTTAAAGGATTGGCAAGTCAAAAAGTATCTGCTTTTTCTTTAAATCTACTTCCAAGAACTACTCTCGCACAGAAAATGGATGTTTTAAGTTCACAGGCTAATATTGCTGGATATAAAGCAGTTCTAATTGGAGCAAATCATATTGGTAAATATATGCCTCTTCTAATGACAGCAGCAGGTACTATCTCTCCTGCTAGAACTCTTGTTATTGGAGCAGGTGTTGCTGGCTTACAAGCAATTGCAACAGCTAAAAGATTAGGTTCGCAAGTAGAAGCATTTGATGTCAGACCTGAAGTAAAAGAACAAGTTGAAAGTCTTGGAGCAAAATTTGTTGAAGTAGATAGCGATTCAGATGACGGTGTTGGTTCTGGAGGATATGCTTCTGAAACAAGCGATGATTATAAAGCTAAACAACAAGAATTAATGAAAGAAAGAGTTGGTAAATCAGATATTGTTATAACAACTGCTCTGATACCTAATAGACCTGCGCCAATGCTAATACCTAGAGATATGGTAGAAACAATGGCATCAGGCTCTGTTATTATGGATTTAGCTGCTGAGAATGGCGGGAATTGTGAATTAACATCACCAAATGAAATAGTTAATCATGGCGGGGTCTTAATTGATGGAAACGCTAACATACCAAGTACAATGGCTTTTCATTCTAGTCAGTTATTTTCAAAAAATATTGAAGCAATAATTGATCACTGTCATTCTGAAGATGGATTTAAGCTTGATAAAGAAGATGAAATTATTGATGGAATGTTATTTTTAGAAAATGGCGTTGTACGCCATGAACCTACAAAGGAGGCAATGTAATGCAGATTGATATTGTTAGTTTAATTACAATTTTTATTCTTGCTGTTTTTGTTGGTAATGAAATTATCAATAAAGTTCCACCAACCCTTCATACTCCTTTAATGTCAGGGTCTAATGCAATTTCTGGTATTGCTATTGTTGGTGCTATCCTTGCAATTTTAGTTGATGGTGGAGAAATAAGTAAATACATAGGACTTGCCGCTTTAATATGTGCTACAATTAATGTGGTTGGCGGTTTTTTAGTTACAGATAGAATGTTAAAAATGTTTAAGAAGAAATAATATGGAACCTATTCAAATAACAAATATACTATACTTATTCTCAGCTATTGCCTTTATTCTTGGTATAAAGAGACTATCTCATCCAAAGACTGCAAGGAGCGGAAATCTTCTATCTTCTCTTGGAATGTTAATTGCGGTTATTGCAACTCTAACTTATCCAGGAAAAGAATTTGACTTTACTCTAATACTTGCTGGTGTAGCTATCGGAGCTGTAATTGGTTTAATTTTTGCAACGAGAGTTCAAATGACTGAGATGCCTCAAATGGTTGCTATTTTTAATGGATTAGGTGGAGCAGCATCTGCTTTCGTAGCATCATCAGAGTTTTTATCCTCCCCAAATAGTCCTTTCATCATTGTTTGTTTAAGCGTATTTATTGGTTCGCTAACTTTTACAGGAAGCTTTATTGCATTTGGTAAACTTCAAGGCTTTATTTCTGGAAGAGCAATCACTTTTAAAGGTCAACAGGCCATAAATGCAATAATTGCTTTATTATCTATATCAATAATTCTTGCTCCAGGTTTATTTTTTGAATCATCTATATATGCTGGATATTTAAATGCATTTTATATTGTTATCGCGCTTGCTCTTCTTCTTGGAATTGGTCTTACTATTCCTATTGGAGGAGCTGATATGCCTGTAGTGATTTCATTGCTTAATTCTTACTCTGGTATTGCTGCTGCTGCTACTGGATTTCTAATCAATAATAATGCACTTATCATCAGTGGTTCGCTTGTTGGAGCTTCAGGTCTTATTCTTACAAATATAATGTGCAAAGGTATGAATCGTTCTTTAGCAAATGTTATTTTTGGAGCAGTTGGAGCGGAAACTTCAGGAGGTGGATCTGAAGGTGGCAAAGAAATCAATATTAAAAGCTACTCTACTACTGAAGCCGCAATGATTCTTGATGCTGCTGAAAAAATTATTATTGTTCCAGGCTACGGTTTAGCTGTTGCGCAAGCTCAGCATGTTGCTAGAGAAGTAGCAGAATCCTTAGAAACAATGGGTAAGAAAGTATTATATGCTATCCACCCTGTTGCTGGAAGAATGCCTGGACATATGAATGTTTTGCTTGCAGAAGCAAATGTTTCTTATGATGTTTTAAAAGATTTAGATGAAATTAATCCTGAATTTGAAGATTGTGATGTTGCGCTAATCTTAGGAGCTAATGATGTTGTCAATCCTGCTGCAAGACATGATCAATCTAGTCCAATCTATGGCATGCCAATCTTAAATGTTGATAAGTCTAGAACTGTTATTATCAATAAAAGAAGTATGAATCCTGGATTTGCTGGAGTTCAGAATGAGCTGTTTGGATACGACAACTCTATAATGGTTTTTGGTGATGCTAAAGACATGCTAAATGACCTTCTAAAAGAAGTAAAAGAATTATAAAATTCTTTTAATTTTATTTCTATATTAAATCATGTCAAAAACAACTCTCTATGATATTGCTAATGAATTTGAAAAATCATTAGAAAATCTGCTTGATCATGATGATTTAGATCTAATCAAAGAAATTGAAGCCATTGAAGGTGAATTCAAATCAAAGTCGACTAATGTAGCTAAATATATTAGAAACCTTGAACATTTATCTTCTGGAATAAAAGAAATTGAATCAAACCAAAAAAAGAGAAGAATCACTTTAGAAAAAAAAATTCAACGTTTAAAAGATTATTTAAGAGTTAATTTTGAAAAAACAAATACTGATAGACTAGAAAGTGAAGATATAGTAATTGCTATCTATAAAAACCCTATTAAGGTGAATGTCGTTGATGAAGATCTTATCCCTGAAGAGTTTTTCAATATAAATGAAAATAAAGTGCTAAATAAAGATATGATAAAAGAATCTTTACAAAATGGTAGTAATGTTCCAGGCTGTGAATTAATTCAAGAAAAAAGGGTAAATATAAAGTAAAATTATGAACAGCCTATTAGCAGAATATCGTATGTATTTCTTGAGAATCTCTATCCTTTCTCTTATTGTATTATCAATAATGAATAATAATTTTAGAGCATATACCTTAGAAATCACTTCTACCGAATCTCTTCAAATGAGTATAATTGGTTTTATCTTTGTTGTTCTTGGTTGCTTTGGTAGGATTTGGGCTTCTCTTTATATCGAAGGACATAAAACAAAAAATTTGATAACTGATGGTCCATTTTCAATGGTAAGAAATCCATTGTATTTTTTTAGTCTGATGATGCTAATTGGTTTTTGCCTTGCTTTAAAATCTATATATTTACCCCTAGGCTTAATTTTAATTTTTATATTTTTTCATATTCCTACAATAGCTAATGAAGAAAAAAAATTATTGGATATTCATGGTGAAAAATTTGAAGAATACATTAGAATTACCCCTAGGCTGATTCCTAATATATTTCGATATAAAAAAACAGACTCAACACAAAGAGTTTTAATAAAAATTAAAAGAATTAATAGTGTACTTATAGAAATTATAGGATACTTATTTTTGTATACTGCAATTGATATTATTTACTTTATACTAAATTAATTCTTTTTCTCTAAGCATATTAATCAGATCTTCGCTTTTATAGTCTACATTGTATATTTCATATTGGTTATTTTCTTTAAGATGAAATAAAGTTTGACTTCCGATTTCAAGACCATAAAAACGTTCCAAGATATATCTATAAAATGTAAGCTGTAAAGAATAATGGTTAAAGTTGCAATCTTCTAAATGCCTTGAAGAGCTTAATAATCCTCTTTTTTTTCTAAAAGATCTCTTATCGATTCGCTTATTTGTCTTCCAGTCAACTAAATGATACATATCCTGCTCACTATTGTAAACTAAAACATCGATTGTGCCTGCAATGCCTAGCTCTTTTGAGTACACTATAACCTCTGAATAAAAGGTATTATGTGGATTTTTTTGCTTCTCTTTAACCCACTGAACTCCAGTGACAGACATCTGATGTGTTGGAGGAATGTTCTCTTTAATGAACATTTCTAATTCGTTATGAACAATTGTTCCCCTCTCAGCTCCTTTCCCCCATTCTTTGATTACTTCATCTACAGTTTTTCCGCTATACTTTGGATGAGTATTAATTAATTTTCTTGCGACTTTTTCTTGATCAAATTTTTCAAAAAAATGGTGTATAAACTCAGTAACGCTAGAAAATTTGAAATCAGGGTTACTTTCAAGAATATATTTATGATTCTCTTGATCTAAAGAAATATCATTCTTAAATAATTCATTCATTTAAGCGCCAATCAAATCAAGGACTAGCCTAATCACTTGACCTGAAGCGCTGTTCTTTTGAATGTAACTTCTATTTTCAACATGATAAGAAGTTCCAGCTACATCAAAATGAGCCCATGGAATATCTTTACCGACAAAAGCTTTCAAAAAAGCAGCTCCAGCTATAGTTCCAGCTTGACCTGGAGAACCTAAATTTTTTACATCAGCAACTTCAGATTTTACCTGGTCGCAATACTCATCCCAAAGTGGTAACTGCCAAACATGCTCTCCAGTATTATCTGATGAAACTTTAATATTTTCAACCAATGATTCGTTATTACTCATTAATCCTGTTGCTATATGACCGAGTGTTACTACAACTGCACCTGTAAGAGTTGCAAAATCAAGCATGTACTCAGGATCGTAATGCTTACTTGCATATGCAAGAGCGTCAGCAAGAATCAATCTTCCTTCAGCGTCGGTATTTAACACTTCAATCGTTTTTCCATTGTATGCTGTAAGAATATCTCCTGGCCTATATGCAGAACCGCCTAACATGTTATGTGTTGATGGAACTATTGCTACAACATTCATCTTTGGTTTTAATTCAGCAATTGCATTCATAACTCCAAAAACTACAGCAGAACCGCACATATCAAATTTCATTTGATCCATATTTAAGCCTGGCTTAAGAGAAACACCTCCAGTGTCAAATGTCAGCCCTTTACCAACAAGCATTATTGGTTTTTCATCTTTTTTACCACCGGAATATTCCATGATAATAAATTTTGGAGGCTCATTAGTACCTTGAGCAACGCCAGCAAAAGATCCCATTCCCATTTCAGTAAATTCTTCTCTATCAAAAATAGTAACTTTCATATTACCTTTCTTTCCAACTGCAGAAGCAAATTCTGCTAATCTGGTTGGTGTAGTAACATTTCCTGGATGGTTTCCTAGATCTCTCGAATCGCAAACAGCGCTACCAATAATTACTCCTTTTTTGGCTGCTTCCTCATTGCAAGCTCCAACCATTGTAATGCCATTTAAGTGATAATCCCCTCTTTGATCTGTGAAATAATCTAAGAACCTATAACTTGATAAAATTAAACCTTCTGCAAAAGCTTGACAAAAATATTCACCTTCGTCAGAAACCGGACATTCTACAGCTATATCACTATATTTGTGTTTTAAAGCATAACCTACAATCTCTCCAGCTGCTCTTCGAAAATTTTCAGGAGTTTTTTCTGAAGAATTACCTAGCCCATAGTAAACTACTCTAGACTCATTATCTATTTCAAAAACTAATTCTCCAACTTTTCCTGTTTTATTTTGCGATTTAAACAACTGAGCTAAATCTTTATCCATTGTATCAGAAAATGTAGGTACAGCAACCATGCTATAGTTTTTGTCTACTAATTCCTTATGATTTTTTAAAAATTTTAATTCTTTAATGTGTGCCATTTTTAATTTCCTTTATAAGCTTAGATTATGTTTAAAGCTGATTAAATCCCCTGTTTCATTCTTGATTACTGCAACAAACGTAATGTCGGCAGTACAAGCAAGTCTTTTTCCATGATCTTTGCTTTCTGCAAAGGCCTGAACTTGAACTTTTATCGAAGTATTACCAGCGTCAATTATTTGTGATTTACATTTTACCCAATCTCCAAGATAAACTGGTTCTTTAAATTCAACCTTATCCAATGCGCGAGTAACCGCACCCCAAGCATCCGTCTCTTCTAAGAATTCTGAAGCCGCTTTTGCTGCAGCCAAATCAAGCCATGCTAGCATATATCCACCAAAAAGTGTTCCAGCAGTATTAATGTGCGTGGGTTGGACTAACTCTGAATATTCTGAAATGTTATTCACGTCAATAATTTATAAAAAATTGCAACTTTGTGAGCGCTTTATTTCAAAAAATTTTAAAATTATTGCTCTTATATTGAAATTAAAGATTTTTAGCAATTGCTTCGCCTTCAGCTATATCGACCTTTGAAAAAATATAACCTCCTAAAAGAAACAAAATCATAATTGACATTAATCCAAAGCGAGCTGCTAAAATTTCATCATCTACAATACCGCTTAAGAGTAAAGTAACAGTTCCCATTAAAATAGGTCCAAAAACTGCAGCAAACTTTCCAAGCATATTGTAAAAACCATAAAACTCAGCTGCCTTATTTTCAGGAATTATTCTGGAATATAGACTTCTGCTAAGTGATTGTATTCCTCCTTGAAAACAACCAATCAAGAAAGCTACTATATAAAAATGGGTAATAGTTTCTGTAAAATACCCTGCAAAAATAATAACTAAATATCCTGCTATACCTAAGTATATACCGTTTTTTAAACCAATGAATTTTGAAAGCTTTATATAGGCAAGAGTAGCAACAAAGGCTATCAATTGTATAAATACCAGAGCGCCCATTATGGCTGCCTGATCAAAACCTAGAGTAAAAGCAAAATTTGCTGCCATTCTAACAACCGTATCAACACCGTCAATATAAAGCCAATATGCTAAGAGAAAAGTGGCAACAACTTTCAATTTTTTTAAATCATTGAAAGTGCTTTTAAATTGAATTAAACCATTCTTAATTGAATCACTAATACTTTCCTGATTATGGTGCTGCGGCTCTTCGACAAATAAGATTAATGGCAAAGAAAATACAGTCCACCAAATAGCAACTGAAATAAAAGAATATTTTGTGGCTTGAACTGCGTCAATTAATCCGAATGTAGCAGGATATGAAATCATCAAAAAATTAATAATTATGAGAATACCTCCGCCAAGATAGCCTAATGAAAAACCTAATGCAGATACTTGGTCAACACTTTTTTCATCAGAAACTGCAGGCAATAATGAATCATAAAAAATATTTGCTCCAGAAAATCCTATAGTTGAAAAAATATACACCAATAGAGCAATTTGCCACATACCTTGAGCAATGAAACCTAAACTCAAAGTCATTACAATACCTAAAAAAGCAAAGAAAATGAGGAATTTCTTCTTAAAACTTCCTCTATCTGCAATAGCTCCTAAAATAGGCGCCATTAATGCAACAATTAATGATGCAATAGAATTACCAAGACCAAGGTAAAAGGTGCTAATAGATAAATTGTCAGGATTAGACCAATATTGGGAAAAGAAAATAGGAAAAAAACCAGCCATTACAGTTGTAGCAAAAGCAGAATTTGCCCAATCATACAACGCCCAACTATAAGTTTGTTTTTTTGTCATTAGCCTTTTCGCAAAGAAAACTTAATGGTTATGCCCTTTAAATCAAAAGAATCCCTTAATTGGTTATGTAAGTACCTTAAATATTGTACAGATATTAGTTTGGGATAATTGCTAAATATCGCAAAAATAGGAGGAGATTGTTGGACCTGTTCAATGAACTTTAACTTAATTGATTTACCTAACTTAGCTGGAGGAGGATAGTTTCTAACAGCTTTTTCTACCCACTCATTAAGCTTTTTAGTAGACAATTTTTCTCTTTGCTTAGTAAAAATATCCCAAGCAACTTCTAATATATTTGACACTCTTCTTTTTGTTAAAGCAGAAACAAATAAAATGGGATAATGTCTTAAATCTTTGAATTCATCATACATATCTTGCTTATAAAGCTCTGCAGAAACATCAGCTCCTGAAGCTAGATCCCATTTGTTAACAAGAATAATCATTCTTTTTCCTTTTTTAATTACTTCCTTAGCAATTGATTTTTCCTGTTTTGTAAATCCTTTTTCAGCATCAACAACTAGCAATACTAAATCTGATCTCAAAAGTGAATCCATTGCTCTAAGAGAGCTGTAAAATTCTATATCTGAATCTATCTTACTCTTCTTTCGAAGACCGGCTGTATCAACTACTTTGATATTTTTTCCATGCCATTTAATTATAGTATCCAATGAATCTCTCGTAGTTCCTGCAATATCAGAGACTATTGCCTGATCTCTCTGAAGCAAGGCATTCAACAACGATGACTTTCCAACATTTGGCATACCTACAATCGAAAGAGAGCAATCTTCATCTTCATCTGATTTAGAAATTAAATTAAAATCAATATGCTCAAATAATTCATCTAACATATCTCCAATACCAGCACCGTTTAATGCAGAAATTGGAAAAGGATTTTCAAAACCAATATCAAAGAATTGATCTTTTCTATGATGATGATCTGGAGTGTCACATTTGTTAACGCCCATCACAAAATTTTTCCCTGACTTTCTAACTAATTTAGATAAAAGATTATCGTTTGGATTTAAACCGTCTTTTCCATCAACCAAAAAAATTATTCCATGACATTCGTTTAAAGCTGCAGAGATTTGTACTTTAATTTTTTTATTAAAAATATCTTCATTGGAACTAACAAATCCCCCAGTATCTATGATATTAAATTCTTGTGAAAGCCATTCTGCGCTTGCATAGACTCTATCTCTTGTTACTCCTTCTAATTGGTCAACAATAGATGTTCTTTTTCCAGAAAGTTTATTAAACAATGTAGATTTACCCACATTTGGACGTCCAATAATTGCTATTTTCGGTTTTTTGGCCATAATAAAGGATTATACAACTATGTGAATTGTGGTGCTATTAATTATTTTAACAAAAAGATGAATATATCAATCCATAGTACAAGACTTACAATTAAGGAATACTGGAAAGGAATTCTTCTTTTAGAGATTTTTGGATTTGAAATTCTTACAAAATAATGCCATAGCCTTAGTGCAACATATATCCAAGATAAAGCTAAATTAAATACTGATACATTATTTAAAACGTAAGCACACAAACAAAAAATTAAAAAGACTATTGGAGCTTGAAAAAGATTTTTATATAACTCTCTAGAAGCTTGAATATTATCGGGAATTTCTTGCCAACCTGGCATGTATTTTAACCATCGCGGGTCAAGTTCTTTACTCACTATTGATTTTTTAATTTGCAATGCATTGACTAGTGTATGCAAATGCATCATTAAGATAATTGGAAAAATTGGAAATAAAATTAAAGCAGAATTTAAACTACTGTCCAAGATAAACTCTTAAGGGCTCGCTTCTAGTTTTATGAGCTAATCTTCTGATAGCTTTTTCTTTAATCTGCCTAACTCGTTCTCTAGTTAGACTAAATTGTTCGCCAATTTCGTTAAGCGTGAAAGATCTATCTCTATTAATTCCAAAATACATCTCTATTACTGAGCGTTCTCTTTCTGTTAATGTACTTAAAGCAGAAGCGATTTCTTCTTTCATAGAAGTATCCATTACTTTATTATCAGGATCTTTTTCCTGCTCATCTTCAATAACATTAATTAAAGAACTGTCTTCACCTTCAGCAAATGGAGCATCTAATGAACTATGCCTTCTTGAATACTGTAAAGCATTAAACACTTCTTCTGATTTGACATCGAGCTGGTGGCTAATTTCTTCCACTTTTGGAGGTCTACCCATTTCAGCTTCTAGTTTTTCAGCTGCTTTAGTTATTTTTGTAATAGTACCAACACGATTTAATGGCAATCTTATTAATCTTCCCTGCTCTGCTAATGCTTGAAGAATTGCTTGTCTAATCCACCATACTGCATATGAAATAAATTTAAACCCTCTTGACGGATCGAACCTTTTTGCAGCTTTAATTAATCCTAAATTACCTTCGTTAATAATATCAGATAATGAAAGACCATTTCCTTGGTATTTTTTTGCAACAGAAACAACAAATCTTAAGTTTGCTTCTACTAGTTCTTTCATAGCTCTTTTGTCGCCTTTAGCAATTAAGACTGCTAGTTCTACCTCTTTTTCTGGAGCTAATGGTTCGTATTGCGATATTTCCGATAAATACATGCTAATTGTACCGCTAGATACTTTAGATCTCTTGATTCTTTCATCAGCTCTACCCAGCGCTTGTTTTCTTTTTTCTTCTTCTGCCTGCTCCTTTTCAATAGCAGCAGCCATTTCATCAGGGCCAGTAGATTCAATATTCTTTAATTCGTTAGAAAGTTTTTTTGAGATTTTGGCAGTCAATTGATTAATCCTTTTAGTAGAATTTTTATTGTTTTCACAGTCCGAAATTTACCAAATTTTCAAGATTTTCCAAGCTATTTATTAAGAGAGATTTGAAAGTGCATCTTTTAAAGATTGAAATTTAAATTTATAACCACTTTCTAGAGTTCTTTGTGGTTCCGTTTTAGGGCCGTATAATAACATTTCGCTCATATCTCCTAACAAAAATTTTACTATTACTTTTGGTAAAAATAAAACCCATTTTAGCAAACCTTTTTTATGGTTAATAATAGTCTTAAAGAATTCTTGATGAGTAGTAAAATTTGGAGAAACTAAATTGAAAACTCCTTCTAAATTATTATCTATTGAATAAGATGTAAATCCAGCAATATCATCAACATGTACCCAAGTAAAATAGTGATTTTTATCACCTGGAATCGGAATTGAAAAAAACAAAGGTAAAGACAGCAATGATACAATCTTTTTTTGAAGCACCACTCCAATTCTTAATTGAATTATTTTAATACTTTCATAAGAATTAAATATTTCACTTTCTTTTTCATTTTGAACACATACATCTGATAAAAATGTATCACCATACTCAGAATGTTCTTGAACAGAAAAATCATATTTAGCCTTAATATTTGCATAGATACCAACAGCTGATGCATTAATTAATTGCTTTGGAATAATTTGGTTTTTCTTGCAAAATTTATGTAAAAGATTAGTGGTCTCAATTCTACTGTAAAGAATTTTTCTTTTAGTTTTTTTTGTCCATAACTGGTCTACTTTTTCTCCATTCAACTTAATTAGTATAGATATTTTTGAAAGCATAGTAGGATTGGTAGTATTCCAATCAACCAGCTCAACATTTTTTGTAAATGAATTTCTATGCTGATCAATATTCCTTGTTAAAACAAAAACTTTATAATTTTGATTTGATAAAATCTCAATGATTTTTTTTCCAATGAATCCGGTGCCGCCTGCGACAAGAATATTCATTTTTTTGCCAATGAGCTCATGACAGTTTTGACTTTTTTTTGCGTCTCTTCAGAGAACCAATTATCAATCAATACATCATAATCAAAATTAGTTTCATGCATTAGCGATTGCTTTAATCTAGCAAATGGCTCTCCAGCATTTATATAAAATTGAGCTAATTTTTTTGCTCTTTCTAAAGCGATTGTGGTGGCTTTCTTCTTTCCTGAAAATCTATGTCCTACTAACTCATTTATTAATCCTTTTTTTTCAGCTTGGACTGGCGAATACATTTTGCACTGTGTAGCAACTTCAAATAAGTTATCTCTACTGATAGAGTGTGAAATAATTGAAAGCATATCTGGTGGCAAGTCAATACCAATTGCCATCTCATTCAATCCCATGCGATGCATACCATGCATCCCATATCGATAATCGGAGGCTAAAGCTAGTAGACAGCCTCCAGCTATTGCATGCCCGCCTACAATACTTATTACAGGGCCTTGAAAATCTCTACATGCTTGAAGCAGTTTTCCAAGAGTACCAAAAATTAAAGCTACTTGCTCAGGCTCTGTAGCAGATGTTAAATCTTTTAGATTTAATCCTGCGCTAAAAACTTTATCGTTTCCTAAAAAAATTACTGCCTTGCACTCGTTATAGTTTAATTCTTGAATAATTTTTTTTGCTCTATCAACGCTTAAAAGATTCGGACCTTTGTCGCCCATTTGAATTATTTTTACATCATTTTCTATTATAATGTTCATTTATTCTCTCCAAACTCATTTTTTATTTCTTCAAAAACCTTAACACTTTTTTGACTTTCAAAGTCAAAGCACACAAGGGTCATATGGCAACTAATTGCACACTCATCATCCCCTTCTACGAATAAGCCATACTCATAGTCAAAACTTTTTCCTCCTACTCTGGAAACCTTAAGCCCGATGCTGATTTTTTTTGGATGCTTGACTTGTTTTAAAAAATTGAATGACATCGAAGCCACAATGAATGGAAATTTATTGCTATCATAAGGGAAAAGCCCAATATCGTTTGCATGCCTAACTCTAGCATCTTCAAAATAAGTTACCGCAGTTCCATGATTAAGATGTCCTAACATATCTTCATCATACCATCTTGTTTCCATATTATAAAATCTAGAGAATTGTTCTTTTTTCATCAGTCAATTAAAAATTTTGGGTTATTTATAGGAAAAATACATTCTTCTTTTTTTCCAAACCAGCTATATCTTCTTTTTGCAATGAGGTCATAAACAAGATCAGTAAAAAAACGTGGAACTAAATAAAATAAATATCGTAGAGGGCTTTTTAATTGTTCAAGAATTACAAAAGCAGCATTGGATTTAGTATATAATATATCACCCTTTTTAACAATCACGGTATCCATCGTTTCTAAATATTTTTGGTCAATTGTTGATTTTGCAAAGTTAGACTGAAGTGGACTAAAATATAAAATATTCTCTTTATCCATTTTTATTAAGGTGTTCATTGCTGAAGAACAAACAATACATACACCATCGTAATATATCACTATTTTGGTTTTCATTACAAAATGTAGGGCACTATAAAAGCTGTTTTATCCTTGTATGATTTATGTTCATCAAATCTTGAAAGAGATTTATCAATTTTAATCATATTGGGAATCCAAACAGCAACAATAAATAGAACAAGAATTGTTGCCGGCAACCACCATAATGATGTTTCAATAACAAGCAAAACAAAGCTTAAATAGATTAAAAGTTCACCAAAATAATTTGGATGTCTACATTGTTTCCAAAAACCATCAGTTATTAGACCAGAGTTATTTTTTAAAAAAATATATTTTTGCATATCTGAAGCAAAATGATAGAATACTCCAATTGAGAATGTAAAAGTTGCAGCTGTAATAATGGGCAGAGAAGCTTCATGGCCTGCTAGGGTAATAATAAAGGCTGGTGCCCAGTAAAGGACTAGACCAAAAAAAATTAGAAAAGCATAGGGAGTACCAACCTTACTTTCCCATGTTTTATCTGGAAAAATGTAACTCTTAGCAACCCACATTAACCCATAAGATCCATGCAAGCAAAAATAAATCCATGCAGTCATGTTTTGTTCCTGATTAAAACAAAATATCAAGGACAAAACTAGAAGCCAGGTTACTCCTTTAGCAAAATCTATTATATATTTTTGCTTAATTCGCATACAAAAAGAAAGGTATTAATAAAATTGACATGATTATTATTATCGTTAAAAAAGATTTTTTATAAAAAGTAACTATGTCTTTTTTATCTCGCATTACTATCAGCCTTCCAGGCTAGCATACCGCCATTGACATTTACTGCATTAAAACTATTTTCAATTAATAAATCTTTGCCAAAATTAGATCTATTTCCACTTCTGCAAACAACATATATTGTTTCATCTTGGAACTCTTTTAATTCTTCTATTCTGATTTCAAGCTCATTTATAGGAATAAGTATTGCACCATTTATGTGCCCTAATGGCCCAAAATACTCCTCTTCAGTTCTTACATCCAATACAACAGTATTTTCATCAAAAATTTTACTTTGAAATTGCTGCATAGATATAACATCTACATTTTTACTGCAAAAATTCATGAAAAAAGTTACTACAAAAAATAATAGGATTAATTTAATTTTCTTCATCTCTTCTTTTTCTTATATACCTCTTGATTGTTAAAAAGTTAAATATTGTACCAAAAATTACAAGAAAGGACATTAATATAATTGTACTTTTCATTTTTAAGGTGCTATCCATTCGGCGTCAATCTTACTATCGCTTAACATAAAATTACATCTAAAATGTCCACTATATTTTAATTTCAAATAATCTACTTTATCAAAATAACATCTAACAATTACAAAATTTTTATACCCAATTAAAGATTCTTTATCTGAAGGATTTTTAAATTGTACACTTTCAGGAATGTTTGGATGATATTCACTTAAGGATTCAGATGGACTGTAAGGTCCCATATAGCATCTTTTTGATGAAGGGGTTACCTGATTCCAGCGCTTTTTTGTTTCAGAACAATCATAAAAAACTTTTGTTTTTCCATTAAACCTTATTTGCACCTTAGTTTGAGATGAATAAAACAATGCTGAAAAATTATTATTATTTTTCAACTCTGCTAATTTGGGACTACGTATATCAGAATGGAACTCAAAATAGTTATTTTTTTTTGAGAAATCTCTCAAAACAACGGTCCTTACTTTTGGAGATTTTTCGTCAACAGAAGCTAGAGAAAATGTTCTATATGGATGAGCAGATTCACTGATAGCATTTTCCATCAAGTCAACTATTTCATCATAAATGTTTTGAAATTCTTTTTCCATCTTCTTTATTAAAGTATTTGAGTTTTAAACAAATTTAATTATATATTAACGGAATTTAACAATAATGAGGTATAAAACATGTTTATAAACTTAATTGGTATGGATCCAAGCACTTTAACAGGATTCACATTCTTTGTAGTTAATATGGCTTTACTTGCTTCTGCTCTTTTCTTTTGGTTAGAGAGAGATAATGTAAATCCTAAATGGAAAACATCATTAACGGTTTCTGGATTAGTATGTTTCATTGCTGCGGTACACTACTTCTATATGAGAGGAAGTGACGGAGTTGAAACTGTTGCTATTAGATACATTGACTGGTTAATTACAGTTCCATTACTTATGATTGAGCTTTACATTGTACTGTTAGCAGTAACTAAAGTTAGCTCAAGCGTATTTCAAAAACTTCTTGGTTATACTACTCTTATGCTTGTTTTCGGTTACTTAGGGGAATCTGGCGCAGTTGCAGCTATCAATTCAACAACTGGTTTTGTTGCAGGTATGCTTTTCTGGGGTCTTGCTCTAAGAGAAATTTGGTCAGGTGAAGCTGCTGAAGCTAATGCTGGATCAAAAAATAAAGCTGGTCACTACGCATATGATAACCTAAAGAAAATCGTAACTTTTGGTTGGATAATTTATCCAGCAGGTTACGCTCTAGGTTACTTTGGTGGTGGAGTTGATATGGATGTTGTAAATCAAGTTTACAATCTAGCTGATTTTGTTAACAAAATTCTTCCAGGTGTCATTGTTTGGGCAGCTGCTAGAATGGATACAAAATAACCAATTCATTAAAATCAAAAAAAAGGCCTTCAATTGAAGGCCTTTTTTTTATTCAAATAAATTACTTAGCCTATCTTTAACTATAGCCTGCTTAGCCATCACTGATAATGATATTACAGCAAGGTTTAGCAGTCCAAATCTTTTATCTTTTGTGAATCCTTTTTTATATCTGAAATATATTTGCTGAGCTATTACAGCAATCTTAAATAGACCAAATACATAATAGAACACAGGATTATTCACTGTATGTCCAGATTTATTTTCATACATCTCAAGAATGCCTTCTCTGGATGGATTTCCTTCTAAGGTAGTAGCACTTAATTGGAATAATTGTAATTCTGGCAAGTCATTTCTATCTACCCAATAACCAAGTGTAGTTCCAAGATCCATAAAAGGGTCACCAATAGTGGCCATTTCCCAATCTAAAACAGAAATGATGTTAGAATAATTATTCTTATCTAATACTAAATTATCATACTTGAAATCGTTATGAATAATCGCTTCTTTAGATTCCTTTGGCTGATTTTCATTTAACCATTTTGCAATAAATTCCATATTGCTAATAGAATCCGTTTTTGAATGGTAGTATCTTTTTGTCCATCCTTCAACTTGTCTTTTAACATAACCATCAATTTTTCCTAAATCATTTAGATTGGCTTGATTTATATCAACTGAATGCAATTCTACAAGTGTGTCTACAAGTGAGCTAGATATTTTTTCAATGATTTCTTTACTTGGAGAATTTTTTTGCTGGAGATTGGGTCTTATTATATATCCCTGCACGCGATCCATAATATAAAATGGTGCTCCTAAAATATTTTCATCATCGCAAAAAAGATGAACATTTGGAACTTTATGAAACTGAGATTTTAAGTTTTTTAATACCGTGTATTCTCTTAACATGTCATGTCCACCTTTTAAACTCTTAGCTCCATATGGTGGCCTTCTAAGAACCATTTCTTGTGTAGAATTTTTTAAAAAATATGTTAGATTAGAATACCCGCTTGGAAACTGTTTTAACTTTAGATTGCCTGTATCAATATTATTATTTTGTAAGAATACTTTTAGATTTTCTAAAGAAAACTCTTCGCCTGAACGAATATTTCTAGGAATATCTTCCTCAAAACCAGGTGTTTTTTTATTTTGAACAAAAAGTGATAATAAGTAGTAAAATTTTAGCTTTAGAGGAACTCTCAAAACTTTCACAAACTTATTTTAAGTACTTTTTCATTATTTCTTTAGCAACTCTAGTTTTATGAACCTCATCTGCTCCATCATATATTCTAGCAGAGCGCTCATGTCTATATAGTGAAGCTAACGGTGTATCATCAGTCATCCCTAGAGCACCGTGGACTTGGATAGCCCTATCAAGCACATTTTGAAGTACCTGCGCTACATAAAATTTAATTGTAGATATTTCTACTTTTGCAGCATAAGCTCCTTCATTATCAATTTTTTTTGCTGCATCTAACACCATTAATCTTGAGGCGTTTATTTCAGCTCGTGATTCAGCAATCCAATTTTGAACTGTTTGCTTTAAAGCAAGGGGCTTTCCAGGAGCTAATTCTCTTGAGGCTGCCCTTTCACACATCATTTCAAATGCTTTTTCGCACTCACCAATCCATCTCATGCAATGATGGATTCTACCTGGACCAAGTCTATCTTGAGCAATTTTAAAGCCAGCTCCAACTGGGCCTAAAACATTTTTTTCTGGAACAATACAATTTTCATACTTTATTTCGGCATGAGCATTCCATCCATCTCCCTCGTCGCCCATAACAGAAATATTTCTTATAAAGTTAAAACCTTTAGTATCAGTAGGGATAATAATTTGCGATGCTCTCATATATGGATTAGGATTTTCAGGATCTGTTATTACCATTGCAATTGCAAAGTCTGCTCCATCAGCTGATGAAGTAAACCATTTATGGCCATTAATTACATAGTTAGACCCATCTTTAATGGCTGTTGTACCCATCATAATAGGGTTAGATCCGGCATAATCAGGCTCAGTCATTGAAAAACAGCTTCTAGCCTTTCCAGTAACTAAAGGATTTAAAAAATTTTCTTTTTGATATTCCGTTCCATGCTCCATCAATATTTCCATATTTCCAGCATCTGGTGCTTGACAATTGAATACATATAATCCGTAAAAATTTTGACCTAATATCTCATAGATTTGACCAAGTTGATACAAGCTTAATCCGAGACCGCCATGGTTTTTGGGGATTTGCGGCGTAAATAAGCCCATTTCTCTCACCTTGTTTCTTTTTTCCTCCAAGAATGGTAAATGATCTGCAAACTTATGACTTAAATCAAAAGAATTTTCATCTGCAATCATTTCTTCATCGATAAATTGCTGAATTTTAGATTTAATATTTTCAAATTTTTCTGTTGAAATTGCCATGACTTCCCTTAAATGTATGTTTCTAAATATCTTGGTATAAAACTACGATTAAATGTTTCTAATGTAAAAGTATCATTTTCTTTCGTAAAAAGTGAAATAGAAGCATTTTTAATTTTAAAGTTTAACTGCATAATCTCTTCAGCTGAAAGTGAATGACATTCAGCGTATATTCCCGTAATTGTTCCTCCAGAAGACACAACCATAGTCTTTGAACCTTCTTTCATTATTTCAGCAACTTTACCTTTTGCAATCTTAACACGATTTTTAAAGCTTTCATAACTTTCAAAATTTTTATCTGAAAGATCTAGTTCTTCGTTAATCCATTGTTGAGCGATAATATTGAAATACTTTAAAAATGTTTTCTTTCTCTTCCAAAATGGAATTTCGCTCATTAACTCTTTAATATTCTTGTTTGTTTCTAGCATTTTAGGAATAAAATATTGAGCAATTTCCATTAATTGATTCTCAGCAAATTCATCAACAATTATCGGATTGCTTAAAGTTTGACCATAGCCTTTATTTATACCATTGAAAGTTTGAATATGCCTTTTCATTGGACCTACAACTACATTGTCAAAAACTAAATTTCTTTTATTTAATTTTTTACCCAACGAAATGGATTGCTTGATACCCTTTTCGCTTAAGTTATCATAATTTTTTTCACCAAATGATGCTTGTCCGTGACGGATTAGATATAGTTCTGAAATATTCCCCTCCTAAACTTATTCGTAAATCAAAAAAACTTGCTCTGCTATACAAGCAGGTTTACTACTATCTTTTAACTCAACAGTTACTTCTACTGTTAACTTGGCTCCATTTTTGATTTCTTTAAAATCTTTTAACAAGACTCTTCCTCTTACAAAGCTATTTACCGGCACAGGAGCAGTGAATCTTACACGATTTAAGCCATAATTTACACCCATTTTCGCTGATTTAATCGAATAGGTTTCTTCTAAAAATTTTGGAAGCAAGGACAATACAAGAAATCCGTGTGCAATTGTGGTTTTGAAAGGTGAAAACATTTTTGCTTTTATAGGAGCCGTGTGAATCCATTGTTGATCACCTGTAACTTTACCAAATTCGGAAATTTGTTTTTGAGAAATTTTTTGCCATTCGCTCAATCCAAGCTCTTCACCAACTAAAGTTTTAGCTTCTGCTAGATTGTTCAAAATCTTCATCTTAAAAAATTAACTTTTTGAGCGATATCATACAATATTAAACTTTTTGAAATAAAATTTCATCCAAGCATAAGAGATTATAGCAGCGATCAAAATTGCAAACACTTGTGAGTACCACACCCATTCTAAGGGCTTGCCAATGTAATAAAAATAATATGATAAAGGAGCAGTCAATATAAGAACTCGAGTAGTTGTTGTAATTAACAGTGGGACTCCTTGACCGAGAGCTTGGCAAACTCTAGAGCAAATAACGCTTATTCCAACTGCTGGATAAGCCAGAATAATGACTTTTAAATAAGTTACTCCAATATCAATAACCATCAAATTAGAACTAAAGATAGGTAAGATTTTTTTTGCTAGCATAAAGAAAAGAATTACACTTATTGTTGTAATTATTACTGCTCTGTTTATACCATAATAAACGACCGATAAAAGCTTTTTGTACTCTTTTGCTCCATAGAACATTCCAACAATTGTCGTCAAGCTGATTGCTATTCCTAGAATTGGCATAAATAATAACATATCAAGCCTAGAAACAATTTGATATGCCGCAACTGCCTCTGTGGAATAATTAACAAGAATCTTATTCATCACAACCTGTCCAAATGAAATAATAAGCATTGATAAAGACGAAGGAATTCCAATTTGAAAGATTTTTGAAATAATATAATTATCTAATGAAAGATTTCTGATATTAAATGATATATAAGTGGATTTTTTTACAAAGATGATAAACAAGTATGATGCAACCATTGCTATTTGACTTATTATGGTAGCAAATGCAGCTCCTCGAACACCATAATCAAATGTAAAAATAAGTATTGGGTCCAAGATAAGGTTTAAAACGGTTCCAATTAAACCTATGATCATAGGAATTTTTGTTTCACCCTCTCCAGCAAGAATGGCTCTAAAAAACATAGAAAATATGACTAATCCCAGGCCAAATGTTAAAATACGTAAATAAGAATACGCAATAGATAAAATTTCTCCTTCAGCCCCCAGGATTGATAGCAATCCCTCTCCATAAATTACTCCTAGAACTGTCAAAAACATAGTACTTAAAAAACCAATTAAAATAGTTTGAGAAGCTGTTTTTTCAGCATTTTCTTTATCTTTTTGTCCGATATATTGTGCTATAGTAGCAGTTGTACCTGTACCTATCCCTACACCAAGACCTATAATAATAAAGAATAGTGGACTCACGAATGCAACAGCAGTAACCTCGTCAGCGCCCAGCCATCCAATAAACATTATATCAACTACATTAAAAAGAGTTTGGACCATCATTCCTGCAATAATAGGCATTGCCATTGTCCACATAGATTTATAAGGATTTGCTATAAAAGCATCTAATCGAGATTCTTTTTGCATCTATGTTTCAAAAAGATATAAATACTCTTTATATCCTTTTTCTTCCATTTCTTTGACAGGAACAAATTGTAGAGCAGCAGAATTAATACAATATCTTAACCCAGTAGGATTTGGTCCGTCATTAAAAACATGACCAAGATGAGAATCGCCTTCCTTGCTTTTTACCTCAGTTCTTGGCAGAATTAATTCGTAATCTTGTTCAAAAGTGACATTTTTTTTCTCAATTGGTTGATAAAAAGAAGGCCAACCCGAATTAGAATCATATTTATGTACTGAAGCAAAAAGCGCTTCTCCTGAAACAATATCAACGTAAATACCTGGCTCTTTGTGATCCCAGTATTCATTATCAAATGCTGGCTCAGTTCCACATGCTTGAGTAACATAATATTGCATATCCGTTAACTTAGATTTTTTCTCTTCCATTGCTTCTTCCATCGTCTGTGCATTAACGCTTAAACACATTATTGCAATTATTGTATATTTTTTTATTTTTTTCATAGAAAACTAAGTTAATACTACTATTGATTTTTTGTTTGGTTTTTTTCAATTATGGTTATACCTTAAAAACGAATTGAGTTTTATGTGCTAAAAGTACGTAAAAAACTAACTGATATATTAAAAAAATAAGAGGTATAAATAATGAAACTTAATAATTCAAGTTTTCAATATATGTTTGCCTTGCTTTTAACTGTTTCTTCGCTAGCAGCTCAAAGCATTACTGGTACAATTACTAGTAATGATGGTGATGCTTTAGCTGGTGCTAACATTTCAGTTGAAGGTACTGATACGGGAGCGTCATCAAATGTTGATGGTTCTTTCGCGATTTCAGGTCTAAGCGATGGTACATATACTGTAACTGCTTCATACATTGGTTATGAAGATACTAGTGCAGTTGTTACTATAAGCGGAGGCACGGCAGCTAGCTTAAACCTTACACTAGATCAAAGTAATTTATTACTTAATCAAGTAGTAGTATCTGCATCTTTCAAAAAAGAAATGATTGTAGATTCTCCTGCAAGTGTTGAGGTTTTTAGCGGCAAAGAACTCGAAGCAAGAAATGCAACAACTATTGTTGATTTACTTGCCAATAAAGCTGGTGTGGAAACCATGAAAATGGGTGTTGAATCATCTAACATGACTGTTAGAGGGTTTAATAGCGTTTTTTCTGGTGCAATTCATGCCGTAGTTGATAATAGATGGACTCGTGCTCCTGTAGTAAATGCACAGCTTCTTCAGTTTATGGCACCTGATGATTCAGATGTTCAAAGAGTTGAGCTCGTAAGAGGTCCTGCTACTCCAATGTACGGTCCTGATACACAACAAGGTGTTATTGCTCTATATACTAAATCACCTTTTAACCAAGGAAATAGAGTAGCATTAACTGTTGGTGACAGAGCTTATAGTAAACTATATGCTCGCTTAGCACATCAATGGTCACCTAGGGCAGCGACCAGATTATCTATTAAAACCGTTACTTTTGAAGATTGGCCATCAAATATGCCAAGAACTGCTGCGGAAGCAGCTGCAGCTGGACATACGTATTTTGAGCCAGTTACAATCAGAAGAGGTTTACAAACTACTGTTTATCCATACGTAGATTATGAAAATGAAACAACATATAACGACCCTGTTGGAGGTTCTAGAAACACTGCATCTGCAGATGAACCTTACAAACCAGAAAGTACAACTGTTGATATGAAAACAGAATTTCGTCCTGATTTAAAGTCAACTTTGACTGTTAATTTAAGGGCTGCTGAATTATCAGCTGTTGAAATGACTGGTGTTGGTAGACAGCATGCAGATAATGCAACGCTTTATCAGATGCAATTAGCATACTCAAGACAAGATTTCTTGGGTGGTGACTTGTTCTTAAATCTATTTTCAAATAGTAATGAACAAAAAACTACATACAATCTTTCAAACGGTTTGTTAGTTTCAGATACATCATCAAATATTGCATTCCAATTACAACACAATATTGACATGAAAAATGGTCAATCTATTGTTTGGGGAATGGACTATTTAAGTAGAACTCCTGAAACTGCGGGTTCTATCAATGGTCAGCATGAAGATATTGATGATTTCTCAAATATTGGTGTTTATTACTCATATGAAAAGAAATGGGGAGATACATTAAAATTTGTTGGTACAGGTAGATTAGACAACAGTAATTATCTTAGAGACATAGGTACAGATTACTTATTTGCTCCAAAATTAGCTCTTGTATTTTCTCCTGATGCCATTAGAGGAAGTTTTAGATTGACATATGGACAAAATATGGATCTTCCTGGAAACTTCACTAAAAATCTTGATATTGGTGTAGGAACTAACTTTGTTTACAATGGTGTATTGGGATTAGATTTCCAATCTAACGATCCAGGTCTTAATCCATTAGTAGCATTGGGAGGATCTGCATTACCATTTAATCCAGATTTCCAAGTGAAAGCGATGGGTTCATCTACTGTAGGTTATACCTATGAAAGAGATGCGAATGGTAATCCAATGTTCCGTTCAAATTGGTCAAATGCTATTCAACAAGGCGTAAACACTTACTATGAATTAGGAAATAGTACAATTAATGCTGCTGCATGGGGCGTATTTGCACCTGTCATTGCAGGTCAATTTGTGCAAGATCCTGCTAGTGGTGGTGCAATTGTAGCTGGTTATGGTGGAGTACTTGGACAAAACTATGGTGCGGCGCTTGCTGCTGGAGCTCCGGCTTCTGCATTAGGCTTATCAGCTGATGCTTTAACAGCATTTAATACTGTTGCAGCAACAGGTGATATACAAGGAGCAGTTGCAGCTGCAGCTGGAACAATGGCACTAGAAGCAGCTAATTCTTATGTTGCTTTAGCAAATATGTCTGCTCCTTCTTCTTTCTCAAATCAACTATGGGATTTAACATTAAATCCTTCATCAACTTCTGATTATGTTGATTATAATGTGGTGAAAGAAACAGTATGGACGCAAACTGAGCTTGGTTATAAAGGCCAAATTTCAGATAAAATGACTCTTGCGGTAGATGTATACGATATTAATGTTGAGGGTTATGTAACTAACTTGCAGTCAATGTCAGGTCTAGTTGCGGTAAATGCAGATGTAACATCATTAATTGAATCAATGGCAGCTAACACAGCAACTATTGATGCTGTTAACGGCAATACCAATTTAGCAAACTTCATTTCAGCTATGGATGGAGCACTTGGAGCAGATGCTAATGCGGCTGCTGGCGGTTATGATGAAGCAGCTATCGTACTTCAACAAGGAGTTATTGGTGCCCCAATGGGTGCTATTTCTCCACAGAATTCACCATATGGTGGTAACCTAATTGTTGGTTATAAACAAATGAGTGAAGATCTGAATTTAAAAGGAATGGAAGCAACCTTAAACTACTTCCCTAACACAGATTGGAATTTCTACATGAATATGTCATTCTTAAATGACAATGTTCTTGAAGCAATGCATGAAGGTGTTGAACAAGTTATTGAAATGAATACTCCTAAATTTAAATTAGGAGCAGGGTTTAATTACTTTGGTGAAAACAATTCATTTGGAATGACACTTAGACATCAAGACTCATATCTTGGACAAACTGGTTTTGCACTTGGAACCGTTGAAGGTTTCTACACTGTTGGTGTTAGTGCTAGATGGAATGTACAGAGTGTTGATGGAATGTCAGTTGGTTTAATGATTGATAATGTTACAGACAATGTACACAAGGAAATGTTCCTTGGACCTGAAATGGGTAGAATGACTACCCTTCAGATTGGTTATGATCTGTAATAGATTATTGGTTAGATATAATAAAAAAGCCCTCAAATTTTGAGGGCTTTTTTATATATAGAATATTAATTTTTAAATTTAATTCTTACCTACTTTTAACCAAGGAAGAGATACTAAATCAACATTGCCACCAGTAATGACTAATACTAATTTCTGTCCTTTAAACATTGCTTTATTCTTAATAACACTTGCTAAAGCTAAAGCACATGACGGCTCAATAACAATTTTCATTCTTTCCCAAACTAATTTTGTAGTATCTATGATTTCTTTTTCTGTTGCAAGAATAATTTTATCTATATTTCTTTGAATAATAGGGAGAGTCATTTGTCCTACAATAGCCATTAAACCATCTGCTACAGATTCTCTATGTTGCATATCAATACGTTTATTAGCTTTAAACATTTGATAGGTGTCATCAACACTTTCTGGTTCACATCCAATAATTTGAGCAGGCGAATCTAAACCTTTAAGCGCAATAGAAATACCGCTTATTAATCCTCCGCCACCAATGGGTACTACTACCGCATCAAAGTCTTTAACTTGCTCGACTATTTCTAAAGCAATAGTTCCTTGACCTGCTATAACATCATAATTATCATATGGATGAATTGAGATTCTGTTATTCTCTTTTACTATATTTAAAAATAATTCATCTCTTTCAGCCATAGAATCACAGAAAATCATATTACCATTATATGTTTTAACGTTATGAATTTTTGCCTTTGATACACTTTTTGCCATTACTATATCAGCATGTATATTTCGAAGATTAGCTGCGCAAGCTATAGCACCTCCATGATTGCCTGAAGATTGACATGCAACTCCTTGCTTTGCTTCAGAGTCAGTTAAGGAATAGATTGCATTTGAAGCGCCTCTTATCTTAAACGATCCTGTCTTTTGAAAGTTTTCACATTTAAAATATAACTGCATATCTAAAAGGTTGTTAAAATATTCAGATTCGAGAATTGGCGTTTCTTTTACAATTGAAGCGGTTCTTTTTTTTGCTTCAAAAATATCAGCTAGTAAAGGTTCTGTAGATAACATTGAAATATACTATTATCTAAGGAATACTAATTTTCCAGCTTCAGTAAAACTACTAGTTCTTATTTGATAGAAATATACTCCACTACTAACTACGTCTCCATCATCATTCTTTCCATCCCAAACAATTGATTGGTAACCAAATCGTTCTTCATTATTAATTAACTTTCTTACTATTCTACCGCGAACATCTATGATCATCATTGATAAAAATTGTGCGGTGGGTAAATCAAACTCTATGGTTGTTCCTGGCAAGTTAAATGGATTTGGATAACTTTGTGCTAACCTGTAGTTTGAAGGAGCCGTTGATAAAAACTCAAAACCTTCTGATAGCAATTGATTATTTTCATCATAGGATGAGAAATAAACTTTTAATTCCTCAACCAAAAATGATTGATTTTCAAAATCTAAAACCATTGAATCTCTACTATTTCCAGGATTTAAATTTGAAAGTTCAAGATGAAAGAGACCTTGATTTGTATCATGAGCATTTATTAGAGAGTAGTCTGAAAAACTTAAAGTACTTAAGTCAATTAAATAGTCATCTGCGCTGTACTCAAAATAAACTTGAGAAGACACAGCATCTTCAGGAAGAGTTATTGTCATTTTGTTATTTAAAATTTTGAAATCAGGTATACTACCCTGCCCTGTTAAATAATCTGGTGTACTACGCCCATTCTGTTGAAAAGACCAATCCCACATTGATTCAAACATTGATAAATCTTGGCTATTTGACACTCCATCAAAGTCAGGGAATAAATAAGGCATATTGCCACTTACCGGTGCAATATCTGCTCCTGGATAGTTGGCAATGAATGCTGCATAATCTTTGAAATCAATAACCCAATCATTATTAGAATCACCCAATAAAGATCCAAAATACCAAAAATCTAAAGATACAACATCAGAAGTTAGTCCTACTCTGTCAATACTAAATACTTGAATATAGTATCTTTGATAATCTTGTAAAGGAAGATCATCCAAATTTATTTGAGTAGATGTATATATAGTGGATGATACAATATCATCCTGTCCTGGTGTTGATCCTACAGAAAGAGAGTAAGCTTCAACTCCACTTGTTGCGTCTGTAAAGTTATCTAAACTAATTGATATATCAGGTGTTTGAGGAAGGTAAAACTGTTGATCTAAGTCATCTGTAGAAATTGTTCCAGCTACAGGATCAACTCTGTCAACTTTAATTACAATTTCTCCTGATTCAAAATTGTTAAATCCTGTTGTTGTTCCAACAGCTACTCCGGAAGCGATATATACAGAAACGTCACCATCAGATTGCGGAGTAATTACGAAATCAAATGAGGTTCCAATTCCTCCATTTAAGCTAGCTATGTCACCATTTGTTACAGTGATATCATCGGCTGAAAAACCTGAAACTTCTTCTGCGAATGCAACATTAAAAGAGAGAACACTTGAAGAAGTTAACAATTGTGATGTTGTTGAAAGAGATGTATTTACTCCTTCAAAATCTAGCCATCCTATATTTGAATCATAACTTGCAGCCCAAGCCTCACCTTGAATAACTTGTTGCTTAGAAAACATAACCATATTATAGTCATAAACATAGTCCATATAATTCATAAATTGTTCACCTTTTCCGGTGTTAGCAATACATTCATTAAGGGCTCCTGCACCATACCAACTTCCATTAGATTCTACTAAATCAGCAGAATAATTAGGATTTAATTGATTTGGAATATCGCTAAAATCGGGTGTTGAAGTACATGAAGATGAATTAAATGTATGTGGATATGTGAAATTATGACCTAGTTCATGTGTAAGAGTTCTTCCTCTTCCATAAGTTGATAATTCCCCTGGATTTTCTACAGAACCTACAGATTGATTTAAAACAACTGCATGAGGATAAGTATAATATGCTTGACCTAGTAATCCACTTCCAAGCGTAGCAATGTACACACTCATATACGGCTCATTAGTATAACCATTTTCACCGGGACAAGGCCTTCCAACTTCATTCATTGCATCGCAAACACCACCAATGGAATTGCTAGTCTGAATCCTAACAATTGATTCTCCTTCAATTAATTCTGAACCTGTCAACTCTCCTTTGTAGCCTACAAATCGAATGTTATGCTCACCTCTAGCATTATAATGACTGTAATCAACATTAGCATCCTCTCCAGACGAAGGATTAGCAGATTGTGGCACTTTTTCACCATCGGGATTTAGCTTTCTAAAATCTAAATTTATTTGATCGAAATTTGCTGCAATTTTTTCGAAAGCAAGATTATCAACGCTATCATTAGCATTGCTATAAAGAACATAAAATCTTACTGGAATATCAAGAGTTGAACTTTCGAATCTTTCCATTTCATTTGAACCGTATTTCATTCTTGAATTTCTTATATCATCAATTTTGGCATATGTTTGTTCGACAAATTGAGGATTTGTAATTTTTAACTGTTCGTACAATTGATCGGTACCACACATAGTATGATTATGATCATTATCGTGTCCTTGGATTTGCTTTGATTGGGATAAAGCAATCCCAGTCATAAAAATAAATACTATTATTAATTTTTTCATAATTTTATCCCGTGAAATTTTATATTTCTACAATATAGTTTTTTAAAAGAATAAAATAAATATATTATTTGTTAAAAAACAGACTGAGCTTTTTTGAAATATTCATCCATAGTTTCTAATCTTACTTCTTCATATCCACGAATTATGTCTGGAAGTTTTGAAAATTTAATTAGATTTTCGTATTGACCATTTCCGATTTCGTCAATTTTACTTGAAATTGTATCTCTATAAAAATTTAAAACTTTTTTATCTGCTTGTCTAACATCACTGCTAAACCATGCCATAAAATCAAAAGCTGTTCCTCTTAGGAATTTCATATTCTTCAACATTACATAGAAAACCTTAAACCAGGAACCCAAAGCAAGTTTAGACTTTACTCCTGGTAAACGATTTAAAATTGGAATATTTTGCATTGCTTTAAGAAATGGCGGATGTAGCATATAACTTATTTTAGCAGACCTACCAAACTCTTTACTAATTGCTGAATCAAGCTCTGCTTTTAAAGACAGTCTTGCTACTTCATACTCATCTTTTGTAGCCATTAGTTTGAATAAATATTTAGCAACATTCTGAGACAAGTCTGAGCTTGATCTCAAATCTTTCTCTTTAATATATACTTTGTTTACAAAATTAACATATTCTTTTGCAAAAGCTAAATTTTGATAATCAATAAGCTCTTGAGTTCTGTATTCTAAGATATGCCTCAATTCTTGATCGGGTGATATTGAATCAATTAATTTGATGGCTTCTGAAGATAAGCTTGGCTCTACTGCTAAGCTGCCAGAACGATATAAATCTATTGTATCAATCCAATGAGGGTCTGATACTACCTTTCTTCCAATATTAAATGCTTCAGTATTCTGTTTAACAGCGACTCCGTTTATTTTAATAGCTTTTTCTATTGATTCATTAGACAAAGGAATGCTTCCTGATTGATAAGCGGCTCCAATAACAATAAAATTGGCCTGCATATTACTTCCAAAGAAATGCTCAGAAAGTTCTGTAGCATTTAATAAAGCAGTATCTTTGGAATATTCTTTAATAAGGTCAATCATAAAGGATGCTTCAGGATATTCTGCTGCAGTCGATCTAACCATATCTCCTGTAGGTATTTCAGACGTTGAAATAATAGATGTAGAATTTTTCGTGCTAAGTTTAGCCATATTTTTAGGATTTGCTCCTGTCAATAAATCAAAAACTAAATAAGCATCTGATTCTCCATTAGCTACTCTACTTGAATACTCTTTATTATCACTTACAATTTTCAAATGAGAAACTACCGATCCACCTTTTTGACTTAAACCTGTTTGGTCTAAAGCAATAACCTTTTTCTTTTCAATAAATGCAGCTGTTGAAATAATTTGATTAACAGTGACTACGCCAGTTCCTCCAATTCCTAACATGAAAATATTAGCTACATCTTTTTGAATCTTTTTAGGATTTGGAATTATTGATGGGTCAAAATTTATTTCAGGCAATAATCTCTTATCGTCTTTTTCAGATGGAATAACTTGAATAAATGAAGGACAATTACCTTCAACACATGAATAATCTTTATTACATGAAGGTTGATCTATTTGAGTTTTTCTTCCATACTCTGTTTTGATAGGTTGAACACTTAAACAATTAGATTTAACTCCACAGTCTCCGCACCCTTCACAAACTGCCTCATTGATAAAAATTCTTTTTTTTGGCTCATGAACTAAGCCGCGCTTTCTTAGTCGTCTAAGATTTGCTGCACATGATTGGTCATGAACTAGCACAGTAACACCCTTTATAACCTTTAATTTCTTTTGAGCCTCTACAATTTCATCTCTGTGCATAATTTCAATATCTTTATCCCATCGAGATTTTTCGATGGATTTGTATGCAGACGTATCATCTGTAGTAATAATAACCTTTTCAACGCCTTGGGATTTCAAATATTTTGTGAGCTCTGGTAAATCTAAACCACCATCTGGGTCTTGTGCTCCAGTCATTGCTACAGCTCTGTTGTATAAAATTTTGTATGTTATATGTGATTTAGCTGCAATTGCCTGTCTTAGTGCTAAAGATCCTGAATGGAAAAAAGTTCCATCCCCAATATTTTGGAACATATGCTCTTTTTCAATAAATGGTTCCATACCTGCCCATTGAGCTCCTTCTCCACCCATGTGGGTAGTACCAAAAGCTTTACCATCATCGACAAACATTGCCATTAAGTGACAACCAATACCACCAAAGGCTGAGTCACCCTCAGGTAATTTTACGGTTGATGTATTATGAGGACATCCAGAGCAAAAATACATAGATCTTGATGATAAAGATTGTCCATAAATTCTTTTATCAACCTCAGTAATTATATTAATTTTATTGTTATCTGACTCTACTCCAAACTTAGAAGCATATCGTTTAAAGAAAATTTTTGATAAATCATCAGCAGTTAATTCACCGTATCCAGGAATTAAAGGCTTATTGTGTTCATCGTTTTTACCGATTATAATAGGTTTATTGCTATAATTATAAATCTCTTCCTTGATAAGCATTTCGATAAATGATCTTTTCTCTTCAACTATAAAAATCTCCTCAAGATTTTCAGAAAAACTTCTAATGATATTGCTATCAACGGGGAAAGTTGCTCCAAGCTTCAATATTCTTACACCTTTGTCATTAAGGAATTTTTTATCCCATCCCAATGAATCAAAAGCCTCTAATACATCATAGTAAGTTTTGCCTGCAGTAATAATACCAACAGAATCATTTTCAGATTGCACTGTAATTTTATTTATCTTGTTTGATGCTAGAAAATGTTTAGCAGCTTCAATTCTTCCCAGATGAATTTCTTTTTCTGTTGGCAAACTATGATGACCTACAAGTTTGGCATTTTGCGTATGTTTCCATGGTTGACCATTGTATTGAAAATCTGGAATATTGATATTAATTCTTTCAGGATGAACAATAGCACTACTAAACCCATCTGCAATATCAGTAACAATTTTAAAACCTGACCATAGTCCTGAATATCTTGACATCTCATATGCAAATCTACCCAAGTCCAATATTTCTTGAACATTACCAGGATAAAAAATTGGCATCATTGCATCAAATAAAGCAGGTTCAGATTGTGATGGCAAAGTTGAAGATTTACAAGACGGATCATCTCCAGCCACTGCAAGCACTCCTCCATTTTTACCAACACCTAGAAAATTTGCATGTCTAAAAATATCTCCTGAACGATCTACTCCAGGGGCTTTTCCGTACCACATACCAAGAACGCCATCGTATTTAACATTAGATACCATTCCTGCCATTTGACTACCATATATAAGTGTTGCACCAAGATCCTCATTGACGCCAGGAATAAAATTAATGTTATGTTGATCTAATAATTTTTTGTTTCTAACCAGATTTATATCTAGCACACCAACAGGCGAACCTCTATAACCTGAAACAAGAGTTCCAGTATTTAAACCCTTGATTAGGTCTGCCCTATTTTGATCAAGTAGAAGACGTACAAGTGCTTGAATTCCAGATAAAACTATCCTTCCTTCTAAGAGATTGTATTTATCTTCTAATGAAAATTTATTATTCAATTTTATGTCTGTCATATGCGTTAATTGCATCAAATATTAATACAGAAATTGATGCAAAACAAGTAGGCAAAATAAAGTGACTATCTAAATGTTTTATAAGCCTAATTGATTTGCTTCCCGTTTTTTTAAAAAAAATATGAATATTCGCATTTTTAAACTTGACTAAAATAAAGAAAAATAGATAAGTTGGAATGCCAGCCAATAAGCTTTTCGAAAGCTTTGTATTTGCAAAAAAACTGATAATCTCATTTAGAGAATTGTCTGCGGACAAAAATAAATATTAACAGTAACCGAGGGTTAGAATTAGAGAATTATGGCGGAAGCAATAGAAATAAACTTTCCAACAGAAAATGAAAAAAATCCAAAAATTGATTCGGAACTAAAGAATCAAATCTTAGGCTTTAATGTCAAAAAAGATATGGATAGTAAAGATGTTGAAAGTTGTCCAGAAGAATACAAAGTTGAAAATTATTACAAAGAAGACGAATTAGGTCGAAGCGTTCTTGAGATGAAATATCTTGCTCCGGGAGAGAAGCATCCGTGGAATCTATGGAAAAGACAAGCTAAAGCGTTAGCAAGCGTTGAGAAAACTCCTGAATTGCAAGAAAAATGGGAAGCAGCTTTCTTTCAAGCGCTTAAAAATTTTAAATTTGTTCCAGGGGGAAGAATTATGCATGGAGCAGGTCGTGAAGATATAACGACAACACTTAATAACTGCTACGTAGTTGGTATTAAAGATGATTCAATCAAGTCTATATATGATTGTGTTATTCAAGAAGCAATGACCTATAAATACGGTGGTGGCTGTGGACATGACTTATCTGTTTTAAGACCTGGCGGTGATGAAATCCAAGGTACAGGAGGAAATTCATGTGGCCCTGTTGGTTTTATGAACTTATTTAGCGAGAATACAAATACAATTGCTCAGCATGGTAGAAGAGGTGCTAACATGCAAACCTTGAGAGTTGATCATCCAGATATTGAAAAATTTATTGAAATCAAAACTGGTGATATAGACATGGTTAAGTACTCAAATATTTCAGTATTGTTAACAGATGAATTTATGAATGCAGTTCAAAAAGAAACGGATTTTGATTTGCAATGGGGTGGCAAAGTATACACTACTGTAAAAGCAAAAGATTTGTGGATGAAAATTATCGAACATGCGCACGCAAGTGCAGAACCAGGACTACTTTTCTGGGATACAATGACCAAATATCACAATGCTGAATATTGCAGTCCATTGGTATCGACTAACCCATGCGCAGAACAACCGCTGCCGGATGGCGGGTGCTGTAATCTTGGAGCATTAAACTTAGAGAGATTTGTTGACGGAAATGGTAATTTTGATTTTGATGGGTTTAAAGAAACAACAGCTATTGGTGCAAGATTTTTAGACAATGTTATAGATTATAATCTTGATCGTCATGCTCTTGAAGAACAAAAACAAAATGCTATGAATGATCGTCGCGTTGGACTTGGAATTCTTGGTCTTGGAGATATGCTTGTCAAAATGGGTATCAAGTATGATTCAGATGAGGCTTTAGATACTATTGCTAAAGTAATGGAAATTCACAGAAATACTGCCTACGAAACGAGTGCAGAATTAGCAAAAGAAAAAGGGCAGTTTCCTAATTTTGATTGGGACGGTTACTCTGAAAGTCTTTTTGTACAAGATTTACCTAAAGAACTGCAAACTAAAATTAAAAATCATGGTGTAAGAAACTGTACTCTTACAACAGTTGCTCCAACCGGAAGCGGAGCTATTGTTGCACGCGTAACATCAGGGGTTGAACCAATTTTTGCAACATCTTATAAACGTAAGGTTAAAAAGAATGATAGCTTGGGTAAAGAGTTTGATACTTTCACAGTATACCATCCAGTTGTAAAAGAAATGTTTGGTACTGATGAAAGTTTACCAGACTATGTAGTTACAGCTCATAATGTTGATCCATTTTTTAGGGTAAAAATGCAAGGAGTTGTTCAAAAATATATTGATAGTTCAATTTCTTCTACAGTTAATTTAGCTGAAGAAACTACAGTGGATACAGTTGCCGATATCTATATGACAGCTTACAAAGCTGACTTAAAAGGAATTACTGTATACAGAGAAGGCTCTCGTGAAGGTATTCTTATTACTGAAGAGAAATCATCTGAGAATGAATCAAAAAATCTTCATACATCTGAAAAGAAAACAGCGCGTAATCGTCCTCCTATTACAGAAGGAAGAACAAGACGTATGAGAACCGGAGACGGAACCTTATATGTTACCGTAAACGAAGATGAGAACGGTCTTTGTGAAGTATTTACGGCCATTGGTAAAGCTGGTGGCACTGTTGCAGCACAAACTGAAGCAATCAGTAGATTAATCTCTCTATCTCTTCGATCAGGAGTAGATCCAAATAGTATTATTAGCCAGTTAAAAGGTATCAGTGGGCCAAACCCTACATGGGAAGATGGTCAGTTAATTTTATCAACACCTGATGCTATCGGTAGAGCCTTAGAATCTTTTGTCAATGGAGATGTGACTCCAGACAATAGCAAAAAAAAAGCTCAATTTGAATTAGCAGAAGAAACTGCTAGCGCAACTAAGCCTCGAGGAATATATTGCAAAGAGTGTGACAGTAACGGCATTGTTGATGAAGGTGGTTGTTTAGTTTGTAAAGATTGTGGCTGGTCTAAATGCGAATAAATTTTAGAAAATAATTTACTTATCTAGGATTTCAACTTCTTTTTCTTGCTGGATTAAATTCAATCTCTTAACAAAAGAGTCGGTTACTTCTTGGATATCATCCATAAATTTTTTCATATCATCTTCTGGAATTTTTTGCTCTTCTTCAACTCTTTTAGCTGATTGAATCATTTCTCTTCGAATATTTCTGACTGAAATTCTTCCATCTTCAATAATCTTGGATGCAACTTTAACTAACTCCTGTCTTCTTTCAACAGATAGAGGAGGAAAAGTAATCATTATACTATTTCCATTATTAGAAGGATTAAAACCCAAATCAGATTCTAATATTGCTTTCTCAATATCATCAATAGAAGTTTTATCAAAAGGTTGAATACTAATTGTAATAGCATCCATTGTCGAAATATTGGCAATTTGATTTAAAGGGGTATCGTTATCATAATACTTTACCAAAATCTTATTGAACATTTCAGGGTTTGCTCTTCCAGTCCTAATCTTGGTCAATTCACTTGAAACAAAGGTTATAGTTTGTTCCATTTTTGATTTTGCCGAATCTAAGCTTTGACTTAACATTTTATTCTACGCTTGTACCTATGTCAGTGTTTCCATTTAAGAAATTAAATAAATTATTTTCTTTAGTAATATCTAAAACCCTTATGGGCATTTTATTCTCTTTGCATAAAGTTATTGCTGTTAGATCCATTATTGCTAATTCTTTTTCTAAAACTTCTGAAAAACTGATTGATTTAAATTTTTTAGCACTAGGGTTAGTATTAGGATCTGAATCAAATACTCCATCTACCTTAGTGCCTTTGATTAATAAATCGCAATTTAATTCAGCTGCTCTTAAAGCTGCAGCACTATCAGTGCTAAAAAAAGGATTTCCTGTACCTCCAGCTATTATAACAATCCTACCTTTATCTAAATGCCTAATTGCTCTTCTTCTAATATATGGCTCTGCAATTTTTGGAATATCAATACCAGATAGTGTGCGAGTTTCACACCCAACCTGCTCTAATGAGTCTTGAAGCGTAACAGAGTTAATTATAGTTCCTACCATTCCAATATAATCTGCAGTAACTCTGTCCATACCTTTTTCGGAGGCATCTCTTCCTCTAAAAATATTACCAGCGCCTAAAACAATACCAATATCAATATTAAGCGCTTTTAATGCTGCAACTTCTTTAGCAAGCTGTTGAGCAATTTGAGGGTATACACCTTGCGGTTGATTTCCTGAAAGAATCTCACCACTTAACTTAAGTAGTACTCTTCTTTTTTTGTTTTGAGACATTAATTTGATTGTTCGCCAAGAGCAAATCTTACAAACCTATTAACGGTAATATTCTCGCCTAATTTGGCTACCGCTTCTTGGACTAATTGTGAAATAGTAACATCTGGATTTTTAACAAAGGACTGATGCATTAGACAATTGTCTTGAATAAACTTATTTAATTTTCCTTCAACAATTTTTTCAACAACATTATCAGGCTTCCCAGATGATTTTGCTTGATCAACAAAAATTGCTTTTTCTCTATCTAAAATCTCTTGAGCAATTCCTGATTCATCTACAGCTAATGGATTAGAGGCAGCAACTTGCATTGCAATACTGCTTGCTAAATCGTTAAAACCTTCAGTTTTTGCTACAAAGTCGGTTTCACATCCAACTTCAACAAGTACGCCTAATTTATTACCATGATGTATATATGAGAAAACAACGCCTTCGTTAGCTGCTCTTGAAGATTTCTTTTCTGCTTTAGCTATACCAGCCTTTCTAAGTTGGTCTACAGCTAAGTCAAGGTCTCCGTCAACTTCCATCAACGCTTTCTTGCAGTCCATCATTCCTGCTCCAGTTCTTTCTCTTAAAGTTTTAACTAGTTTAGCGTCAACGCTCATGTGTCTACCCTTTGCTATTTTCTTTGTTTAAATCTTTGGTGACAGTTTCTTCTGCCTTATCTTCATCTTTTTTGCTAACTGAAATAATTGTATTAACTATCTCGTTAATCAAAAGCTGAATAGTTCTAATTGAATCATCATTTGCTGGAATTGGATATTCACAAAGTGTTGGGTCTGTGTTTGAATCAACAATGCAAATAATAGGAATTTCAAGTTTTTTAGCTTCCTGAATTGCAATAGATTCAGTTTTACCGTCAACTACAACAATAGCATTAGGAAGTCTTTTCATATCTTTTATTCCCCTATGCTGATCAGAAAGTTTTATTTTTTCTCTATTCAATTGTAACATTTCTTTTTTTGTTAAATCTTCAAAAATTGGAGAACCTTCTTTTTCAAGAGAATGTAATCTTTTGATACTTTTCTTAATTGTTGAAAAATTAGTTAGCGTTCCACCAAGCCATCTTTCTACTATATAAAACATACCACATCTGTCAGCTTCCTGCTGAATAACATCCTTAGCATGTTTTTTTGTTCCAACAAATAAAATTTCACCATTTCTTTGGACAGTATGTGCTACAAAATTTAGAGCTTTATCTAAATTATTTAAGGTATCGTCTAAATTGATAATATCAATACCATTCTTTGATGAGACTACGAAATCTTTAAAATTAGGATCGGTTTTACTGCTTACGTGGCCAAAATGTGCGCCTGAATTAAGTAAGTCTTCTTTAGTAATTTTTTGCATAATATTATCTTTTTGAGAATTGGAACTTCTTTCTTGCTCCTGGTTGTCCATATTTTTTTCTTTCAACTTCTCTAGCATCTCTTGTCAACAAACCATGAGATTTAAGCTGAGATCTAAATTCATTATCAATTTTTAATAAAGCTCTAGCAATACCTAATTGAATTGCTCCAGCTTGACCTGTTAATCCTCCGCCTTTAACATTAATCTTAATGTCATATTTGCCTTTAAGGTTAAGCACCTCTAAAGGTTTTACTGCGTGAATAACTAAAGACTCTCTCTTTAAATAATTGTTGATATCATCTGAAACATTATTAATTGAAAAATTTCCTTTTCCATCTGAAAGATAAACTCTGGCTGTTGAATTCTTTCTTCTTCCAACGCCATTATAAAATTCTTTCTTCATTACTTAGAACTCCATTCTTTTGGTTGCTGTGCATCGTGTCCATGATTACTATCCTTATATATTCTAATATGTTTAGAAATTTCTCTACCAAGCTTGTTTTTTGGCAACATTCCTTTAACAGCGCTGAGCAAAACCTTTTCGGAATCATTTTTCATCAGTTCGCTAAAACTAGAATACTTTACACCGCCTGGATAGCCTGAATGTCTAAAATATTTTTTTGTTTCAGATTTATTTCCAGTAACTCTTATTTTTTCAGCGTTAATAATAATAACAGCATCTCCCATGTAAATATTGGGAGAATAATTAGGGCGGTGCTTTCCGCGTAAGACCTGAGCTACTTCAGATGAAAATCTCCCTAGTACTTGGTCTGTTGCGTCAAAAAGCCACCACTGCTGGCTAACATCTTTTGCTGATATAGTTTTTGTTATCTTTTTCATAATTCTATAAAAATGCTTTGAAACTTAATTGATGTGTTATCATTAGTCAATGATTAATGATAGAGAATTTATAATGTAAAAAATTGATTTTTAGAAATTACAAATTTTACTTTTCCAACTAGATCTTTTCCTATAAATGGTGAATTTGAAGATTTAGATAAAATATGGCTATTTTTAAATTTCCATTTTTCATTTGGATCAAAAATTGTTATCTGAGCTTTTGAACCTATATCAAACAAATTTGTTTCTAAATTCATAACTTTTCTAGGATTAACTGTAATTTTTTCAATTAGTGACTTAAGGCTCATTCCATTTTCTTTTACTAGTACTTTATTAACAACTCCAAAACATGATTCTAAACCAATCATACCAAACGCTGCTTCATTAAAAGTGGTTTCTTTATCTTCTAATGTATGAGGAGCGTGATCAGTTGCTATACAATCAATTAATCCTGACTTTATTCCTTCAATTAAGGCTTTTCTATCTTTTTTACTCCTTACCGGTGGAGCTACCTTTAAATTTGTATCAAAAGAATCAATATCTTCATCTACGAAATAAAGATGATGAGGAGAAACTTCAGCAGTAATTAGCTGTTTCTTACTTTTAAATTGTTTTAGTAAATCAACAGCTTCTTTGGTTGATAAATGAAGTAAATGTAATTTACTATTTAATGATTCTGCTAGTAATAAATCTCTATAGACCATCACAGCTTCTCCCAGGCTAGTATTTCCTTTTAATCCTAAATTATTAGAGATTGAAGAAGCATTCATTACTCCATCATTTCTTAAGAAGATATCCTCTGCATGATTCATGATTGGCACATTAAGCATTTTAGAGTAGGTTAAAGCTAATTTCATAAATTGAGCATTTTGAATTGGGACTCCATCATCGCTAAAAGCTATTGCTCCATTTTTTTGCATCAACAACATCTCGGTCAACTCTTCACCTTTCATTCCTTTAGAAACAGCTCCTATTGGAAAAATGTCTATTGGTAATTTTTGACTTTTGCTAACTATATAGTGAATATGTTCTGGAGAATCTATGACTGGATTAGTATTTGCCATAGTACAAACCTGTGTAAAACCTCCTGCTAGAGCAGAATAAGAGCCAGACTCAAGAGTTTCTTTATCTTCTCTACCAGGCTCTCTAAAATGAACATGCATATCGCAGAAGCCATGAGTTACCACTAATCCTTTGCAATTTATAACTTTATAATCTTTTCCTTTTGTAGATATGGAGTCCGAAATTTTTGAAATCTTTCCAGATTCTATTAATAAATCGCCATTAAATGTTTTTTTAGAAAATGGATCTATAATTCTTCCAGATTTTAATAGAATTTTTCTTGCGTTAATTCCTTTAATCATAATTTAATATCTCCATCTCCAAGCAATAAATACAAAATTGACATCCTTGAAGCAACTCCATTAAGCACTTGATCTAAAATAACTGCATTATCTGAATCTGCAACTTTGCTATCTATTTCTACTCCCCTGTTCATTGGTCCAGGATGCATGATAACAATGTCTTTTTTTAATTTACTTATTTTTTCATAGGTTAAACCAAACTCGCTATGGTATTCCCTCTTAGAGGGAATTCTTCCAAGATGCATTCTTTCTAATTGAATCCTAAGCGCAATAACTGCATCACACCAATTAAGAACCTCATTTAAATTATATGTAATATTTATGCCTAATCTTTTCGCATCTCCAGGCAATAAAGTGCTTGGTCCACAAACTACAATCTCGGCTCCAAGTTTTTTTAAAGCAAAAATATCACTTCTAGCTACTCTACTATTAAGAATATCACCTACGATACCGATTTTTAAGCCTTTAATTTTTCCAAATTTTTCCTTAAGAGTAACCATATCTAAAATTGCTTGAGTTGGGTGCTCATGAGAGCCGTCACCTGCATTTATAACTGCCCCATCAATATATTCTGTTAATTTTAAAGCTGAACCTGGATGACCATGTCGAATAACAGCGCCGTCTATTTTCATAGATTCAATATTTTGAACAGTGTCTTTTAAAGTCTCACCTTTTTTGACACTGCTTGTAGATGCAGAAAAGTTAATACTGTCAGCCCCCAGCCTTTTTTCAGCTAATGAGAAACTAATTTTTGTTCTTGTAGAATTCTCAAAAAACATATTAACGATTGTCTTTCCTTTTAAGAGAATAGATTTTCTAGATTCTGTATTTAGGATTTCTTTAAACTTGAAAGAGGTATCTATTATTTTGTTCAAATCAGAAATTGGAAAATGTTCTAAACCGATAAGATGTTTGCTTTTTAACATTAATTCTCCAATTGTTTGCGAAAATTAGTTTATTTGAGTCAATTTATCAACAATATCATTTGATGTATTTTTTTCAATATCAAATGACAAATCATATTTATTAGAATTATACCATTTATTTTGTCTCCTAGCATATTGACGAGTTCTTATGAATATTTTTTCCATAGCTTTATCTATAGAAATTTTATTTTCTAAATATTCTTTTATTTCTCTAAAACCAATATAATCTATATGGCTAATATCGATATGATTATTAACAATAATCTCTACCTCTTCAATCATTCCATTGTCAAACATCTCAATTAATCTTTCTTTAATTCTTGGATGTAAAAAGCTATTATTAGCATTTAAATAAACAAAAAAATAATTTTCTACATAATTACTTTTTCTAGCTGAAAAACTAAAGTTTTCAGATAAAGGAATTCCCGTAGTTTCAAAAATCTCTAACGCTCTGACTAATCTTTTTTTGTTATTGATATGAACCTTCTCACTATATTTAGGATCAATTTTTTTTAATTTATTATAGAGTCTAACTTTATCTTTTTTGTAATCTGCTTCAAGCTTTTTTCTTATTTCAATATTGGTATGACTTCCTTCAAAAATACCTTCAATAAGAGATTTAAAATATAACCCTGTTCCACCGCAGAGTATTGGAGACTTTCCTCTGGAAAAAATATCGTCAATTTTAGAATCTATAAGTTGTAAATATTCACCAGATGATATTTTTTCGTTTAGCTTTTTAAATCCAATTAAATGATGAGGAATTTCATCTAATTGTTTTTTTGAGGGCTGAGCAGTACCAATAGATATTCCATCATAAATCTGCCTTGAATCAACACCAATTATTTCTCCATTAATCTTCTTGGCTAATTTGATTGATAAACTTGATTTTCCAATTCCAGTTGGACCAAAAATTGAAAATATTTTTCTCAATTAAGCGCCTGTCAATAAATAAAAAATAATAGAAACTGGGGTTAGGATGATTGTTGATAATATTGGAATTCCTATTAAGTTTAAGATGATAAGCCCAATTAGAACCCTTGGTCCATAAATTTCAATATTATATAACGTTCTAGGATTTTTTACAAGCAGCGGAAGGATTCTTGATCCATCGAGCGGATTCAATGGCAGTAAATTAAATATTGCTAAAACAATATTAATTTGAATGAATATTTCTAAAGGAAATATTACCTCTTCGCTGAATTGAAAATAAAAATTTAATCTGTAAAAAATCGACGCCAAAAAAGCTAAGAACATATTTGAAGCTGGACCAGCCATAGCAATCATCATCATATCTTTTTTAGGGTTTTGGAGATTCTGTATACTTACAGGAACAGGCTTTGCCCATCCGAATCCTAAAAAATATAATGCGAATGTACCGAAAGGATCTAAGTGATTAAACGGATTTAAGTTCATTCTATTTTGATAATATGAAGTATAATCTCCTAAAAGATAAGCAACTCTTGCATGAGCATACTCATGAAAAGTTAAAGCAAATAGTATTGTTGGAACTAAAATTAATTGAAGTTCTAATGATAAGCTGGCTATTCCCATATTAAAAGATAGTTAATTCTTTTTTTTATCAAAAGCTTTCATGTATTCAGTATCTATAAATTCTTTTGATAAGTGAACATATATTTCAGTTGTAGAAATATCTGAATGCCCAAGTAATTTTTGAATTTCAATTAAGTTTGCTCCACCATCTATTAAATGAGTTGCAAATGAGTGTCTAAAAGTATGAGGAGAAACAGATTTTGTTACCGCGGCAGCATTTACATATTTTTTGATAGATTGCCATATAGCAGCACGGGTTAATTTTTTTCCATTATTACTTAAAAAAACAAACTTGCTTTCCGAAGACTTTCTAGTTAAAAGAATATGTCGAGACTGATAAAGATATTTTTCTAACCATTCTTTTGCATAAAAAGTAAGTGGAATAATCCTCTCTTTATTACCCTTCCCAAAAAACCTAATAACATTCGCATCAAATTGAATATTGCTAATTTTTAATTCGCACAACTCGCTTACGCGAAGACCGCATGAATATAATAATTCAATAATACATCTATCTCTTAATCCTAATAATTCATTGTCAGTATTTTCAGCCTCTTTAAAAATTCTTTTTATTTCATCTAAAGATAAAACAGTAGGAAGTTTTTTAGTCAATTTTGGAGTAAAAATACTATTAAGGGGATTTTTTTTAATTTCTTTTCTATCAATCAAATATGAAAAATACGAAGATAAGGATGAATATTTTCTTTTAATAGATCTAGGAGAAATTTTACTCCTGCTTAAATATCTAAAATAATTTTTTATGACTTCAGAACTGTTAACTACTTTTTTGAAAGTTATTTTTCTTTTTTTAAGAAACTTTTCAAAAGATTTAATATCAGATAAATATGAATTTACAGTATTTGATGAATGATTTTTTTCAATCTTTAAAACTTGAACGTAATGCTCTAAGTTTTTAAGCATATTTAACCAATTAGTTCGATGTAGGCTTTTGAATCCAATAAAGATTCTGTTGAAAAGCTACTTTGTAATTCAATCTTTACCATCCATCCCTGCTCGTATGGATCTGTATTTACACCTTCAGGGTCATCATTTAAATTTTCATTTACTTCTATGATTTTTCCATCCATTGGCATAAATAGATCCGAAACTGTTTTTACAGCTTCAATAGTACCAAAAACGTCACCTTCGCTAAAAGATTCATCGACTTCAGGGAATTCCAAAAATATAATATCTCCTAACTCGCCTTGTGCAAAATCTGTAATACCAATGGTTGCTATGTTACCTTCAATTTTTACCCATTCATGCTCAGATGTATACTTCAAATTTTCTGGATGATTCATCCTTTTTCCCTTCTGTTTTCTTTAAAAATTTACCTAAAAAATTTATATCAAAATTTCCATTATTAAAGTCTTTATTTTCAAAAATTTTTTCCAATAATGGTAGTGTAGTTTCAGGACCTTCAATAAAGGTCTCCTGTAAAGATCTTTTCATTCTTATAATAGCTTTTTCTCTTGTTGAAGAATGAACTATCAATTTCCCTAACATTGAATCGTAGAAAGTAGGTATTTGATATCCCGCATAAATAAATGAATCAATCCTTACACCAATACCTCCAGCAAAATTAAGCGATTTTATTTTTTTTGGAGATGGTACAAAATTATTATATGGATCTTCAGCGTTAATTCTACATTCGATCGAATGTCCATTCATTGATATATCTTGTTGCTCCATCGATAGCTTTTCTCCAGCATAAGTTCTAATTTGCTCCTTTACCAGATCAATCATAAATACCATTTCAGTAACTGTATGCTCAACTTGTATTCTTGTATTCATTTCAATAAAAAAGAAGTTCTTATCTTTATCTACTAAAAATTCTATTGTACCCGCTCCAACATAATTAACGTTTTTAGCTAACTCAATTGATTTTGATGTAAGTTTTTCTCTTAAATCTTCATCAACAAAAGCTGATGGACATTCTTCAATTAACTTTTGATTATTTCTTTGTATAGAACACTCTCTTTCACCGAGATGTAAATGATTTCCAAATCTATCAGAGAGAATTTGAACTTCTATATGTCTACCATTTTCAACAAATTTTTCAACATAGATTTCAGAATTATTAAAAGCCATTCCTGCTTCATTCTGAATAATAGCAAAACCTTTTTCTGCCTCAGATACATTTCGGATAACGCGCATTCCTTTTCCTCCGCCGCCGGCTACAGCCTTCAGCATAACAGGATATCCAATATTTTCTGCTATTTCAAGAAACTCTTCTACAGAAGAAAGCGTGTTACTTCCAGGAATAATGGGTACTCCTGCATCACTAGCTGCTCTTCTTGCATTAACTTTATCTCCCATTAGATCAATAATTTCTGAATCAGGGCCAATAAATGTAAATCCATTATCTTTACATATTTGGCTAAATTTTGCATTTTCTGCAAGAAATCCATAACCAGGATGAATTGCATCAGAATTTGTGATTTCAGCTGCAGCTATGATTCTTGGAATGTTTAAATAACTTTCTACCGCAGGGCCATTTCCAATGCAAACAGCTTCATCAGCAAATTTTATGTGCAAAGAGTGTTCATCTGTTTTAGAAAAAACGGCTACTGTTTTTATTCCCATTTCGTTGCATGCTCTAATGATTCTTATAGCGATTTCACCTCTATTGGCAATAAGAATTTTCTTAAACATTTTATTTGGAAGGTTTTAATTTGAAAAGCACTTGATCAAATTCAACTGGACTAGCGTTTTGAATTAAGATTTCTTCTACTACTCCTGAATCTTCAGCCTGAATCTCATTCATAATTTTCATTGCTTCTACAATACATATTGTATCCCCAGGATTAACCGTATCTCCAATAGATGCAAAAGGTGCAGATTCAGGATCTGGAGAGGAATAGAAAGTTCCAGGCATTGGCGATTTTACTTCGACTAAATTAGAAACATCTGGGGTTTCAATTTTATGTTCTTGTTTACTTGTATCATTATCGCTTGATATTAAGTTTGTGCTACTTACTGGAGTATTTTGGGAAGAAACCGTAGAAGAATCAACATTAAGTATAGATGGTTTTTTTGTAACCTTAATCTTGTTAAAACAAGACTTAACTTCAATTTCATTAACATCGCTATTCTCAAGCATGTAAATAATTTCTTTTATTTTATCTTTCCACATAAACTAATGTTTTACTCTTTCTGAGTAGCTACCATCCTTAGTATCAACTTTAACTAAATCACCCTCATTTATAAATAATGGAACCTGAACTTCTAAACCAGTTTCTAATTTTGCAGGCTTTAATGCATTTGTTGCAGTATTTCCTTTATGACCAGGGTCAGTTTGAATAACCTTAAGAACTGCTTTTGAAGGTAGGATTAAACTTATTATTTCTTCTCCATCAAAAGATATTTCTATGGTATCTCCCTCTTTAATATAAAAATGGGCATTATCCATCATTACATCTGAAACATTGACTTGATTGAAGGTGTTGTTATCCATGAAAACAAAACTATCACCATCTCTATACAAATATTGAAATTTACTTGATGTAACACGAATAAATTCAATTTTAGCTCCAGAATTATAAGTATGATCAATAATTTTACCAGATTTAAGATCTTTCAATTTAGTTCTTACAAAGGCAGGGCCTTTACCAGGCTTAACATGTTGAAACTCAACAATCTTCATTCTTGAGTTTTTAAAAAGAATTACTGCGCCGTTTCTAATATCTGCTGTTGTACTCATGGTTGTAAATTAATTTAATTAATTGCTTTATAATAGTTTTCTTATAACTTTTTTTAATAATTCTAAAATATCTTTTTTTTCAGATTTTGAAGGAGATTTTTTTGCAAACTTTACTTGATCAATTTCGTCTAAAAGCATATTTAATTCATCATCTTTAAAGAAATTTTTTAACTCCATTGAAGTCATTTCATAAGAAATGATATAAAAATTATTGTAAAAATATTTTCTCAATATTTCTATTATTTGATCATAAAATTCTTTAACTGACAAATCTAAATCAATTTTGTCTACATCTTTTAAAGCTTTTGACATTGGATTAGAGTTAAAAAATCTTCTTTTTGTAAATTTTTGACTATTTCTTGTTTTTAAAAGATAAATAAAATACAAAATTGCAACAATCAGAAGAAGGGTTAAAAATAATCTCAACCTTTCAATTGGAAACTTTATTTCTTTCAATGGTTTATCGCTAATTACTGTAGTCATAGTACTATCAAAAACTGAGGTAATAAAAACCTCACTAGAATCAGTTTTAAAAACTGAAGGAGATATAGAATCGGGAAAGCTAATGCTAACATAATGAGGTGGAATAACAACCTTGCCAGTATCCCAAAATGCAATCTCATAATTAAATAATATAGAATTATTCATTGTATCAATATTTGATTGAGTAATTATTACTTTGGTAGAATCTTTAAGCCAGAATGAAGAGTCTTCCCACGCTACATGATTTATTGTATATAATTCGCCCAAATTGTCTACTATAATACTATGATTAATAGGAAAACCTATCTGAGATATTTGAGGATTTGTTTCAAAATTAATTTCAGGAGACTGTGAAATATCTTGGCAAGAAAAAAATAATATAGACAATAAGATATAATACTTTTTCATCAACTTCTTTTAGCTCTTTTTCTAAAAAATTGCATTAAAAATTTTACATAATCGTCATCTGTACTAATTTGCAATAAATCAAAGCCTATATTTTTACATTTTTTTGAAAACGTATTAAGTTTTTTATTAGAATTTTCTGAAAATTTTTTTCTACTCTTTCTGCTTGAAGTATCTATCCAAGTCTTTTTACCAGTTTCAGAATCATGTATTTTTATTAATCCAATGTTCGGGAATTTTTTTTCTAAAGAGTCATATATCTGCAAACCAACTAAATCATGCTTAAAATTTAAAAATTTTAACTCATTCCAAAAATTATCATCAATAAAATCAGAAATTAGAAATATTACACTTTTTCTTTTTGAAATTTTATTTGCAAAATCAATAGCATTTTTAATCGAAGTTTTTTTTTGTATATAATCAAAATCATGATTTATTATATCGGTAATTAACCTTAAAACATGCTTTTTACCTTTATTTGGTGGGATATATTTTTCAATTTTGTCACTAAACAAAGCTAATCCAACCTTGTCATTATTTTTAATTGCTGAAAAACTTAGCATAGCTGCAATCTCTACAGCAACATCAATTTTTAACTCGCTCTTTGACCCAAACATTCCTGAACTACTTACATCGATTAGGATTAAAACTGAAAGCTCTCTTTCTTCTTCAAATATTTTTATATGAGGTTTACCCGTTTTTGCAGTAACATTCCAATCTATAGACCTGACATCATCTCCAGGAATATACTCTCTAACTTCTGAAAATGTCATCCCCCTTCCTTTAAAATTAGAATGGTAATCTCCTCCAAAAAAGTCATTTACAATGTTCTTAGTTCTTATTTCAATCTGCCTAACTTTTTTGAGAATTTCTTTGGACATCTAAACCTTATGGAACTGGGATTTCTTGAAGAAGCTGATCAATGATATCTTCTGATGATATTTCTTCAGCTTCTGCTTCATAAGATAGTAAAATTCTATGTCTTAGTATATCTCTAGCTACATATTTAACATCTTCAGGTATAACATAACCTCTTCCATCAATAAATGCTTTAGCCTTCGAAGCAAGAACCAAATTGATCGAAGCTCTTGGAGATGCGCCGAAGGTAATTAAGTCACTCAATTTAGATAAGCTAAACTTATCTGGCTCTCTAGTTGCAAAAACTATATTTAAAATATAATCAGCAATTTTTGAATCAATATATATCTCATTAACTAATTTCTGTGCATCAAGAATTGTTTTAGACTTTACTATTGATTTAATTTCATTCTTTGAAATTGTGCTTGCTCGTTCTAAAATTTCTTTCTCTTCCTTAATTGATGGATAGTCAACAATCACCTTCATCATAAATCTGTCAACTTGAGCTTCTGGGAGTGGATAAGTACCTTCTTGCTCAATTGGATTTTGCGTAGCTAGTACCAAAAATGGAGTTGAAAGTTTAAAAGTCTTTTCACCAATTGTAACCTGTCTTTCTTGCATTGACTCAAGTAACGCGCTTTGAACTTTTGAAGGAGCCCTATTTATTTCATCTGCTAAGATTATATTAGAAAAAATAGGACCTTTTTTTGTATTGAATTCTCCAGTTTTCTGATTGTATATCAATGTTCCTAATAAATCTGCTGGGAGCATATCTGGAGTAAATTGTATTCTTTTAAATTCAGCGTTAATTAAGCTTGCAACAGTATTAATTGTTAAAGTTTTTGCTAAACCAGGAACACCTTCTAAAAGTATGTGACCATTAGAAATAACTGAAATTAAAATCTTATCTATTAGATCATGCTGACCTACTATTACATTAGAAATTTCATTTCTAAGCTCATCAACAAATGATGATTTTTGTTGAATCTTATCATTCAACCTGTCTAATTCATTTTTTTTCATCTAAACTTCTCATAGTATGCTTTGCTTCAAACTCAGTATCAGTTAATGGAACCAAGAATCCGCTACTTTTTTTAATTTTTAAAGAACCTTTCAAATCTAATACATTTTTTCCTATGATAGAGACTGTTAAGTCTGTTACGCCATTTAAATTAATATTTTCTAGTTTTGCAAAATATATATCATAACCATTAACGATTAAATTTAAATCAGGTTTCGCAATTTCTGTAAAATCTATTGTACCGCCAATTTGCAAGTTAGGCTTTGTTTGCAGTCCTAAGCTTTTTTTAGGATTATAAACTGTTCCAATTAAGTTGGCTTGTCCAATATTATCAACAATATTTAAATCTAAATTAAGTCTTCTTATGGGCTCTGGTTTTAACTGAGCAGGAAACGTCTTAAGTCGCATAGTAGTATTTCTAATCTGAATAACACCATTCAATTTTTGACTCATTTCAGCATTGTTAACGAACTCGTCCTCGAGTGTAATATCAAATGATATAGTCTCTTTTGAGTCCCCTATGCTTTCTACATCTGGAAAAAATTGAGCAATGTAGCTTGCAGGAAATTTATCTGAAGATTTTAACCTAAATTTAAAACTATCTAAAATTGAATTTTGTGAAAACTGTATAACGTTTAATAAAAAATTAAATTCACCTAAATCTATTTCACCATCAATCATTTTTCCATTTTCAGCTTTAATAGATAAATCAAAAGACTTTTTATCGTTTGTATCTATTTTTTTTTGACCCTCGACATTGGATATATCAAGCAATGGGCTTTTTAATTTAATAGCTACTGGATTAATTAAATTAAGATCAGTATTGTTGTTTAATAGTATTTCAAGTGCAAATTGCAAAGTCTTTCTGAAATCTAAAGATGTATTTAATGTAATATTTTCTGCTTCAATAAATATTTTGCCAGACTTCTTAATGACTGGATCAACTAAAGTAATATAGGTATCAATATCTTTGTCTCTAGCTTTAAAAAAAACAGAAGATGATTCATTAAAATCAATTTCAAATCTTTGGGTAAGACTGCTCAATGTCTTGTTTGACTTATCAAGATTGAATTCTACTCCATCAGTAAGATAAAAATAGAACGCTATCACAAAAATCACTAAAAAAAGTATAAAAGTTGATACTAAGCTTAGTAAAGTTTTTATTAGTTTTGGAACTATGCCTTCCATAATTGAAAAACTAACTATTAATAGCTAAATATAAAATCTAAAACTAGTCTTCTACTACTTCAAAATCAGCATCTTTGATTTTTTTATCATCTTTTGCTTCTGTAGATGAACTTGTCTCTTGAGCTGAGCTCGCTTGTTCTTGCGCGCTTGAAGCATCATACATTGAAGAAGCTTTTGAACTCCATACTGAATTTAAATTTTCCATTTCTGCTTTAATATCATCAATCACTGATGATTCATTAGCTTTTTTAAGCTTATCTAATGCTTCATTCAGATCTTTTTTATCATCTTCTGAAAGCTTATCATCTAGATCTTTCATCTGCTTCTCTGTTTGAAACACAAGTTGTTCAGCTTGATTTTTAGTATCTATTTCTTCTTTTTTTGCTTTGTCTTCTGCTTCATGTTTTTTGGCATCATTCACCATTTTTTCAATTTCTTGATCTGACAATCCGCTTTGAGCTTCAATTCTTATACTTTGCTCTTTTGATGTCGCCTTATCTAATGCTTTAACATTTAAAATTCCATCAGCATCCATATCAAATGAAACTTCAATTTGAGGAGTACCTCTTGGTGCAGGTGGAATTCCATCTAAATGAAATCTTCCTAAGCTTTTATTATCATTAGCCATAGATCTTTCACCTTGGACTACATGTATATCAACCATTGGTTGATTGTCTGCTGCCGTAGAGAAAACTTGAGATTTTTGCGTTGGAATTGTTGTATTTTTTTCAATTAATGGTGTAGCAACGCCACCCATTGTTTCTATTCCCAATGTAAGCGGTGTTACATCAAGCAATAATACGTCGTCTACGTCTCCTGAAAGTACGCCACCTTGAATAGCTGCTCCTAATGCAACTACCTCATCAGGATTTACGCTCTGGTTAGGGTCTTTTCCAAAGATTTCTTTTACTTTTGCTTGAATAGCTGGTATTCTAGTTGATCCACCTACAAGTATAACTTCATTTATATCAGAAGAACTCAATTTTGAATCTCTTAATGCTTGCTTACAAGGAGCAACAACTCTTTCAACTAAGTCTGTAACTAGCTGTTCAAAAGCCGCTCTAGTTAAAGTCATATTTAAATGCTTTGGACCTGATGAGTCTGCTGTAATGAAAGGAAGGTTAATTTCTGTTTGCTTGGAAGAAGATAGTTCTTTCTTAGCATTTTCTGCGGATTCTTTTAATCTTTGTAACGCCATTGGATCTTTGCGAAGATCAATTCCTTCAGTTTTTTTGAATTCATCTGCTAACCAATCTACTATTTTTTGATCAAAATCATCTCCGCCTAGTCTTCCGTCACCATTACTGGCGTTCACTTCAATACTTTGACCTTCATCATTTAAGATATCTAAAATTGAAATATCAAAGGTTCCTCCTCCTAAGTCAAAAACAGCAACCTTTTCATCTTTTTTCTTATCAAAGCCATACGCTAAAGATGCAGCTGTTGGTTCATTGATAATTCTTTTTACATTTAAACCAGCAATTTTTCCAGCATCTTTAGTAGCCTTTCTTTGTGAATCATTAAAATATGCTGGTACAGTTATTACTGCATCTGTTACAGTAGAGCCTAAATATTGTTCGGCCATTTGTTTCATTTTTTGCAAAACCATAGCACTTATTTCTTGTGGCTGATACTGCTTTCCATTTGCTTCAACGTTTACCTTTTTACCGTCAATCACCACATTATAAGGTACTTCATCAATATCTTTTTTTATTTCAGCAGGTGTTCTGCCCATAAATCTCTTTATTGAATAAATCGTATTGCTAGGGTTAGTAACTGCCTGTCTTTTAGCAGGGTCACCAACCAGTCTTTCTCCATCCTTAGTAAATCCAATTACCGAAGGGGTAGTTCTTCCACCTTCTGGACTGGTAATAACTGTTGGTTCACCACCCTCCATAACCGCTACACATGAATTTGTTGTACCTAAATCAATTCCAATAATTTTACCCATTATAAACTCCTTTAAATTTTTAGTTCAATTTAATAATTGCAAAGATGATACCAATAGAATTTTAATGCCATTAATGTCAATAAGTATGACATAAAGTCAGGTATTTATATTTTTTAAATCTCCTCCTTCGAGAATATACTGACTGTGACCTATATCAAATATTTCTTCATCATGTGTGGCAATAATAAAAGTTAAATTATTTTTAGTATTTAACTTTTTAAAGAGTGCTATCATTTTAATAGCATTTTCTTTATCTAAATTTCCTGTCGGTTCATCAGCTATAACTATTGAGGGATTATTTACTATCGCTCTCATTACTGCTACTCTCTGCTTTTCGCCACCTGACAAATCATTTGGGAAAGATTTCATTCTATCTTCCAGTTCAAAAATTTTGAAGAGTTCTTTAATTTTTTGTTTATCAATTTTTTCTTTACTAATCATTTTAGGCATACAGACATTCTCTTCAAGCGATAATTCCGGAATAAGATTATGAAATTGAAAAACAAATCCTATATTTAAATTACGCAGCCTATTTAGATCTATAGCCTCACTTAAAGATTGGTTATTTATAAATATCTCTCCACTATCAGCATGATCTAAAGTGCCTAATATACTCAAGAGTGTTGATTTTCCTGACCCTGAAGGACCTTTAATGGTTACAATTTCTCCTTCTTTGACGTCAAAACTTATATTATTTAATACATTTAAAGTTTTTTTACCATCAAGAAAATTCTTACTTAAGTTTTTAACTTTTATAATCATATCTGTCTATTAATAATTTGATTTGGACTCATATCTTTAACAAATCTTAATGGAATTAATGAAAAAATACCAACTAATACTAAAGAACCTGCTACAAGAACAAAGATATCTCCTATAAATAAATTCATGGGCAACGTCTCCACTAAATAAAATTCTGGGTCTAACTTAATCAGTGCAAAAGAATTTTGAATATTAATAATTAAAATTGCAAAAAATATTCCAAGAAAAATTGCTCCAGCTCCTATAAGGTAGCTATAAATAATAAAAATTATTTTAATTCCTGTTTTGTTCATCCCTAGAGACATTAAAATAGCCAAATCCTTTAGTTTCTTTGAAGTAATTTGCATGATTGATGAACTTAAATTGAATGATGCTACTAATATGATTAAAGATAAAGTAAAAAAAGTAATCTTCTTTTCAATTTCAGTTGCTTCATAAAGTTGTTTATTTCGATCTTTCCATGACGATATTTTAGATGATAAATTTGTGTTTAACGCTTCGGAAGTATTGAATTCAAAAGATAAATTTTTATTTTTAGAATCTTTAATTATACCAAAGATTAGAGAATCATTTGCTCTTAAAATTCTATTATTAAATATATTAGCCACAATAAATTCTCTTGCCTCAGGAACGCCAAAGGAACTGAACTTAAAATCTTTAGATATGATTTTAACCTTATCTCCAATATCTAAACTAAGTCGTGAAGCAAGCGCATTACCAATTATGATTTCATTATCATATAATGCTTCATGCTTTTCTGTCAGATATAAATTATAAAAATCAGTTATAGATTGATTGGTAACAGACTTAAACTGAATAAGGCTTTGTTTATTTTCAGAAATAATTATTAATTCATCAACATTATAAATGGAATAGCTGTGATTATTGGAATCTAAATAATCTTTAATAGATTTGTCTGCTTTATCACTATAATTCTCAATTTCAAATTGACCATACAATTTAATGGATTCAGATTTTAGAATATCTTGAAAACCATTTAAAACAGATATAGATAGCACAATTGAAGCAGCTCCAATAAATAAACCTACAAATGAAACAAAATTTATAGCACTCGAAGTAAATTTCTTTTTTGGAAACAAAAATCTTTTTGCTATTAAAAAATATAAATTCATTTATTCCTCAAATTATCAATAGGATTTATTTTTATAAAATTTGTTAAAGATGCAAATGAGAAAACAGCACTAAATAGGATACTGAATAGAATCAAATACAAAGAGCTTAAATAATTAAAATCCATTGGAAGGTAATCAACAAAGTATATGTTCTGAGAAATAGCTATAAAATGAAATTTATTCTGAAAAAAAATAAACAAATAAGATATAATTATACCTAAGGATGAACCTAAAAAGGCTAGCATGATTGATTGAAAAACAAAAATTTTTGATATAGAGGAATTAGGCAAGCCATAGATACTTAAAATTGAAAAGTTCAATTTCTTTTCATTAAATAAAACAGTCAAGGAACTCAGTAGTCCAAAAAATGATACAATTACAATCATGCTAAAAATAAAAAATATTGGCCATTTTTGCGTATTAATCCAATCAAATAGATTTGCATACCTATCAAATACATTAATTTCATAAAATGGGTACTCCATAGCGTTTTGATTATTTGAATTAGTTAAAATCCATCCTGAAATTTTGTTATCGACATTGTAGAACTCTTGAAGAAATTCAAGATTGATAAAAACCTGTCTTAAATCATATTCCTCAATTCCAGAGTCATACAAATATTTAATTTTTAAAAAAACAAATCTGTTATTATTTGACAATTTATTTAAGTTTGCTGGATTAAAAATAGCTAATTCGTCTCCTTGTAAAACCGACAATTTATTTGCTAAAGTTTTGCTAATAATAATATGATTTTTTTTTAATTCAATATTCCCATTTTTAAATAAATTAATTTTATCGATATCAGTTGATTTATACCCATTTAATACAATATTCTGGGAATTTTTTTTTGATTTTAATAGAGCATATTTCTCTAAGTATTGGATTCCACCATCAGGAATTAGATTTTTATATTCACTACTATCAAATTCATCTTCAAAAAGATGGTTTATTGTGCTATAGCCATTAAGATCTGATAACTTTTGAGCAATAGCTGATTCAAACCCTGCGATAGAGCTAGATACAATATTTAAGGATGCTATACCAAGAGAAAGACTTAAAATGGTTATTAAATTTGTAATTCTAAAGACTGCACTGCTTTTTTTTGAAATGAATAATCTTTTAATTAAAAAAAATAGAAAATTCATTTAAGAGATTTTAAGGTTGGAAATATAATTGCATCTCTTATCCATCGAGTATCAATTAATAACATCACCAATCTATCAATTCCAATCCCCACGCCAGCAGTTGGAGGCATTCCTGTCTCAATCGCTTCTAAGAAATTTTCGTCAATTGGAAATGCTTCTTCATCACCGTCATCTTTTTTGTTTGACTGATCTTCAAATCTTTTTCTTTGATCAATTGGATCATTTAATTCAGAAAATCCATTTGCAAATTCCATTCCAGCAATGAACAATTCAAATCTTTCTGTGAAATTTATATCTCCATTTCGATTAACTTTGGCTAAAGGTGAAATTTCTACCGGATGATTAATTACATAAGTTGGTTGAATAAGATTAGGTTCAACTTTTCTTCTCATTATTTCATCTATGAGAGTTGCTAGGCTGTCCTTTTTTGAAACTTCCAGTTCTAGTTCATTGCAAACTTTTAAGACATCAGAGTGATTGGATATATCTATCTTATAACCTGTATGCTCTTTAATCAGCTCATCCATCGTTTTTCTAGAAAATTTCTCTTCAAAATTAATTGTATTTCCATCCCATGATATCTGTTTCAAACCTAAGTCTTCAACCACTTTTTTAAACATTTCTTCAACAAAATCCATCATAAAATTATAATCTGAATAAGCTTGATAAAATTCAAGCATAGTAAACTCCGGATTATGACTTCTATCAATTCCTTCATTTCTAAAATCTTTGGATAATTCATATACCTTTTCAAATCCACCCACAATTAATTGCTTTAAATATAACTCTGTTGCAATTCTTAAATAAAAATCTTGATCAAGTGCATTGTGGTGTGTTGTGAATGGTTTTGCGTTTGCTCCTCCATAAATTGGCTGCAAAACAGGTGTTTCAACCTCAAGATATCCATGATTATTAAGAAAAGATCTGATTGTATTAATTATTTTAAATCTTTTTATGTAATTATCTTTTGTTTCGGGATTGATAATTAAATCAAGATATCTTTTTCTGTATCTAAATTCTTTATCGGAAACAAGATTGTATTTTTCACCATCCTTTTCTTTTACATCTGGAATTGGCTTAATACTTTTTGATAAAATTGTTAAGGAAGATACTTTTATTGTTAAGGCATCAGTTTTTGTTTTAAAAACTACACCCTCAATTCCCACATAGTCACCAATATCTATTAATTTGAATAGATTGTAGTTTTCTTCGCCAACATCATCTCTAGCTATATAAAATTGAATACGACCTTTTTGATCTTGAATATTTGCAAATGACGCCTTACCCATTTTTCTTAAAGACATTATCCTGCCGGCCAAATTGACTTTGCTATCGATTAAGTCTTCAGTTATTTGAGATGAATGATGAGTTTGATTAAAATCATATGCATAAGGCTCAACTCCCAATTCACGGATTTTTTTCAACTTTTCAAGTCTATTATCAATTATTTGTTTTAAGCTTTTATTTTCCATTGCGAAAACTTATTTATTTTTTTCCATTTTATCTAACAAATAACTATATATAAAATCATCAATATTACCATCCATTACAGACTTAATATTTCCGACTTCAAACTTAGTTCGATGATCTTTAATCATATTATAAGGATGGAAGACATAAGATCTAATTTGACTTCCCCATCCTATATCTTTTTTTTCACCCTCCAGTTCTTTTTTGCTTTCAAGCTGTTTTTGCATTTCCATATGAAACAATTTCGATTTTAAAACTTTCATTGCTTGCTCTTTATTTTTGTGTTGAGATCTTTGAGTTTGACATTGAGTTACTACTCCTGAGGGTATATGCGTTATTCTTATGGCAGAATCAGTTTTATTCACATGTTGTCCTCCTGCACCGCTCGATCGAAATGTATCTATTCTTAGATCTTTTTGATTAATCTCTATATCAATTTCATTATCAACAGAAGGTGAAACTGAAACTGACGCGAAAGAAGTATGCCTTCTACTATTTGAGTCAAATGGTGAAATTCTTACTAACCTATGAATTCCTATTTCTGATTGCATCAATCCATAGGCATAGTCACCAACTATTTCAATAGTACAATCCTTTAATCCTGCTTCGTCACCATTTTGGAAATCGATTACATTAAACTTAAATCCTTTAGATTCAGCCCACATAGAATACATTCGATATAACATTTCAGCCCAATCTTGACTTTCTGTACCTCCGGCTCCTGGATGAATAGTTACAATAGCATCGTTACTGTCATTTTTACCATTTAAAATAAGTTTAAGTTCAAAATCTTTTAATAATTTAGAAAAGATATCTAGCTCTTTTGAAACTTCTTCTTCCTTAACCTGTTCTTGATCGAGAAATTCATTAAGAACTTCCAAATCTTCAGCTTTCTCAATCAATCTCTTTCTAAGATTAATATCTTTCTCAAGGAGAGATATTTTTTTCATTATTAAAGTGGATTCAGTATTATTTTCCCACATTGTGGGGTCTGAAATTTGATTTTTTAAATCCTGGAGATCGGAGGACTTTGACTCTAAGTCAAAGATGCCTCCTTATTTGATTAAATTTTTCTAATGATATTGAATATTTTTCTTTTAAATCCATACGCTCAACAAAACTCCAATTGTAAGAAGAACCCCTGTTAAAAAGTGTATTCCGATTGTGGAAACATTTACAATTAAAAGCTCATATGGTAACTGCTGGAGATTTGCATCTTGTTTTTCCCATTCTGTTAACCATTCTGTTCCTTTTTTACTAGCAAAATTAAATATTAACATTGGAATTAATGCAATCAATGTAAAATAATTACCAGCATATACTGAAGCGCCTATAATAAGCAAAAATGATAGAAACATAAGATTTCTCCATACTGAGAAAGGTCTTCTGTAGTTCGCTTTGTCAGATGGGCCTGCTAACTTTACAACCCAACTATTTTTATTCGCAGCTTTATCAGCATTGTAGTCCTGAAAGCAGTTAATAAATAAAACTAAAGCGATGAATATTCCTACAGGAGCTGAATATAATAAAGTAACAATAGGATCTATTGTTTGTGTTGGTGCGATGGATAGATTTTGCATTAAAGCTGCACCATAAACCATCAATGGACCAAAGCCTATAAAAACAGCTAAATCGCCTAATCCATTATATGCTAATTTGAAAAATCCAGTATACATTATTCCTAGAAAAACACCTAAATAACCTAAATACATCAATGTAGAATCAATTTGACCATCAAAAAATTGATTATTCAAGTACAGGCCAACAAGGATGGTGGCTGTAAAAAAATATATAGATGAGAGAAGCATATTTGTTGGCGTTATTAAGCCAGATTGAATTGCTCTTGATCCGCCGTTAAAGGGACTAGCTAACTTGTTCAGTTCATCATTTCTTGATTTATGATCAAAATAGTCATTAATATTATTTGTACCTATTTGAGCACATACTGAACCTAACATAACTACCCAAAAGGTTGACCAATCAAAAACTCCAAACTGCTTGTAAGCTATTGCAGATCCTAACATAATAGGTGCAATAGTAGCTGTTAAAAAGGGCGCTCTTACTACAGTAACCCAATACTTGATTGTATTAACAATATTAGTTTTCACCTCTTGAAAAAATCCCATTCTATTTTCTGAAATCTCCATCCACTCAAATTGTTTTTCAGCAAAAAAATCGACATATTTAATTGTTGTAGGTTTAATTTTGTAATAACCAATAACATCATTAGTAATCAAGAATTCATCGTGCATATACTTTGAAAAAGCTTCAGTAACTTTTAAAATAGCTTTTTTAGCCTTTTCAGCCTCATTTTTATCGATGACTTTTGATGCATATGCATCTATTTGCAACTCTTTAATTCCATCTTCTCCATCAGGTCTAATGACGCATTGGACTTTCGGGTTCATGGAAATTTGAACCGCTTTTCTTGATGGATTAAAAGTGAAGAAATATATATCAAGTCCATCATTAGCAAAATAAACATTCGCAGCTGATGCATTTCCAGCAACGCTGGTAGACAAAGTCATAAACTCTGATCTATTTAACAAATCTAAAATTTTATCTTTTAACATAGTTAGCCTTCCTCGATAAATTCATTCATTTTATCATTTAATATTTTTCCAAGCTCTTCAAGTGAAAGGCCAGAATTTATAAAAAAACCATTTTCTGCAACAGAGATTTTTCCGCTTTCTTCTGAAATGACTACAGCTAAGGCATCGCTCTCTTCAGAAATACCTAATGCCGCTCTGTGCCTTGTGCCCATTTCAGGATTTAACGTTTTACTTTCAGTAAGAGGTAAAATGCATGACGCAGCTTCAATTAAATTATTATGAATAACAACCGCACCATCATGCAGTGGCGATGTAGGATTAAAAATTGAAACCAACAGTTCGGGGCTAAATGAAGCATTCATTGGAACTGCGTCAGAAACAACATTTTTAAGAGAATTTTCTCTTTCAAAAACTATTAATGCTCCCCAATTATTTTTTTTAATCTCTTCAATACTGGATAAAATATCTTCCTGAATAGCTGTTTTCTCAATTTGGAATAGCTTCCTGAGAATTCTATTTTGACCTACAGAAGTTAATAGTCTTCTAATTTCAGGCTGGAACAATATAACAAAAACCACAACCCAAACAGTTTGAAATAAATTTAACAGCCATGAAGTGGCTTTAAAACCAAGAATGTTAATTATAAATCCAGCAAAAAATATAATCAGAAGACCGATGAGCATTTGCCCGCCACGAGTACCTCTAAAATAGGAATATGCGTATGAAAATATAGCTGTAACTAATATTAAATCGAATAAATCTGTAAGGGTAAACTTTAAAAAACTTATTTCAAATAGATTCATATTATAATTTAGCTAATATATTGTTGTGAATTTAAAATTTTCTTTGCAATCGTTAAGGCTTTTCTAGTTTGATCAACATCATGAACTCTAAAAACAGAAACACCTTTTTGAAGACCTATAACATTTGCTGCCAATGAACCTTCTATTCTATCATCTTCAGGTACGTCAAGAGTAATACCAATAAAAGATTTCCTCGAAGCCCCAAGCAAAACAGGATAACCTAATTTTGTAAATTTATTTAAATTGTTAATAATTTCAAAATTATTTTCAACAGATTTTCCAAAACCAATACCTGGATCAATAATAATTTTTTTTCTATCTACCCCTTTTGATATAACAAAATCAATACGAGTATTTAGGTATGAAATAATATCGCTTATTAATGAAGAATATTGTGGATTTTCTTGCATATTTTTAGGAAGACCTTTCATATGCATCAAAACAATAGGGCAATCAAATTTTAAAGCTATATCTACCATATCTTTATCAAATTCCATCGCACTAACATCATTGATTATTGAAGCGCCTACTTTAAGTGCTTGATTTGCAACTTCTGATTTTGTTGTATCAATTGAAATACATACATCAGTTTCTCTTCTTAGGGCTTCAATAACAGGCAATACTCTTGAAAGCTCTTCATCTAGGCTTACTGAATCAGAAAATGGCTTAGTTGACTCTCCGCCAATATCAATAATATCAGCTCCTTCATCAACCATTTTTAGAGCATGTTTTACTGCAGAGTTTTTATTAAAATAATGCCCTCCATCGGAAAATGAATCTGGAGTGACATTCAAGATACCCATTAATAATGATTGTTTTTGTTTTTTTGAAAGCCAATCATTTAGGTGATTTGAATTCATATACTATGTTCTACTAATTTTTTTGCCATTCATCATAACTTTAATATCATTTCCATCAATTGTTTCATGCTCTAATAACTCTTCTGCCATGAGATGTAATAAGCTAATATTATTTTCTAATATTTTATGTGCATTTTCCTGAGCATTTTTGATGATAGATACTACTTCATGATCAATTTTTTGTGCTGTTTCTTCGCTATAATCTCTATGTGACTGAATCTCTCTTCCAAGAAAAATTTCTTCGTTCTTTTTTCCAAACGCCATTGGACCTAATTTATCGCTCATTCCCCACTCACAAACCATTCTTCTTGCAATACTTGTTGCTCTTTCTATATCATTTGAGGCACCAGTAGTAATCTCATTTAAAATAAGATTTTCCGCAGCTCTTCCTCCCATCATAACTGCAAGCCTGCTCAATATGTATGTTTTTGAATAACCATGCTTCTCATCAATCGGTAATTGCATTGTTACGCCTAACGCTCTTCCTCTAGGTATTATAGTTACCTTATGAACTGGGTCAGCTTCAGGTGAAAAAAGTGCAACAACTGCATGCCCAGCTTCATGATAAGCTGTAACTTTCTTTTCATGATCTGACAATACCATGCTTTTTCGTTGAACTCCCATCAAAACCTTATCTTGAGCTTCTTGGAAATCGGAATTATCAACAAACTTTTTTCTTTTTCTGGAAGCTAGCAAAGCCGCTTCATTGACCAAATTTGCTAAATCTGCACCAACCATTCCTGGAGTTCCTTTTGCAATATCAAGCAGGTTAATGGTTTTTGGTTTCATTTTAATTTTTTTTGTATGGATTTTCAAAATATCATGCCTTCCTTTTAAATCAGGAACATCAACAACTACTTGCCTATCGAACCTTCCCGGTCTCAATAAAGCAGAATCCAATACATCAGGTCTATTTGTAGCTCCCATTACGATGATATTGCTAGAATTATCAAATCCATCTAATTCAACAAGTAATTGATTTAAAGTTTGCTCTCTTTCATCGTGTCCTCCGCCAAGACCAGCGCCTCTTTGTCTACCAACAGCATCTAACTCATCAATAAATACAATAGAAGGTGCATTCTTATTGGCTTGTTCAAACAAGTCTCTTACTCTAGAAGCTCCAACACCTACAAACATTTCGACAAAGTCTGCGCCACTTATACTATAAAAAGGTACATTTGATTCACCTGCCACAGCTCTTGCCATTAGGGTTTTTCCAGTTCCTGGAGGTCCAACTAATAAAACCCCTCTAGGAATTTTTCCTCCTAATTTTTCAAATTTTTTAGGGCTTTTTAAATATGCAATTACCTCTTCAAGCTCTTCTTTTGCCTCAATGCAACCAGCTACATCTTTAAATTTTACTTTCTTTTGATTCCCTGAAAATATTTTTGCTTTGCTTTTACCAAAACTAAAAACATTATTCATTCCATTCCCAGAACCCTGCATTCTTCTTAAAAGAAATAACCAGAATGCTATCAACAATAGCCATGGTGCAAAACCAAGCAACCAACTTGTCCAATCAATCTTTTCTCCCTCAAAATTATACTCTATATTTTTTTCATCCCATATTGCTATTTGCTCTGAATAGTCTGCAGGAAGATATACTACAAATAAAAGTCTCTCTTCAAACTCAGCTCCATTTTTATTGGTAAGTGTTGATGCTTCGAATAGCTCTCCGTGAAAAGAATTATCATTTTCTATAGAGGCTTCTTTAATTTTGTTATCTGCTAGAAGCTCTTTGTATGTATTATAAGAAATTTCAACCTCACTTGACGACTCGTCTGGAAGAAATGCAAAAGATGCTATAATAAACATTATAATTGAAGCCCAAATTAAAACTGAACTTGGTCCAGAAGGGGCTTTTTTTGGATTTGGTTTTTTGCTTTTTTGATTTTTCATCGGAGATGAATTTAAGAAAAATGAATAATAAAAAAACTAATTCCTCAAGAAATTTAGTTTTGCAACCTTTTTAGAATTTTGATCAATTTTATACTTATCGCTTAATTGGTATCCAGCTACCCAAACAATCTCTTCTTTATTACAAACAACTAGAGATTGATTTCTTTTATAGAAAGATATCTTTTTGTCTTTTAAAAATTTATTAACTTTTTTCGAACCGCTCATTCCAAGAGGTAAAAATTGATCATCTTTTTTTACAGATCTAATAATTAAAGTATTATTTAAATTTGATGCATCAATAAATTCTGTATTCAAATCATCAGCAAAATAATTAGGTTTATTATGAAAATCCCAGGAAAATGTGAAATCTTTATCTGAAATGTTTTCACCAGCTGAAACTTCTTTATAGATAGTATTTTCTAAAGATTTGAATATAATAATATCATTTTGGTCAATTGCAATTGTTACTTCGTTAATTTTTCTTTCTGTACCAACCTTATTTTTTCTAAAAAAATCTTTTATTTCTCTTACGCCAGTTTTTGACATTGATTTATCCTGATAACAAAACTTATTTATGATTCTTAATTGAATTAATAAAGGTAAATTCAAAAATATATCTCTATTAATTTGAACTAAATTTTTTGTCTTATTGAACGATTCTGATTCATAAAACATGTTTTCGGTATAATCAATCAGTCTATTCACTTCTTTTATCCTACTATTAAGGTCAAGAAATGGTAAATGAATATTATTTTTGACTTTTCTTAAGCTTGGAAAAACTTTATTTCTTAGAAAATTTCTAGTAAATGATATATCATCATTTGAAGAATCATCTAAATAGTCTACACTTTGCTGATTAGCATATTCTATAATCTCTTCTTTTGAAATATCAATCATCGGCCTTAAGACATTATTATTTTTTTCTCTAATTCCTTGTAAACCGCTTAGTCCTGATGAGCTTAAGATTTTTATAAGAATTGTTTCAGCTTGATCGTCTGCATGATGAGCTGTAATAATATAATCTGCACCAACCTCTTTTCTGGCATCCTCAAGAGCTTTATACCTTAAATCTCTAAACTGTGATTCGATATTTGAGGTTATATTGCTGGATGAAATTTGCTTAATAATACATTTTATATTAGAATCGCATGCATCAGTAACTAACTTTTCCATAAGCAATGCATTTTCTTGATAATTATGATTTACATGACAAACAGAAAATATATTTTGGTTAGACATTTTTTTAAAACAATCTAGCATTACCATTGAATCTATACCGCCTGATACAGCCAAAAGAAAATGAGGTTTCTCATTTCCAATTAGTGACTCAATATTTGATAAAATTTTATTTTGCATATTTCACTAAAAATGGATTTGTTTTTAATTCATGTTCCAATGTTGTTATTTCGCGATGCCCAGGGAGCAAAGTAGAATTAATATCATATGAATTTACAAATATTTTTAGTGATTTTTCCATATCAGCTGGATTTGATGTCTGAAGATCAGTTCTACCAATAGAACCCTTAAATATTAAATCTCCACAAAAAATAAGTGAATCTATTTCAAAGCTCATACAACCAGGAGAATGTCCTGGATTATATGTAAGATTAAATTCAAACATACCAATACTTAATGTCTTTGCAGTCTCTTCAATCCAATGACTAACCTCGGGTTTAACTGAATCAACACTCATGTACCCTTTCATTAAGTCATAATGTTCAAGCATTACACTATTGCCTCTGCATATATAAAAAGGAATATTATAATGGCTTATACAATCACTTGCAGAAGCAATATGGTCAATATGAGCGTGTGTAGCTAATAGTGCTATTGGAGATAAATTATTAGCTTTCAAATAATCATCAATTAAATCAAAACCTAACCCTGGATCAATAATAATTGCTTCATTTTTATCGTTCGATAATATGTAGATATTTTGATCAAGAAGTCTTGAAATTATTTTTTTGTACTTCAAGATTATACTCTGTCAAAGAAAAATCTACTTAAGGAATTAATTTTATCTTGATATGAATGAGGATTTAAGAATCGCACTGTTGCTGCAATGCTTGATAAAATTGAATTACCATCTTGTGGTGTAAAACAAAAACCTGATATTTCATGATCATTTCTAACATTTATTGAGGCTTCTACAACTACTGTCTGATTTAAAATTCTTCCGTAAAGACCTTGGTCTCTACCAAAAGAAAATACTTCGTTAGTTGAGTGATGCTCAGTTAATGAAATTCTATCATTTGCTATAAAAAGATCAATAACTTTATCTTTAGATGTTGGCTCTTTCACTTTCAAGTTAAACCAGACAGTATGCATATACTGTGAATTAACTTTCATTGCAGAAGAAAATAAATCTAAATCAAGATTCATAGTCTTAAATAACCCTGCAGCATCTTCAGCGTGGTGCGTACCGTAAACAGGATGTCCATGATCATTCACTGTTGGAGCTGGAACAAAACTTCCAGTTTGACTAATGTCATTACTTCTTCTAACACAAATAAATTTTCCTTCCACAAGATTATCTGGAGATATACTGAGAGCTAATGTATTTACTAAACACGCAATATTATGAGTATTGCAAGATACTACTTGTAAAAATTGGTCTTCAGAATTAATAACATGATCATTAATACCTCTGGCATATTTTTTTCCAAAACCATTTTCACTTCCTTGAGCAAGAAAACCTTTGACCTTATCAGAGTATTTATTGTAAAAGTCAGCTTTATTTTTATGCCCAAAGCCACTTGGAGTACAATCTATTACCACAGAACTTCTGGCAACAGCTTCTTCCATTATAAATTCTGGCTCTAAACCTATTTCTTTAAAAGCACTAACCCTATCTTGGTGCACTGAAAGTCTAGCGCCCTTGGCTATCAAATTTTTAATTTTTGGAGCATCTTTTGTTAAAGGAGACTGCTTATGAAAGGTAACTTCATCAATACCCAGGTTACTCTTTTGCTCGCATAATATTCCAATTAAAGGCTCGCCAATAGTTCCTGTTCCAACAACATGTACAATTTTTCTTTCCATAGCTATAATTTCCCCAAATTTATTTTCTATATTTTTTAATATTATAAATGAACCAAATAAAAATAGTTATAAATACAACAAAAAGTGCTGACAAAAAATAATATAGATAACTATACATATCTATTCTCAATATCTTTCTTTTTTAAGACCTCAATTTTAAGCATTAACATCAAAATCATTAATGAAGTAAATGAAACTAATGAAAATAAGAAGGGGGTTAAAATTCCGGACGGCTGTTTGTTCATTCCCAATTGCGGATGAGACTGAATTTCTGCTGCCCAAAAATTTACTGAAGCAAATATTATGGGTATATCTAAAAATGCAATAATACCAATGACGGCTGATACCAAAGCCGCTCTTTGTCTATAAAGGCCAATATTTCTAAGAATAAAGTATCCTATATATATTAAAAATAATATGAGTGTTGTCACCAATCTAGGCTCCCAAACCCACGGCTTTCCCCATATTGGAGTTGCCCAAATGGGACCAGTGATCAATACAAGTGATGTGAATATAGTACCTATTTCAGCTGATGCATGACCGATTCTATCATATTTTAAATCTTTAGAAAACAAATATAAAAAACCACTTATCATAACTATGAAGTAAGCTAAAAAACCAGACCATGCAATTGGTACATGCAAATAAAATATTTTCTGTGCCCACTCTTGATCAGGAACCATTGGAGTAAAAAAAATAATCCAAAATAAATTGGCAACCATTATAAGAATTGTTAAGATAAAAAAAGTTAAATTCATTATTGTTTAATCAATCTCCCAAATAGATTTATTCCTAAAAGAACGCCTAACAATGCAAAAGTTAATAATATCAACCATGATTCAATATATAAAGATGCAGTATCTTGAATAATTAATCCTAAAGCAATATTTGAAGAATTAATAAGTATGGGAATAATTATTGGGAAAAATATTACTGGAAATAAAAAACTTTTCGATGTTGAAGTATTAGTGAGAAGAAAGATTAATATTCCAAACCCAATTAATCCAAAATTTGTAAGAACACACAATGGAATCAAATTAAAAACTATATCAAAATTTAAACCGGTAAATAGTATATAAATAAAAAGAAGTATCTGCTGCACTCCTGCAAGAATCATATTTAATGTAAATAATTTTGAAAGAAATACTAAAGATAAATCTATAGATGAGGAGTAAATTAAATCATGGATGCTAAAATCTCTCTCCCTAGCAAATGAATTCTCAATGAGCTTTATAGAAGACAAAGCAACTATAATCCAAAGAAATCCATTAAAAATTATAATATCATTAATTTTGGAAAGAGGAAAAGTAAAAAGTAAAAACATCAAGCAAGAAATTGCAAAAAAAGACATGTAGAATAAATTGTAAGATGATTTACTCTCCAGATATAATTCATTATATATAAGTTTAAATAACATCGCTAATTAAAGTTAAATTTTTAATATTAATCATCTTATCACATATAGACTTACTTTCATCAATATGGTGGGTGGAAAAAATAATTGATCTTCCTTCTGATTTAAAGCGAGTAAAAATTTTCTTAAAAGCCTTTATTCCTTGATAATCTAGATTGCTAAACGGCTCATCGATAAACAGGTAGTCCCATTTCAAATTCATTGCAATTACTAGCTTGTTACGCTGAAGATTTCCTTGCGAAAAAAATTTTAATGGCATACCTCTTAATTCTGCTATATTTAATATTTCTAAAGAATTATTAAATGTATTCATATCTATCTTTTGATTATGATACCTAGAAAGAATTGTCAAATTTTCTTCTATAGTTAAGTCTCCAAAAACATTAGCCTTATCACTTAAAAATAAGAAATTAGCATTTGACTTAAATTCTACAAATCCTGAATCATAGCTTATTAAACCTGATATACATTTTAAAAATGTTGTTTTACCGCAGCCATTTACACCTGATATAGCACAAATTTTTCCCAAGTCTATAGAAAAAGAAACATTTTGCAATACACAGGTGTTTGAAAATGATTTATTAAGATTTTTTACTATTAACATTATTTAATGTTTTGATTAATGGCCAAAAAACATATACAATTACAATAAATAAAAATGAAAAAATAAATATTTGATTAAATAGCTCCATTTTACATTTTTCTCCTTGAAGGCCAGAATGCAAATAATGAACCTATTACCATCATAATTCCACCAATCCACACCCAATTGACTAAAGGATTAATCATTATTTTAAAATAACCGAGATTTTTCTGAGCATCATAAGCTGAAAAGATTGAATATATATCTTTTTGAATAGTGCTATGGATGTCTAATTCACTATGGGGCTGTCGTTTTTCTGGGTCAGAATTCCAGTAAAAATAAATTCTTTTTTCAGGTTTAAGATTTGTTAAAAACTGATTCTCTTTATCTATAACATCTATATTGCTTAAAAAAGCATAGTGATTGTCTCTTGCCTCACTTTCAATACTATTAAGCTTGAAAGTATAATTAGCAAAATAGATTTGTTGGCCTGGAGCTAAACTAAATTCTTTTTCAACTTCAAACGCTCTGCCAATGAACCCAACAAATATAAGTACAATTCCTATGTGTACAATATATCCACCATTTTTATGCCTATTACTAAGCAACATGCTTGCAAAAGATACAAAAACATTCGAAGAAGATTTTTTCTGTTTTTTATATGACTTATAAAACTCTCCCAGAATTGAAGTTAAAGTGAATGTTATGCCCATAATTGCAACCAAAACATACAGCTGAAAAGATGCTGAAAACAGAAAATAGCTAAAACCAGAAATAAAGCTGATAGTTGAAGGCGTTTTAAATCTACGTAATAAAATATCTTTAGATGTGTAATTCCATGAGAGCAAGGGTCCAATTCCCATTAAAAACAATAAAACCAAACCAATAGGTATATTGAGTTGATTAAAATATGAAGCTCCAACGTATATTTTATTTCCATCCCATGCTTCTGATAAAATTGGAAATAGCGTACCCCACATTATCGTAAAGCACATTAAAATAAGTATTAAGTTGTTATAAAGAAATCCGCCTTCTCTTGATGTAAAAGAATCAATTCGGTCATCTGTATCTAAATAAGACTTTCTCTTAAAAAACCAAAAAACTGTATACAAAATTAATAAAGAAAGAAAACTAAAAAACATTGGCCCTAAATTTTCAGCTGTAAATGAATGTACAGATGAAATAACGCCACTTCTTGTAATAAATGTGCCTAGAATGACTAATAAATAAGTTGAAGTTGCTAATAGAAAATTCCATTTTTTTAGCATACCTCTTTTTTCTTGAATCATTGAAGAGTGAATAAAAGCTGTCAATGTAAGCCAAGGCATTAGTGAAGAATTTTCTACAGGATCCCATGCCCAGTAACCACCCCAACCTAATTCATTATAAGCCCAATAACCGCCAAGAATTATACCAGCTGAAAGAAATGTCCATACAAACAACGACCATCTCCTTATAGATTGTACCCAATCAAATGTAATATCTTTTGAAATAGATGCGGCTAAAGCCATAACAAAAACTATAGCTGAACCAGTAAATCCTACATATAAAATAGGAGGATGTATAGCCATAAAGAAATTCTGCAACAATGGATTTAATCCATTCCCATTTTGAACAACAATATCAGCAGAAACCGGATCAAATGGATTTGCTATAAAATTTGATAATAGAATAAAAAATGAAAAAATAAATGCAAGTATTAAATATGAATGAAACTTGAGAGAATTCATTCTTTTTAATGTTGTATAAATATAGACGACTGTGAAAATTGAAGTTATAAAAGACCAGAATAATAATGATCCAGCCTGCCCTGCCCACAAAGCTGTAACTTTAAAAAACATAGGTGTTTCATAACTAGTATATTGCGCAACATATTGGAGGTTAAAATTGCTAACTAGCAGTTCATTCAATAAACAAAAAAAAGCTAAAAATATACTATAACATGTCGCTAAAATTGCTCTTTCAGCTACAAGCAAATAGTTTTTTTTTCCTAAAAAATTGAATAAACCAAGAAATAAAAATGAAGAGAAAATTAAACCTCCTGCTAAACTGATTGCTATGCTACCAATTTGAGAGATCATTATATTTTTTCAGTATTTTTTAGATCGCCTTCATATCTAGAGGCACACTTTGTTTGTAATTCCGTGGCAGATATTTGACTATTATCAAAAGAGCCTGAAACTACAACCTCAGCATCATCTTTAAATAAGTCAGGACGAATGCCATAGTAATACACTTTAACGCTGTCGTCATTTTGATATACAAAAAAAGATGCTTCTAATTGATCTTCTTCAGATATAACGATTGAATTTGGTTTAATATATCCACCAACCTTTACTTTATCGATCTGATTAGAAATATCTGATAATTCAGCTACAGAATAATATCGAACAGTTAATGAGCTGTCTTGTTTGAAATTAGTTAAGTAAAAAATCCAACTAATAACAATTACAAAAATAATTGATATAGAAATGTTAACTTTATTCATACTTTAAATTCCAAAAGATTCTTCCCATTCTCCATAAACTTCCTTCATCACTTCAACAATTTCACCTACAGTGCCACCTGCTTCTGCAACTTCCACTAAAAAGGGGACTAAATTTAAATCTTTTTTGCAGGCATTGCTCAATTTTTTCATTTTTTCTTCAAGAAGCTTATTGTCTCTTGTTTCTCTAAGTTTTTCAATCTTTTTTTCTTGTGTTTCTTGAGCATCTTTTGAAATTTTTAAAATTTCAATATCTAATTTTTCATTCTCCTCAACGAAATCATTAACTCCAACAATAACTCTTTCTTTAGAATCAACAGATTCTTGATATATAGATGCTGATTCAGCAATTTTCTTTTGAAAATATCCTTCTTCAATAGCCTGAATAGTACCTCCCATTTCCTTAATTTCATCAAAATATTTATTGGCTTGCATTTCTATTTTATCAGTTAATTCTTCAACATACCATGAACCACCTAATGGATCAGCTACATTAGGAACTCCTGTTTCAAAAGCTAATATTTGTTGAGTACGTAATGCAATTTTTGCTGCTTTTTCAGATGGCAATGCTAATGTCTCATCCAATGAATTAGTATGCAATGAATTTGTACCTCCGAGAACAGCAGACATAGCTTCAAAAGCTGTTCTAACAATATTATTTTCAGGCTGCTGAGCAGTTAATGAACAACCCGCTGTTTGAGTATGAAATTTTAACTTTAATGAACTTTCATTTTTTGCTTTATATTTATTTTTTAATCTATTTGCCCAAATCCTTCTGGCAGCTCTATACTTAGCAATTTCTTCGAAAAAATCCATATGTGCATTAAAGAAAAATGATAATCTATGTGCAAAATCATCAATTTTTAAACCTCTCTCAAGAGATTCTTCTATGTAGGCAAATCCATTATTAAGCGTAAATGCTAATTCTTGAGCAGCAGTTGAACCAGCCTCTCTAATGTGATAACCGCTAACTGATACAGGATTATATAAAGGCATTTTTTCTGAGCAAAATTCAATGATATCAACTACCAATTTTACTGAGGGTTCAGGTGGAAAAATCCACTCTTTTTGAGCCATATACTCTTTTAAAGCATCATTTTGCAACGTACCTCTCAACGTGCTTATATCAATATTGTTCTTTTTTGCTAAAGCTACATAAAAAGCAAAAAGAATAATTGCGGGACCATTTATTGTTTGAGAAACTGAAATTTTTTCAAGATTAATTCCATCAAATAATGTTTCCATATCCTCTAATGAAGACACATTTACTCCGCAAACACCGACCTCACCAACCGATAATTCATGATCTGGATCATAACCCATGAGAGTTGGCATATCATATGCCACAGATAATCCAGTTTGCCCATTCTTAAGAAGATATTTATATCTTTCATTTGTCTTTTCAGGAGTACTAAATCCAGAAAATTGTCTCATTGTCCACAACTTACCTCTATACATATTTTTATGAATTCCTCTAGTATATGGAAAGTGCCCAGGATCAATATTATATCTATCTTCGCCACCACTTGATGAATAGAACTCATTAAGCTCATCTCCGCTTATACTTTTAAAGCTTTGATTTCTTTTTGGTTTTTTAGTCATTTATCTTCTTAATAAAGTTAAAAATATTTTCATACAAAGTTACTGAATCTAATCCAATTTCTTCTAATAAAACATCTCTAGGTCCATGATCTACAAATCTATTTGGAACACCTAAAGTTAAAATATCTTTAGAAAGATTATTTTTTGCAGACCAATTCAATATGCCTTCCCCAAAACCACCATCTATGACACCCTCTTCAATGGTAACAATTTTTTTAAATTTTTTAAAAGATGAATTTAGGTAATCAATATCCATAGGTTTAATAAATCTACAATTAACAACTTCTGCAGTAATATTCTTTTCAGCTAATTTTCGGCAAATCTCTAAACTTTTATGCACCATTGAGCCAACTGCAAGAATAAGAACATCTTCTCCAGAACTTAAAACCTCCCAAGATCCTATTGATAATTTTTTAGGTTTTAAATTGTCAAACACAACCGACGACTCCTTTGGATATCTTATGGTAAAAGGTGTTTTTTCATTTAATGAGGCAGTGTAAAGCAAATTATTTAATTCATTTCCATCCTTTGGAGCAGAAATTATAATGTTTTGAATACATCTTAAATATGCTATATCTAATACACCATGATGCGTAGCACCATCTTCTCCAACCAAACCTGACCTATCTAAACAAAAAATTACAGGTAGATTTTGCAAGGATATATCATGAACTATATGGTCAAAAGCTCTTTGTAAAAAAGTTGAATAAATTGCTACTATAGGGATTTTATTTTCTGTTGCCAATCCACCGCTAAAAGTTACAGCATGCCCCTCAGCTATTCCTACATCATAAAATCTATTTGGAAATTTTGACGAATAACTAACTAAACCTGCTCCTTCTCTCATGGCAGCTGTGATAGCAACAATATTTTTGTTTTCTTTTGCAAGGTTGCATATTACTTCACCAAAAACGTTTTGATATATAGGTGCTTGGATAGGCTTATCATTAGAATCTTTTTTTCTTTCTTTTACACTATGATATTTTAAAGGATCATCCTCCGCATAATCCAAACCTTTACCCTTTTTAGTAATTGCATGCAAAACCACTGGTGTATCTAGATCTTTAATTTTTTCTAATACATCGACAAGCTCAGTAATATTATGACCATCAATTGGTCCAAAATATCTAAAACCTAAATCTTCAAAAACTGTTGTTGGAAGAAAAAACTTTTTTGCGCTAGACTCTGCTTTTCTGAGTATAGACTCACCTACCTTCAAACTGCTTGGTAGTTTTTTTATTGTTTTATAGATCCATTTTCTAAACTTATTATAATTTTTATTAGTAGCAATTTTTACTAAATAATTTCTAAAAGCTCCTACATTAGGACTGATAGACATATCGTTATCATTAACAATTACAAGTAGTTGTTTTTTTATATTTCCAGCATTATTCATCGCTTCAAATGCTAAGCCACCTGATAAGGCGCCGTCTCCTATAATACTAACAACTTTAAAATTATCATTTTCCAAATTTCTACTTGCTGCTATTCCAAGCGCTGCTGAAATAGAAGTAGATGCATGCCCAGCACCAAAAACATCATATTCACTTTCAGACCTTTTTAAAAACCCGCTTAAACCTTGATACTTTCTTATAGTTGAGAAATTGTCATATCTCCCTGTAAGAATTTTATGAGCATATGCTTGATGTCCTGTATCCCATACAATTTTATCTTTAGGTGTATCAAAAACATAGTGAATAGCAGTTGTAATCTCAACAGCTCCGAGCGTTGGTGCTAAATGTCCACCTATCTCATTTATAGTTTCTGTTATATGCAATCTCAACTCATCACATACATTCCCTAGCTTTTCTTTAGGAATGCTTTTTAGATCATTAGGTGTTTTTATATTGTTTATATACTTCATCTATTTTTTATTAAAACAAATACTATGTATCAAAGTTTCATTTAATAATTCTGGATGGCATGTTACTCCTACGTGCATTCCTTGCTTTACCCCAATTACTTCATTTTTGTAAGTTGCAAAAACTTCAACATCTTTTCCAATTTCTTTTATTTTTGGCGCTCTGATAAAAAGCGCTTTAGTATCTTTGCTTGAGTCTAAATAATTAACTGAAATGTTTCCCTCAAAAGAATGTACCTGTCTTCCATAAGCATTTCTTTGCATAATAACATCTAAAAAACCAAAATTATAAACTCTCTCATCGTTTGCTTGTTTAGACATTAAAATAATGCCAGCGCAAGTACCTAGTATAGGTTTGTAATTTGAAAAATCTTTAATTCCATCAATTAAATTGTCATTTTTTTTAAATAGCTTTGAAATTGTTGTTGATTCTCCTCCCGGAAAAACAAGACCATCTAAACAATCAAGGTCTTTAGATTTATTAACTAGCCTATAATCTAGATTAAGTTTTTTAATAACTTTTATGTGAGCATCAAAATTTCCTTGAAGTGCAAGGACGCCAATCACAATCAGTCTCCTCTATTAGAAAATTTTTCTTCTTCAGCAATATCAGACATAAGAATCCCTTTCATAGCATCTTTCAGATTATAAGAGGCGCTTAATACATCTTTTGCATTTTTGTAATGTGTTACTGATTTTACAATTGCATGTGCTCTTTCAGATGGATCTTCACTCTTAAATATTCCCGAGCCTACAAAAACTGTTTCAGCTCCTAATTGCATCATCAATGATGCATCTGCAGGAGTTGCAATTCCTCCAGCAGCAAAGTTAGGAACGGTAAGTTTTTGATTTTTTGCTACCTCTTCAACCAAATCAACAGGAACTCTATATTCTTCTGCTTTTAAAGATAAGTCTGCATTTTGAAGTTCAATAATTTGAGAAGTGATCATTTTCATATGTCTAACTGCTTCTACAATATTTCCACTTCCAGCTTCACCTTTAGTTCGAATTAAAGCTGCGCCTTCATGAATTCTTCTCAATGCTTCTCCTAAGTTCCTTGCACCACAAACGAATGGTGCTTTAAAAGGATGCTTGTCTACATGCGCATACTCATCTGCCATTGTTAACACTTCGCTTTCATCGATAAAATCTACTTCTAATGCTTCCAAGATTTGAGCTTCGGCAAAATGTCCAATTCTACATTTAGCCATAACAGGTATAGACACATTCTCCTGTATTTCTTTGATCATATGAGGATTACTCATTCTAGCAACCCCACCATCTTTTCTAATATCTGAAGGTATTCTTTCAAGAGCCATAACTGATACTGCTCCTGCGTCTTCTGCTATTTTGGCTTGCTCAACGTTTGTTACATCCATAATTACCCCGCCCTTTAACATTTCTGCTAAACCGACTTTAACTTTAAATGATTCTTTACTCATGAATAATTTCCTTTTCTTCTGTATTGGTTATTTCTTTGACTTTTTTAATTACTGACTCTATTATCCAATCTGGAGTTGAAGCTCCTGCAGATATTCCTATTGAATTTACATCACTTGTTATCCAAGCGAAATCAATTTCTGCTGCACAAGTAACTTGATAAGTATTTTTATTTCTTTCTTTACTCAATTCTGCTAACCTTTTTGAATTTGCGCTTGTGAAAGAGCCGATAATAATCATCAAGTCTGTAATTTCAGATAACTCCTTAATTTGCTCTTGATTTCTCTTTGTTGGAAAACAGATTGTATTAACAAACCTCAAGTCAAATACTTTTGTCATCAAAATATTTATAATATCTTGAACATTCTCTATTGTCTGGGTTGACTGACTTACTATCCCTGCTTTCTTAGTTTTTCTTAATGCTTTTGCTTCTTCGACTGAAGCTATAATTATTGGATCTGGTATTTGACTTGCAATACCTACTACTTCATCATGGCCATGATCGCCAATAATAATTATTTTTCTTCCTTCTTTATGCAACGCCTTTACTTCATGATGAATTTCATGAACCAATGGACAAGTAGCATCTATAATATTCATTTTTTGCTTTTCTGCTTTCTGCCAAACATCTTTAGCTGTTCCATGAGCTCTAAAAAGTACAGGTTTATCCTTAGGAATCTGATCTAGTTTTTCAACTACCTTTACTCCTTCTTTAGCCAAATCATCTACAACGCTTTCGTTATGAACAATATCACCAAGCATATAGACTTCACCATATTTTTTACTCATGTCATAAGCGCTGTTAACAGCATCTCTTACTCCAAAACAATATCCAGCGTCTTTAGCTATTATTATCTTCATTAAACTTATTTATATATGTTGACATTAGATTTAAAACAGTTGATTTTACTTCTGAAAATTCACCCTCAACCAAAGCAGCAGCAGCAAATGGATGACCGCCTCCGCCCATTTTTTTAGCAATTTCATTAACTCTGTATTTACCTTTTGATCTAAAACTGAGCCTTACTTTGCCCTGTAAATCATACAGCATTAAAGATACCTCCACTCCTTTTATTCCTCTAAAAAAATCAGTAAAGCCATCAAAATCTTGGTTGTTTCCATTTACCTCTTTAATCATATCGTGGTTCAGTGCAAACCAAACTAAATCTCCTCCACAATCATAATTTAATTTTTGAATAACATTGCCCAATAATTTCATTCTACTCACTGAAGAATTTTCATAAATATTTTGATATATCTTTGAAATGTTTAGTCCTTGTTTAATAGCATGCACGGCTATTTCGTGACTTATGTCTGTAGTATTACTATGTCTAAAAGAACCAGTATCAGTTAATACTGCTACATAAATTCCTAACATAATATCTTCTGAAATTTTTGACTTATCAATCTCCCTTAAAAAAGAGTAAAGTATTTCTCCAACAGAGCATGCATTAGTATTAATAAAATCATATGTAAACAAATCGTTATCTGATTTAGCATGATGATCTATGCTTAATGTTTTGATATTATTATCTTCAATTAGATATGCTATATCGCCAAGTCTGTAAAAATCTCCTATATCCAAAATCAAACCCAAATCTGCTTTCTTAATAAATGAAACAGCTTCTTCATCAAGTTCTTGAAAAATATTATCCTTATTCAAAAAACTATAGACTTCAGGAATTGGAGAATGATTTACAATTATACAATCTTTACCAAGTTTACTTAAATATTCATACATAGCATACGCAGAACCCAAACTATCACCATCAGGATTAATATGAGATGATATAAAGATTTTATCATGCTTATTAATTATTGATTGAATTTCAGTAAAATTCATAACTACCTCTTCCAAGTAGTTTCAGGAATATTATTTTGTTTATTATAATATCTTGAAAGAACAAAAAAATAATCAGATAACCTATTTAGATACATTATCACTGGATTATTGGCTAGAGAATCGATATACAGTTTAACAGCAGATCGTTCTGCTCTTCTTGAAACTGCTCTAGCAATATGTAAATTTGATGAGAAATGATTTCCGCTTGGCAGAATAAATTCTTTCAAAGGACTCAAATCTTCATTCAAAAAATTTATTTTACTTTCTAATTCGCTAATCATTTCACTATTAACAATAGAATTATCATTTAGATTCATAGAAATATGTCCACCAATATCAAAGAGATTATTTTGAATTTTCATCAAAAAATTTGAGATATCTGAATCGTTTGATAGCGATATACAAACACCTATAACGCTACTTAATTCGTCAATCTCTCCTAAGGCATGTATAATGTCATCAGATTTTAGAACTTGTTCGCCCTTGGCTAAATTAGTTTTCCCGCTATCGCCATTTCTAGTAGTAACCTTAGTAATTCTCATCAAAGAAGTCCTGAAAGCCATAAATGAGTAAGAATGCTCATCACATAACCAATAAAAATAACTCCTGTCCATCTAAGATGGCTAGAAAATGTATAAATACCTTTAGCCTGACCCATTAAAGCAACGCCTGGAGCAGAACCAATAGATAAAAGGCTACCGCCTACACCGGCTGTTAAGGTAATTAAAAGCCATTGGTTTAGATCCATTGTTGTTGTGTCATGCATTTGAATCACTGAGAACATAACAGGTATATTATCAATTAGTGCAGATATAATTCCCATCAAGGAATTAGCCGTAGTAAAACCAAGACCGTCGTACAATGTAGTGTTTAACAAGGCAAGGTATCCAATTTTAGATAATCCAGCAACACACATAATCACACCATAAAAGAATAAAAGAGTATCCCATTCAGCTTGAGCAATCTGCTTAAAAACTCCAAAAGGCTGATCAGATCCATCTCTGGTAATTCTGCTTGCAGATGAATATGATCTCTTGAGATAATATCCAAAAATCTGCAATAAACTTAAACCAAACATCATACCAAAAACCGGAGGAAGATTTAAAAAATTCTTGAACGAAATTGCCATCATTATAGTAACTAAAAATAAGACGCTAATTACAATAGCTCCTCGTTTTAAAATTACTGGGGGATTCTCAACATCTTGTGCAGACCCCTTAATAAAAAAACTCATTATAAAAGATGGTATAACAAAATTTACAAGAGAAGGTAAAAACAATTTAAAAAATTGGGTGAATTCAACATACCCCGCTTGCCATACCATTAATGTAGTTATATCGCCAAAGGGACTGAAAGCTCCTCCTGCATTAGCAGCAACGACAATATTAACACAGCTAATACTAGTAAAATTTTTATTACCTTTACCAACAGCTAGAACTACCGCACACATAGTAAGTGCTGTTGTAAGATTATCTGCTATAGGAGATAAGAAGAAAGATATAAAACCTGTAATCCAAAATAATTTTTTATATGAAAAATTTTGACTAAGTAAAATAGAGCGTAATTTTTCAAAAACATTTCTCTCTGACATAGAATTGATATAAGTCATTGCAACTAATAGGAATAGCATTAATTGATTGAACTCGTCAAATGCATGCATAATTTCTTTTTTGACGGCATAAGAATCTCCAGTCTGAACACCGACCCACGCTATCATTGCCCAAATTATTCCCGCCACAAAAAGAACGGGTTTAGATTTTCTCAAATGAGTGACTTCTTCAGTCATTACAAAAGCGTACGCAATAATAAATAATATTATTGAAATAATTCCAACAGGATGATTTAATAATTCCATAGGCGATAATTTAAATACAAACGACTGAAAAAATTATTAAAATCGTATACTTTCATTTATATTTAAGCATGAACACTTTATTACTAGTTTTGCTTATTTTTGGCTTATCAATGTTAGCAATGAATCTGGGGCTGATATTAAAAAATAAACCTTTAAAAAAAGCATGTGGAGATTCGCCTGATGGTTGTGAAATATGTGGCGGTGAACCAGAAAAATGTGAAAGCAATTTCTAATTTAAAGGAAAGTTTTGAGAAAATTCTTTTTTGAAAGTTCCGTCTTCAAACACTTTAATAACTAATGACTCTGCTTGATTTATATTATCTATAATATCATTTATCAATCTAGAATCCATTACATACAGCATAGTTGACAAAGCATCAGCATCCATACAAGACTCATTTGAAATCACTGAAACTGAACCAATATTCGATAATACTGGATATCCAGTATTTGGATTTATTTCATGATGAAAAAAATTATCTTTATCAAAATAATAGTTTCTATAATTACCCGATGTGGCAATTGATAAATTATTAAGAGAGATAATTAATTCAATATCGTTATTGATATTGTTAATAGCAGGTGTATTGATTCCAATTTTCCAATCCTTATTGACTGACTTAGTTCTTATTTCTCCTCCAATTTCAATAAATAATTCATCATAATGTTTAAGAGAATTAAACAATTTATCAACTGCAAAACCTTTAGCAATTGAACTTAAGTCAATTTGAACTCTTGGATCTTTTTTTCTGATTTTTAGTTCATCAATTTCAATTAAATTTTGCCCAACAAACGCCATAACGCTGTCAATTTCTGCTTCAGATGGCTTGCTGTCAAAGATAGCTGGACCAAATCCCCAAAGATTTACGAGCGGCATTATGGTAATATCATATAAACCATTAGATAGCTGATGATACTGAAATGATTTTCTAATCACAGTTTCAAAATCTTTGGAAATTTTAAACCATTCAGTTTTTTCTGAACTATTAAAAGTTGAAATTTCGCTGTCAGCAATATAAGTGGACATTTGAAGATTTATATCTTTTAAGATTGCTTCAATTTGTAAATAATTTTCTTCAATTTCTTTTGGACTATCACTCTTTGGGAGAAATTTAATAGTATAAGTTGTTCCCATAGTTTTTCCTGAAATAGATACAATATTATCTATATTATTTTTTGAAGGCGAATTGCAACTAAGTATTACTAGGAAAAATAAAAAGGCTAATTTTCTAACCGAAATCATCATAAGCGATCATATCTTCTTCTACGCCTAAGTCCCATAACATTTTTTGCACAGCACTAATCATCATTGGAGGTCCACATAAATAATATTCGCATTCAGTTGGATCTTCATGATTTTCTAGATGCATATCGTGAGCTACTTGATGAATAAATCCGGTTGGCCCCTTCCAATTATCTTCCGGTAAAGGATCTGAAAGCGCAACATGATATGTAAAATTATCAAATTCATCAGCTAATGCTTTAAATTCTTCATCATAGAACATTTCTTTTTCTGAACGAGCGCCGTACCAAAATGAAATTTTTCTTTTTGACTTTTCAGTTTTAAGCAAATGGAAGATATGAGATCTGAGCGGTGCCATACCTGCTCCTCCGCCAATATATACCATTTCACGATCAGTATCTTTAATATAAAACTCACCATAAGGACCTGAAACAGTTACCTTATCTCCTTTTTTTAAGTCAAACACATAAGATGAAGCAATACCAGGAGGAACTGATGGATTACCAGGTGGTGGACTTGCAATTCTGATGTTTAACATAATAATATTTCCTTCTGCTGGGTGATTTGCCATTGAATAAGCTCTAAACACTGGCTCATTATTTTCAGCAGTATATTGCCAAATATCAAATTTATCCCAATCAGATGTATATAAGTCTTGTATTTCGAAATTTTTATATTGCAAATCTTTGTATGTAGGAACATCAATCTGTATATATCCACCAGATTCAAAATGTATTGGATCATCAGCAGGAAGCTCAAGAATCAATTCTTTAATAAAGGTTGCTACGTTATCATTTGATTTAACAACAGCATCCCATTTTCTTATGCTAAAAATTTCATCAGGTACTTGAATTTTCATATCATTCCTAATCTTAACCTGACAACCTAATCTCCAATTATCTTTTTGATCTGATCTTGAAATATAAGCTTCCTCTGTAGGAAGAATATCTCCGCCGCCTTCAATGACCTGACATTTACATTGAGCACATGTCCCTTGTCCGCCGCATGCTGATGGTAGATATACATTTTGAGAAGCTAATGCATTTAAAACAGTTCCACCTGTATCAACCTTAATTGATTTGTCAGCATCATCATTAATTAACAAGGTAACTTCTCCTTGAGGAAGTAAAATATCTCCTAATACATTCAAGATAATCACCAAAAATAGGATTACTGATGAAAAAACAATTACACCTAATAAAATATCACTCATTATAAATCAATTCCTGAAAAGGCCATAAAAGCCATTGATAATAAACCGGTTAATAGCATAGCCATTCCAACTCCTTGAAGTCTGGGTGGAATGTTAGAATATCTTATTCTATATCTAATTGAAGCAAGAGCTACTATTGCTAGAAAAAATCCTACGCCTGAGCCAAAACCATATACTACAGTTTCTGATATAGTATATTCTCTTTCTACCATAAATAATGATCCACCTAAAATTGAACAATTTACAGCAATCAATGGAAGAAAAATTCCTAAACTATTATATAGTGATTGAGAAAATCTCTCCATAAACATCTCAACCAGTTGTACCATTGCTGCAATAACAGAGATAAAGACAATTAGTTTTAAAAAACCTAAATCTGTGTTCTTAAAATCTTCACTTATCCAAACAAGTGCACCTTTATCAAGGAGAAATTCCCACAAAACCCAATTAATTGGAGCTGTGATTGTTAGAACAACCACTACTGCCATTCCAATTCCAACTGAAGCATTAATATTTTTTGAAATTGCAAGGAATGAACATAAACCTAAAAAATAGGCTAATACTATATTCTCAATAAATACAGCTTTAGTAAAAATGCTTAAATAATGCTCTAATCCAGACACTATGCCTCCTCCTCAATTCCAGCCATTTCTCTTTGAGCCCAAATAACTAATCCTAAGATTATAAATGCTCCAGGAGATAGAACTAATAAACCTATATTTTCATATCCAGCAGCATACCATGACTCTGGGATACTCCAAAGTACATAACCCGCTCCTCCATCAGGAAGAGTTATTGTACCTGCTCCAAATAGCTCTCTAAAAAATGAAACAATAATAATTATTAAACCATAGCCAAAACCATTTCCTAAACCATCAAGAAATGCTTTTGAAGGACTATTTTTTAAAGCAAATGCCTCTGCTCTACCCATAATGATACAATTTGTGATAATAAGACCAACAAATACAGATAATTGCTTACTCATATCGTATAGATATGCTTTTAATAATTCATCGACAACCGATACCAGAGAAGCAATAACAGATAACATAATCACAATTCTAACTCTAGCAGGTATATACTCTCTAATTAAAGATAATATTACATTCGATGAACATAAAACAAAGATAACAGCTAATGTCATAATGATAGCCTGATCAAGTCTTATTGTTACAGCTAAAGCAGAACAAATACCTAAAACTTGTAAAGATATTGGATTATTAACGTTTATTGGATCGCTAATTATCTTTTTTGATTCTGAATTAAATAGTTCCATAATCTCTTATCTTATCTAATGTTTTTTCATATCTCAACAAATCCTCAAGAAGAAAATCAGAAACACCATCTGCGGTAACAGTAGCTCCTGATATTCCGTCTACTTGATGAATTGCTGATTTGTTTGACTTTGAATAGTCAACCCCACCCTTAATAACAGAGATACTTATAATTTTTCCGTTCTCATTTCTAATTTTCTTTGGTACATATGTAATCTCGCCATTTGATTCTTTGATTGGATGATTGACAAAGTTATCAGTAAACCATTTTTTCTCTACTTCTCCTCCAAGACCTGGAGTTTCTCCATGTTTGTAAAATTGAATTCCTAGCACTGAATCAGTATCTGGATTTAATGCAATATATCCAAAGATTGTAGACCACAAACCTTTACCAGCGATAGGAAGCGCTATACCTTCAATTTTTTCATTATTCATTCTAATATATATAGGCAAGGTTTCTTCATTTTTTTCTATATCTACTTCTTCAATATTACATTCTACAATTTCGCCCTCAACATTAACACATTTAGCATCAATATAATTTTTAAAAGTTTGCTCAATGCTTTCGTTGCTTTCAAGAAGGTTTTCTTCAAAATTTAAAGACCTAAGAATAGTTTTCTGCACGTCTGCTTTGAGGTTTTGATCTTGCAAGCTTTTGACGCTATCTTTTGTAAAAGATAACATAGTACCTAGAACAAGAGTAACGATGAATACAAATCCAAGTGTATAATTATTACTATACATTTCTTGCCAACCTCATTTTTATATTTGATTGTATAACATAATAATCTATTAGCGGAGCAAACATATTCATAATCAAAATAGCTAGCATTACCCCTTCAGGGTAAGCTGGGTTTATTGAACGAATAATAACAGTTAGTACTCCAATTAAAAATCCATAAATCCATCTTCCAGTGTTTGTATGAGATGATGTTACTGGCTCTGTAGCCATAAAAACTGTTCCAAACAGAAAACTTCCAATTAATAAATGTTGAAGTGGAGTAATGGTCAACATAGCATTCGTTGAAAATCCTGATAATAGATTAAATAAGAATGCAGTACAAACTAAACCAATAATTGAGCTTGCAATTATTCTCCATGAAGCAATTCCGCAATAAATCAGGAATAATGCTCCGCCAATAATTAATAGCTTATTTGTCTCCCCTATTGATCCAGGAATTAAACCCAAAAACATATTCATTAATGAAAAATCAAATTGGGTTGAAGCAGCAAATAAATTTGAAGCAGTATCATACTCAACAGGGTTTGCAGGAATAGCTAATGCCGTGGCACCGCTATACCCATCCGGACCTACTGCCCAAACTTTATCTCCAGAAATCTTAGTAGGAAAAGCAAAATACATGAATGCTCTAGCAGTTAATGCTGGGTTAAAGACGTTTGTACCTACGCCGCCAAAAATTTCTTTACCTATAATTATACCAAAACTTGTTCCCATAAAAACTTGCCAAAGTGGAACGTCTGGTGGCATAGTTAATGGAATCAAAGCACATGAAACGAGAAAACCTTCATTTACCTCATGTTTTCTAATAATAGCAAATGTTAATTCGCAGATAGCGCCTGCAATAAAGGTAATGATTAAAATTGGGAGTACATAAGTAAGACCAAATAAGGTATTTGCTAAAAGACTTCTTTCAATATCTAAAGCTAAAGAATTTAAATACCCAATATTGTAAGCTCCGAATATATAACAAGGGATTAGAGCGATAACAACAAAGAACATCGTTCTTTTAATATCCATATTATCCCTAATATGGGGACCATTACTTGTTTGCTTATTTGTTGAAAAGAAAATTGTATCAGCTGCTTCCCAAACCGGATAAGCCCAAGATAAAGGCTTCCCTTTTTCAACTAGCTTTCCTGATTCAGCAAATATTTTTCTTAAAAAATTCATAATTATTTATCAAAGTATATTGTATCTAGTCCTGTTCTTATTATAGAGCCGACATCTGACTTGCTTGGGCACACAAATGAACACAAAGCTACATCTTCTTCATCGCATTCATAAATACCTAACTGTTCCATCTCATCAACATCATTTGCCTCGATACTTCTAGCAAGCGAATTGATATAAATATCCATAGGGAAAACCTTTTCCCATGCATCGACTGGAACAAATGCTCTGTTGCTTCCATTTTGCAAAGTAGTAAAATCATACGAATTATTATTTGAACCAAAATATGCGTTGAAAACACTGTATTTAGATTTTCCACCAGGATGTAGCCATCCAATAAACGGTCTTTCATGCGACTCTTCAATAACAGAAAATGTTGAATGATAAAATCCTAAGAATCTATCAATTTCTACTTTCTTCCCAGTTAAAACATTGCCAGATATAACTCTTACTTTATCCAATTTTAATGATTTGCTAAAACAATCAAATTGTACTCCCATTCTTGACTTATAATAGGATGGAGTAACAGCTGGACCAGCTACATTAATATTTAATGAAAAATCATATTCTCCTTTTGAAAATAGCCTTCCAAGAATTGGTAAATGCGATCCTTGAACTGTCCAAACAACTTCATTTTGATTTATAGGGTTAACCTTATTTAAAATTACGCCGACATTCCCTGATGGATGCGGACCTTCAATCTGTAAAAGATTTATAAAATCATAATCTGACAAATATGAAAAATTATTTCCTCTAACTGCAACATATAAATGACCATCAGTTAGTTTTTTTAAAACTGATAAAGCTGAAATTATATCATCTTTTTTATCATTTAATGAAAAAGAGAGATCGTTTGCTAGTGGAGATGAATCTGCCAAAGAAACAATAATACATTTGGGTTCATCTTGAGGATTTACAACTTTATTGAAAGGTCTTTGTGTTATAAAAGGCCACATATTTTTTTCAGTTAAAAACTCTTTGATGACGGCTTTTGGTGAAGAACCTAAATTCCCCACTGAACTAGTATTTTCTTCAATCTCACTATCAACCGCAATAATGATTTCTTGCACTGCCCTTCTTTCTCCGTAGACTATTTTTGAAATGACTCCAGAAGCGATGGCTGGCCATTTTACATCAGGATTATTTTTATCAAAAAAAAGTGCGTCACCCATAGAAACCTTATCATTTTCTCTAACAATCATTTTTGGTTTGACATAATTGAAATCTTGAGGGGAGATTGAAACAAATTTTGGATTGGACGCGGTGGTAAATTCTCTAGATGCTAACCCAGAAATATTGATATCATGCCCTTTTTTAATCTTAATTTTTTGCATCAACTCTTATGAATTTACAAATGTCTTATTTTGACAAAGGAAGGTACTAAAAAAGATTGTTGAGTTCTATAGATTTATTACAAAAATATTATTTTTTTGCTTTCCATTCAAAATAATTTCCATCATAAGATGATTTTGATTGCCATTCTTGCACTTTAGAATCAATTTTTTTGACTGAATCTTTGTCTATATCATGAATTAATTCTAAAGTTAAGTCGCCAACTGTTTTAGCGCTAACTCTTGAAGCTTTAATGTTGCCTTTTCCAGTAATTGCATTACCCATCCCATGAACTTTATCTAGTTCATCAAATTTACCAGAGTCTTGATCAACAATATTATAAGTTGAACCATCCATTGGTATTCCTTCGATTGGTTCAGGTAAGCTTCCAATTGAACTAATAAATGTATTACCAGATAGAATTTTTGATGAACCTTCTTTTGGCATTAACTTTCCATCTATAATTTCATTTTCAATCACTTCTAAGCCATTTAATTTTTTTCCATCGTAAGACAAGCCAACTGGTTGAGTACATTCAGCGACATTAAATAAAAATTTATCTTGAGTATTGCTTAGAATTTTTCGTCTAGCCATTTTTCTTTTTTCAACAACAGCCTCAGGTGCATCTTCTGGAATAGTTGTTAGAGGCATATTTTCTATGTTTCTACGATATACCAAAGTAGTCCCTTTAATATCTAGGTCTTCATACCTTAGATTAAATTGATCTAAATATTTTGGAATACCTTTATGCTCCATTTCAATAATATCAAAATTATCAATTTTGGATTCAACTTTCTGCCTAACTAATTCTAATTGAGTAATCTTACATACATCAATGGAAGCTAACCCTCCGCCAATAACAACAGCATTATCTTGGATATCTACTTTAGGGCCAACATAAGATGATTCATGATAATGATTGAACCAAAAAACAAAAGGGTTTTGATAGTAAAAATTATCAAACTTTTCAATATCTGGTAATGGAAAAGATCTATCTTTCCAAGCTCCATTAGCAAAATAAATGCAGCTCCATCCCATATTATAAATCTCTTCAAATGAAATATCTTCACCTATTCTTGTAAGAGGAACAAAATCTACTAAGTCATGCGATAAAATATCATCAATCTTAAAATATTCGTTAATTCTTTGTTTTTCATGCCATCTTGGAAGTCCATCTTCAATTTTCCCATAAGGCATTCTATTTTGATCTACGACTACACAACGTATACCTTCATCTGTAAGTTTTTTTACAGCTGTTGAGCCTGAAACTGCTCCTCCAATAATCAATACTACTTTCATTTTATTAATACTGCTTTCATTCTTTTTTTTATTTATTAAATTTATTAAACATGAAGTTAATAAATAATTTAATAATTCAAATCATTCCTTTTTTGCCAAAATTTTTTGTCAAAATTGTTGCCTCACCATACATAGCAGGAATTTCAGATAATGAAATGCTCGATAATGTTAAAAAATTAAATGATCAAGGATTTGAGGTAGCAATAGATATTCTTGGTGAACACGTTCAGACTGAAATTGAGGCTAAAGAAATTACAGATAGATACACATCTATTTACGATGAAATTTCAAAAAGAAAATTATCTGCTAATATTTCAATAAAATTAACCCATATTGGACAAGATTTAGGTTACGATATAGTAAAGAGAAATCTTTCTTCTCTCGTGCAAGCAGCTAAAAAAAATAATAATTTTCTTAGATTGGATATGGAGAATGTTCCTTATACATCAGAAACTATCCGGCTATATAAAGAAATGTTTGCAGAATACCAAAAAATTGGCATAGTTATTCAAGCTTACTTACATAGATCTATAGCTGATATTAACAATCTTAGCAATGAAAACTTTAATGTAAGAGTATGCAAAGGAATTTATGTAGAAGATCCAAAACTAGTTTTAAATGATTACCAAGAAATTAGAGATAATTATATCAAGCTTGTTAAAAAAGCCATTAAAAAAAATCTTATGTTGGAATAGCAACGCATGACGAAAACTTGATAGACGATCTATGTTCATGGTTAAAAGAAAATAATGTTCCTAAAAATAGGTTTGAATTTCAAGTATTACACGGTGTACCAATGCGTAAAAAACTTAAACAACTTATGGATGATGGAAATACTGTTCGAGTCTATCTTCCCTATGGAGATAATTGGTATGACTATTCAATTAGAAGGCTAAAAGAAAATCCAAAAATGGCGGGGTACATTATCAAAAACTTATTTTCTTCAATTTTTAGACTTAGATAGATTTTTATATCTATAAATATATAATAAAATTATTCCTGCGCAATTTGGTATTATCACTTCCGGGCTAGACCAAGAAATTCCATCAAAATGCATATCAGATAAAGGCCAAAAAATTTTGACTGGAAAGAATTCTTTTGTATGAAATGGGAAATCTAAAACAATATGGAAAGGCCAAGCTAACATAGGCCAAACTAATTCTTTTTTAAATTTTGCTGCTATTCCAATCACAATAAAAGCTGTTAAAAAACTGTGGGATAAATTATCCATAAAAAAGAGCCAATCTGGAAATGGCTCAAGTTGTTTTAAGCTTTCTAAGGTTGGCAATCCTCCATATTTTAAAGAACCGCTAAAAAATTTTACAACAAATAGAACTCCAAACGATACAAGATCCGGCATTGCACCAAAAAAAATGGCTAACTTCCAATGTCCTCTATAGCCAAAAAGACCACTACCCCACAGAGCATGACTTAAAGTATCCATTTATTTTGCTAATGCGCCCATAGGATCCCATGGTTTTAATGGAATTGCTTCTCCAGATTCAAAAATTTCGTTTAGCTCATCTGATATATAGTCTTTATGGACAACAATTTCATAATTATACTCATCAAACCACTTATCAGTCATAATATGATATCCTTTATTTCCACCTTTGTCACCCCAACTATTTTCTACTCTCCATTTTACTGCATTTTGATTCTTATCTAAATCAACACCAGTGAAAAGCATGGCATGCGTCATTTGGCTTTGACCATACTCTAGTCTTTCTGCTTTATTCATTTTAAAACCTGTATCATAAAACATTTCATAATCAAATAATTCTGTGTCCATCACCCCTAAATCCCTATGAAAATGCTTTCCTACATCGCAACCAAACCATACAGGATTGTCATCCTTTATTGATTTAATACAAGCTTCTTTCATAGTGTTGCTTTCAACATTAAGATATCTAATTGCATTGCCTTCTACAACATTACCTAATGTTCAACAGTATAAATTTTATTATACTCTTTATCGCTCATCGGACAATTAATCAAACAAACATAGTCATCAAGATTTAATCCAACATGTTCTTGATAAAAAGATTGTGGAGTTAAATTTTCAAATCTGCTAAATTTTTTATCCTTATCTCTACCTGCCAATCAAAAGTTTCTGGAGGAGTTCCTAGATGCATAGTTAGCATTTTAAAGATTTCCTCAATCATTTGATTTTTCAATTTGCTTAAATCATCATTTGAAGATCCTTCTGTAGATTTTTTACGTAAATCATGTGCGTTCTCTCTTAACTTTCTTGACAACATCTTGTTCATTTCAGAAGACTGGCTTGATGAAAATGATTCCGACATTTCAGCTTGCGGTATCACGCCATACTTCTTAATTAAATTTGCCCACATATCCCATTGTCCGCCATCTTCAGTTGGTGTTTGAAGTAAATGCATAATAATTCTGCTGTCAGATTTTTCGTCAAGCGTAGATAGAATAGACTCTAAAAAATAGTTTGCTTTTTCTAGCTTATCCCAGAACATAAAATAGCTTTGAGAAAATTGAAAATCTTTCAAGTTGTGTTTTCTTCCTAAATAAATTCTAAAAAGATTTAATCCAGCAAAACCCCAACATCTTCCACTTGATTTTTGATTAGTAGCAGGCATTTCACCGGAAACAACATGAGAAAAAGAATGATCTATCTTTCTATATCTTATCCCAATCCATTGAAAGTTCATTAGAATTAGTTTTAATCATTGCATTTCTCACAACTTTTGTATGTTTATCATCTGAAACATTGGCTCTGAGTTTGATTTATTTGATCTATTGATATTTTTTTTGACATTTTTTGATTTCCTTTTTTTATGACCCTCTTTTTCCCCAAATCATTTTATTTTTGAGAGTCTCATAATAATTATAATCTTTGAAAGTGATAAATTTATAATGATGCTTAGCTTGAGATATTCTCACGGTAGACTGACTTGTAAATTTATAATATTCTGCCCATCAACAATAAGGTTAAGATTTTTTTCAGAATCAGCATTAAACCTAAATTCAACTTCAACATCAGGTGGCAACACAAGAGGTCTCGATGTAAGAGAATGTGGTGCATATAGGAGTTACTATAATTGAAAAAACATCTGGTTGAACAATTGGTCCACCTGAAGATAAAGAATATGCAGTTGAACCTGTTGGAGTGCTTATAATAATTCCATCAGACTTATAGTCACTTACATGTTGGTTGTCTATAAATAATGACAAGGACGTTACTCTAAACGACGTTTCGTTTTGAACTACAAAATCATTGACAGCATAAAAAGAATTATTATTGTCTGAAATTTTAGCAGATAAAACCAATCTATCTTGAATTTTAAATTCATTATTCTTAACTGCTTCTAATTTATCAATCAACACCTCTGGAGTAATTTGAGCTAAAAATCCCAGTCCTCCTAAATGAACACCAATTACAGGAACTGATGGATTAGAAAAAATTCTTACACCGGATATAAGAGTACCATCTCCTCCTAAACAAAGAAGGAAATCTACTTCTGGTGGATTTTGGGTAGAAAAATATGAAACATCACCATCGATGCTAATACTTTTTAGGCGATCGGCTAAATGAACATTTATATTATTTTCACTAGCCCATTGCAAAGCGTTTTGGACTAACGCAGGAACTTTTTCTTTTTCTGCATTAGCCCATATAGCAAAACTCTTGACTTGCATTTTAATTATTTATTTTTTTTCTTATGTCTATCTGCTCTTAAACGTTTTTTACGTTTATGAGTATTCATTTTTCTTTTTTTTCTTTTTTTACCGCAAGGCATTTATTGCTCCTTAATATTCGATTAATTTTTCATTTACTGTTTTCTTCATCAACTTTGATGGCTTAAAAACTGGTACATATCTCTCAGGCAAGAAAATTGGATCTCCAGTCTTAGGATTTCTTGCCTTTTTAGGCAGTCTATGCTTAACACTGAATGTACCAAATCCTCGCAATTCTATTTTATCATTACTACTTAATGCTTTAATTATTTCACTAAAAGACTCATTAAGTACAGCTTCCACCTCTACCTTCGTAAGCCCAGTAGCGCTTGCTACATTATCTACTATATCTTGCTTAATCATTCAAAATAAATTGTTAGTTTTTGACCAGGATAAATTGTAGAAGATTTCATACTATTCCAACTTTTAATTTTTGCTACAGTAGTGCTATTTTTCTTAGCAATCTTGCCCAAACTATCACCGGTCTTGACAATATAAACATTTTTCTTTGGACTATCCTTAACTGGTTGTCCTTTTACAAATAAAGATAATTTTTGACCAGGGTAAATAACAGATTTTGATCCCATATTATTCCATTTTCTAATTTCACTAGCTCTAGTATTAAACTCTTCGGCTATATGTCCGAGTGTATCACCAGTTTTAACAGAATATATAATTTTTTTCAGGATAATTCGAATAAAGTCCACCTTTACTGGAATTTTTAACCTTTGACCGATTGAAAGCTTATTAATATTAGAAATATTATTTATTGTCTGTAAATCAGCAACTAATACTCGATATTTCGAAGCAATAGAAATTAAATTTTCACCTTTTTGAACTCTATGCTCTACTTTTTGAAAAGCAAACTTTCTATCCTCTGGAATTTCACTAAATTTTTTATAAAAAATATCTTTTTTACCATCGGAATATTTAATGAATATGGACCATTATTTGGTGTTGCAGGTTGTCTCAGTTCAGGATTTAACCTCTTTATGGTACTAAGTTTAGTTCCTGCAGCTTTAGCTATAACTGTTAAATCTGCGCTCTTTTCAATTTGGACTACATCATACTTAAGAGGATTTGATCTGGGAATTTTAAAACCATATTTTTCAGGATTTTTTACAATTATTGCTGCAGATAAATAATAAGGTATATAATTCTTTGTTTCTTGTGGCAATGAATATAGTTGCCAATAATCAGATGTTTCATGAAGCTTTAATGCGCGATTCAGTCTACCCCACCCTCCATTGTATGCTGCTAAAACTAAATACCAATCATCAAATTCTTTATAAAGATCTTTAAAGTATTTTGCTGCAGCATGCGTAGATTTTATTGGATCTTGTCTTTCGTCTATATACCAATTTCTATTTAAACCATATTCCTTACCAGTAGAATACATAAATTGCCATAATCCAACAGCCTGAGCTCTAGATACAGCTTTAGGGTCTAAACCTGCCTCTATCATTGAAACAACAATTAATTCCTCAGGTAAATCATATTCTCTAGATATGGTAAAATAATATCTTTATACTGAACATATCTTCTTTAACCAAACATTAAATCCTTTTCTTCCCTTGCCTTGGAAATATCTAATATAGCTTTCTACCTGAGAATTTGTAGACAAGAGGGATATGCCCTTCTCTATCATCAATAATTGTAAACTTTGTTAATCCCATCTCAACAGACTCATTTTCTGAAGTATATTGTTCGATATCTCTTTTTATTAGATCTGCTGTAAGAAATTGAGTTGAACTATCTATGGTATTTAGTCTAGTTGTATAGATCTTAACAAAATCAGTTTGAAATTTTTCAAATTCAATTTTATCCAACTCTTCTCTGACGCCTAGTTGTTCAACATCTGACATAAGGTCAAAAACTTTTTTAATATTATATACTACTTCTACTGTATCCAATTGACATCTGCAATTATAGCATCTGATAAAAACTGTTTAGCTTCGTCAAGTATAGATGTTATACGGTTTGATGTTCCAAGGAAAGAAATATCATCAGTATTCATAAATGGTTTTTTTGGCTTTTCTGAAAGATTTTGTCCAAAGGCAGCTGAGAATAATGCTAAGGCAACTATTATATATTTTTTTGTCATAAAGTCGTGAAATTATTTGTAATAACTCTGATAATCAAGTTAGGGTTTTTATTTTACTTATATAGCTAGAGCTACTGTAGCCTTCATGAAATTGTAAAACTTTTACATTTCCTCCGTTTTTAATTACGGTATTTGAGCCTACAATATCCTCAATTTTATAATCACCGCCTTTCACAAGAATATCTGGCAGTATTTCTTGTATCAAATTTTTGGGAGTTTGTTCCTCGAATACTAAAACCATATCGACTGATGTGAGCGCCATTAACAACTTAGCTCTATCTTCAAAAATATTAATAGGTCTGTTTTCACCCTTAAGATTCTTGACTGATTTATCTGAGTTTAATCCAACAATTAAGTAATCTCCTAACTCCTTTGCTTTCGATAAGTATCGGATATGACCGACGTGTAATAAATCAAAACACCCATTAGTGAAAAACTATTTTTTTTGCTTCATTTTTTAACAAATTAATATGTTCTAAATTATGTGTAATTGAATATTTCATATTAAGCTCTCATCATTTTATCAATACTGTTTTTAATTAAATTTGTTAAATCATCTCTGTCGCTATAAGTAAAATTTTCTGGATTGATAGGTTTGCCAA